>CAZMOS010000070.1:0-18026 GCA_964567945.1 uncultured Lentimicrobiaceae bacterium
CTTTTAATGACATGCGGACAGGACAAAAAGCCAATATATTAATCCTTAAAAAGTAGTCGTTTTGCAATTCACAGCCAGTTGGTGTTCCGTATGCCGCAGGGAAATGCCCCACTTGGAAAAGGAAGTCTGGTTGCCCAATAAAGACAAAGATTTTATTCTGATTGGTGTTGACTTTGACGAACCGTTGGAAAAAGTGATGGCTTTCAAAAAGCAAATGACGATCACTTATCCCATGGCTTTGGATCCCGGGGCGGAAATCTTTTCTTTGTTTGTCAAAAAAGAAAACGGGGTCACACGAAACGTGGTCATTGACCAAAAAGGCACTATTGTTTTCCTGACCCGTTTATACGACAGGGAGGAATTTGAAAAGATGGTGGTAAAGATAAACCAGCTTTTGAAGTAATCCGGTTATTTTCACTTCCAGGTATTAATGGGATAAGGAAAATAATTTTTATTGATTACGGTCACAAACTGATTCGGGCAGGTGTCATCTCCGGGAAAATAAACATAAGACTCATATTTAAAACCGTCCGTATGAATTGTTGCAGGCCCTTTTTTAAGATAATTGCATGTGTATTGATTCATCAGAACCGAATCGGGCTCAATACTTGTGTCAAATGACAAGCCCTGATCTGTGATCCCGATAAGGCTCCCCCAGATTGCAAAACTGTCACTCACCGTAAAATACATGCCTGAAGGGTCTTTAAACCGCAAAAAATACTGATCCATTTCGAACTGAACAAATCCCGTCGTATCGGGTAAAAAGCGTTTTACTTCGTTGGCAACCAGATGATACTGATCGTTGATCCCGTCCGGTTTACCCATGCTCTGAAGTGTCATCTTTTTGACGGTCAGCGGATCTTTATCATATAAAAAATTACTGAAGGTAAAAGTGACCAATGCATCAGGTGCGTTAAAATCGGCGGGAGTTGTCGCTTCGTAAGAATTCATCCGCCAATGTCCGTAACCGTCATCATTACCCCATTCAGGATACACAATGCGTATTTGTTTATCGGGAGCTGCATCAATATAATAAATATTGGCTCCGTCAATGTTACTTTTTCCCGTTGCAAGTAATAATGAATCACCGATACTTTTAAAATAGGTCTTCATCAGATCAATCATCATCTGTTCACTGTAAACAAAAGTTTTGGAAGACTCGATTCCGTCGTTATAATTAAACCAAGAATTTTGCTCCTTGTGGCAGGAACCCCAAACGAGGACAACAGCCAGTAAAATAACGGTATATTTAGCTTTCATTTATTTACGTCTGTATATTTCAAAAGAATAGGTAAAGTCATTCTGCTTATCATCGGTTACGTCTTCTTTTTCCAAAAGTTCCCATTCATCCAACGAAATCTCCGGGAAAAAAGTATCCGCTTCAAAATCTTTATGCACACGTGTGATGTAAAGCTTATCGGCAAAAGGCAAAAACTGCCTGTAGACAGAACCGCCACCGATGATGAAGTTTTCATTTTCAGTATCCATCTTTTCGATAGCATCTTCAATGGAGTACGCCATCAGGCAGTTGTCTATTTGCTCACCGGGCACATCCGTTATGACCAGATTTGTACGGTTGGGCAAAGGCCTTTTAGGCAATGAAAAATAGGTTTTTTTACCCATCACAACATAATGCCCGTTTGTTAATTCTTTAAATCGTTTTAAGTCCCGTGAGATATGCCACAACAGGTCGTTGTTTTTTCCGATGGCATTGTTTGCCGCAATGGCTACGATGATTGAAATGTGTATCATTTAAAAAAGTTAATTAAAAGGTTTTTAACCGGTGCATAATGGTCGGACAAAGATAGAAAAACATTTTTCCGGTTCCGGGCATTTATCCTACGGTTAATATCGCTGCCGGAAAATGATTTCACGATAGGGCTGTATGATTTAAGAGGATGCTGTCTTTTGAAACAATGGAAAAACAAATTCATCGATCTGACCGGCATTCCGGGTCACCTGTATTTTGTACAGGTCAGATCTGCCAAAAACAACGGTATCAAAACGGCTTTAGCGGCAAACAAGACTCTTCCAGGTCCTTCAGACTCTGGAAGGTCACAGTTCCCAAGCATCCTTCCATTCTTCCAATTTTCCACTCTTCCCCCCAGCATCCAGTATCAAGTATCCGGCATCCAGAACACTCACACCGAAATTTCCCCCTTAATATGCGGATGGGGATCGTATCCTTCAAGGGTGAAATCTTCGTATTGAAAATGAAAAATGCTTTTTACTTCCGGGTTAAGTTTCATGGTTGGCAGTTTCCGGGGTTCACGCGTGAGCTGTAATTTTACCTGTTCCAGGTGGTTCAGGTAGATGTGGGCATCACCGAAGGTGTGCACGAATTCCCCGGGCTCAAGCCCCGTAACCTGGGCAACCATTAGCAGTAACAACGAATAGGATGCGATATTGAAAGGCACACCCAGAAATATATCGGCACTGCGCTGGTACATTTGCAGGGAAAGTTTTCCGTTGGCCACATAAAACTGGAACCAGGCATGGCAGGGCGGGAGTGCAGCCTTTCCTTCGGCTACATTTTCGGTAAATGTTTTTCCCGATTGCGGAAGTACCGACGGATTCCATGCCGCTACAATGATCCGCCGGCTGTCAGGATTGTTTTTGATCTGATCAATGGCCATGCTGATCTGGTCAATGCCTTCCCCGTTCCAGTTGCGCCATTGGGCACCGTAAACCGGTCCCAGATCGCCGTTCTCGTTAGCCCACTCATTCCATATCCTGACTCCGTGCTCCTGCAGGTATTTAACATTGGTGTCACCTTTTAAAAACCAGAGCAATTCATAAATAATGGATTTTAGATGGAGCTTTTTGGTTGTCAATACCGGAAACCCTTCCCGGAGATCAAAACGAAGCTGCGGCCCGAAAATGCTGATGGTCCCGGTTCCCGTACGGTCGGTTTTTTTTACTCCTTTTTCCAGCACATGCTCCAAAAGTTCAAGATATTGCTTCATATTTATTATTTTTCTTTTTCACCCCGCCCTGAAGGACGGGGTAACTGATTTTTTTCATCAGATATATAAAGAACCCGCATTTGCAATGCAATTTTAAACAGGTATCTCTTTTTTTGTTATAGTTCAACCTTTCAGGTGCTGCTTCCCGCAATGCTTTGCTTTCGACCTGAAAGGTTATTTTTCGCCCCAAAGTTATTAACATATTGAGACATGATAAATGAATGACGGATAAAAAATACACACAGGGTATCCTAATGAAATTCAATAACTAACAATGTTTATTATTATTTTGAAAAAGGTGATCTTTGTCTGTTTTTACGGTATCTGTTAAATGAAAATATCTTCCCGGCTATTTGTTAAAAAACAAGATTGCTTTACATTTACCGCTTTTTTAGAAGTGAAACTTATCAATGCAAGTCATCAATATTCATCGAGATTGCATTTTAAATACAGTGGTTGGTAACTAAAAAATTAATAACATGGGAATTAAGTTTCGGATCACCGTCATGAACTTCCTCCAGTTCTTTGTGTGGGGAGCCTGGTTGCTTTCATTTGGAAAATATCTGGGTGCAACATTAAATTTTAGCGGGGAAGAGATCGGGGCGATTTTTATGACACTGGGGATTGCCTCTCTTTTCATGCCCGGATTGATGGGTATTATTGCCGACCGCTGGTTGAGTGCCAATAAATTGTATGCTTACATTCACATTGCTGGAGCTTTTCTGCTTTTTCTTGCTGCAAAGGAAACGGAGTTCTATCCGTTATATATTGTGATGTTGCTCTATTTGATGCTTTACATGCCCACTATTGCCCTCGACAATACGGTTTCATATTGCCTGCTGGAAAAGAATGGTTATGACATTGTAAAAGACTTTCCTCCCATCCGTGTTTGGGGAACCGTAGGTTTCATCCTTGCCGTCTGGCTGATTGACCTGTTGGGCTGGGGATTGAGCAACAAACAGTTGTATTTCTCTGCGGCTTTTTCATTGGTTTTGGGCATTTATTCGCTTACACTCCCCAACTGCGGCATCGAAAAATCGCCGGTAAAAAAGACACTGGCGCAGGCCATGGGGCTGGATGCCCTGGTATTGTTCAAAAACAAGAAAATGGCCATCTTTTTTATTTTTTCCATGATGCTGGGTGCCGCCCTGCAGATCACCAACATGTGGGGTGAGGCATTCCTTCATGATTTTGGTAAAATTGATAAATACAAAGATGCGTTTGCCGTCACTCATAACGGTATTCTGATGTCCGTTTCGCAGATATCCGAAACACTGTTTATCCTGACCATCCCGTTTTTCCTGAAAAAGTTCGGCATCAAAAAGGTAATGCTCATGAGCATGTTTGCCTGGGTGTTGCGTTTCGGGCTGTTCGGTATCGGTTCACCATTAGGGTTCGGGTTGGTGCTTCTTGTTCTTTCGATGATCATTTACGGGATGGCTTTCGATTTCTTCAACATTTCGGGTTCCCTGTTTGTGGAGATGGAAGCGGAACCCCGGATCCGGGCCAGCGCCCAGGGTTTGTTTATGATCATGACCAATGGCCTTGGCGCTATGATCGGAGCGTATGGCAGCGGGGTGATCATCCAGTATTACACGCATGACGGAATACGGAACTGGCAGGATATCTGGTTTATTTTTGCGGCTTATTCACTGGTGATCGCAATTGCTTTTATATTCCTGTTTAAATACAGACACAACCCGGAGGCTATGAAGAAAGCAGAGGTCTGATCAGCCGGATTCTTTCTTTCTTCTGTTTATTTCATCCCGTATCCGCGAAGCTTCTTCGTAATTTTCGTCGGTTACTGCTTTTTTCAGCATTTCTTCCAGCTCTTCCATCAGAAAATCTTCATAGCGGGTGTGTTTTCCGGGTTTTCTTTCTTTCACCGTACCTTCGCCGCCTTCTCCGGTTTCCTCGTCCATAATGATCCCCGCTTCTTCGAGAATGGATTCATAGGCATAAATAGGACAGTTAAAACGGATGGCAAGCGCTACCGCATCACTTGTCCTGCTGTCAATCGCCGATTCCAGTCCATCGTGTTCACAGATCAGTTCGGAATAAAATATGCCTTCTTCAAATTTATTTATTACGACTTCTTTAAGATTAATCCCGAAATGGAGGGCAAAATTTTTAAAAAGGTCGTGCGTCAGCGGACGTGTTGGTTTCATTTTTTCAAGTTCAATGGCAATGGCCTGCGCTTCAAAGCCCCCAATGATAATAGGCAACCTGCGTTTGCCCCCAACGACGCCAAGTATGAGTGCATAAGCACCACTTTGTGACTGACTGTAGGACATTCCCACTATTTCGAGTCTGATTTTTTTCATTCCGGTTGTCTTGCAAATGAGGGTTAAAATTAGAAAACTTTTTAAAAGCGAAAAGGCAAT
This sequence comes from uncultured Lentimicrobiaceae bacterium, assembly GCA_964567945.1. Taxonomy (GTDB): domain Bacteria; phylum Bacteroidota; class Bacteroidia; order Bacteroidales; family F082; genus JAADID01. The sequence goes on from CAZMOS010000070.1 coordinate 5,351, forward strand.
TTCTAATTTTGTTTTTTTAATTACTAACAAATGGAACAAATTATCAACGCATGTTTTGTATTTGGATGATTTTTTTAATTTAGCGCCCTCCATCGAAAACGTTTGAAATAAAGAATTTTTAATCTAAAATTATCATTAATTCATCATTATGAAAAAAGTTTTTTCGCTCCTGGCTTTGTTTGCATTACCGGTGTTATCCTTTGCAGGCGAGGCAGACCTGGTCATCCCAGAGGGAATGAGATCGGAAACCATCCTTTACTGGGGATTTTTAATTACCATTGGCGGGTTTCTGTTTGGTTTGCATCAGTTTACAAAAGTTAAAAAAATAAGGGCTCACAAATCCATGCTCGATGTGGCTGATGTCATCTACCAGACAGGGAAAACCTATCTTATCCAGCAGGGGAAATTCCTTGCCATTCTTTTCCTTTTTATCGGCGCTGCCGTAGCCTTTTACTTCGGATGGCTGTCGGAAGCCCATTTTGGTGTCGGCGGCGTTTTAATGATCCTCGGCTGGACGGTCATCGGGATACTCGGCTCTTACAGTGTGGCCTGGTTCGGTATCAGGATGAATACGCTGGCCAACTCAAGAATGGCATTTGCTTCTCTGGAAAGAAAGCCCATTAAACTGCTTAACATTCCGCTGACTGCCGGAATGAGTATAGGTGTTGTGCTGATCTCCCTCGAGTTGACCATGATGCTTATCATTCTGATGTTTGTTCCGGGTGAATATGCAGGAGCCAGTTTCATCGGCTTTGCCATCGGGGAATCCCTCGGTGCTTCCGTTTTAAGGATTGCGGGCGGTATTTTTACAAAAATCGCCGATATCGGTTCCGACCTGATGAAAGTGATCTTCAAGATCGGTGAAGACGACCCGCGTAACCCGGGAACGATTGCCGACTGTGTGGGTGATAACGCAGGAGACAGTGTCGGCCCGACTGCTGACGGTTTTGAAACTTACGGTGTTACGGGAGTGGCGCTTATTTCTTTTATTGTTCTGGCAGTTGCTGATGTATCCCTTCAGGTGGAATTACTTACCTGGATCTTCGTCATGCGTATTCTGATGATTTTGACTTCCGTTTTTTCATACTGGGTGAATGGCTGGATTGCCAACGCGAAATATAAAAATGCCGATGATCTGGATTTTGAAGCACCACTGACATCACTTGTGTGGATCACTTCCTTGTTTTCCATCATTGCCACTTTTCTGGCCAGCTATTTTACGATCAGGGATTTACCACATAACATGTGGATCGTTCTTTCCATCATTATCAGTGCCGGTACGCTTGGCGCGGCCCTGATACCCGAGTTTACGAAGATATTCACCAGCCCCAAATCAAAACATGTGAATGAAATAGTTGAAGCATCCAAAAAAGGAGGCGCCTCCCTGAATATCCTCTCCGGTTTGGTTGCGGGAAACTTCAGCGCTTTCTGGATGGGTATGGTATTTTTTATGCTGATGTTCATCGGATATTATGCCAGTACTTACGGCCTGTCTAATATTATGATCTATCCTTCGATCTTTGCTTTCGGACTGGTTGCATTCGGTTTCCTCGGAATGGGGCCTGTGACCATTGCCGTTGACAGTTACGGCCCGGTAACCGACAATGCACAATCCATTTACGAGCTTTCACTGATCGAGGAAAACCAAAAAGAAGTTACGCCCGAAATCGAAAAAGATTTCGGATTCAAACCTGATTTTGAAAAATCAAAGTACTACCTCGAGGCCAACGACGGCGCGGGAAATACGTTTAAAGCCACCGCCAAACCCGTTTTGATCGGCACGGCAGTTGTGGGAGCAACAACCATGATCTTTTCACTGATCCTGGTTATTAAAAAAACCCTCGGACTTGAACCCGAAGAGATATTAAACGTACTGAACCCATATACTATTCTTGGTTTCCTTCTTGGCGGGGCGGTGATCTTCTGGTTCACCGGCGCTTCTATTCAGGCGGTAACTACAGGTGCTGCCCGCGCAACGGATTACATCAAAAAGAACATCAACCTCGACCCCAACGCGCCCAAAAAAGCTGATGTGACCAAGTCAAAAGAAGTAGTTCAGATCTGTACGGTTTATGCGCAAAAAGGTATGTGGAACATCTTTATTGCCCTGTTTTCCTTTGCCCTTGCTTTTGCATTTTTAGCTGCACCGGCCGGTCTTTTGGAAAACATGAAAGGCGCGGAAGCCCTCTCTTATTCTTTGCCTGTTTCGCTTTTTATCGGTTACCTGCTGTCCATTGCTTTCTTCGGTTTGTTTCAGGCCATTTTTATGGCTAACGCCGGAGGTGCATGGGACAATGCCAAAAAGGTGATCGAAGTGGATATGCAGGAAAAGGGTACAGATCTCCATGCCGCTTCTGTTGTGGGTGATACCGTCGGTGATCCATATAAAGACACCTCTTCGGTGGCTATGAACCCGGTAATTAAGTTTACCACACTTTTCGGTTTACTGGCCATGGAAATTGCCCTGTCGGTAACTTTCAGGGATATTGCTCCTTACATCGGCGGAGCATTTCTGATCATCGCACTGGTATTTGTTTACCGGTCATTCTACAAAATGCGGATAAACCAATAACCACAATTCATCATATATTGTTTTAAAAGGAGGGTATCTGTATCCTCCTTTTTTTTAATAAACTGTTGATAAAATCAGTAAAACCCGTAGGAAATCACCTGCTTGTCCCAAAGAAAAGTAGCATGAAAAAAACTACATTTGCAGGCAAACATCAGTAACTTAAACTGCAATGAAATACAATAATTTCCTTTTTCGCCATATAGGCCCCAATGAGCAGGATATTGAAATCATGCTCACGCGAATGGGGCTCGATTCACTTGACCAGTTGATTGAAAAAACAATCCCGGAAGGTATCCGGTTAAGAGAAGAACTGAATCTTGATGAGGGGATGGATGAATATTCATACCTGAATCATATCCGTGAGATTGCAAAGCAGAATTCGGTTTACAAGTCTTATATCGGGCTGGGGTATTACAATACTTTTGTCCCTCCGGTTATCATGCGAAATGTTTTTGAAAACCCGGGTTGGTACACTTCCTACACCCCTTATCAGGCGGAGATTTCGCAGGGCCGGCTTGAAGCATTGCTGAACTTTCAAACGATGGTTTCCGACATGACGGGGTTACCTCTGGCCAACTCTTCATTGCTTGACGAGGGAACGGCTGCTGCCGAGGCGATGCTCATGTTTTATCATGCCCGGCCACGGGCAATGGTCAAAGCAGGGGCCAATGTATTTCTTGTTTCGCAGGATATGTTTCCTCAGACGGTCGAGGTGCTGAAAACAAGGGCGAAATCCAATGATATAGAGCTGGTCATTGCAGATGCAGGAACTTTTGAACTGAATGAACGCGTTTTCGGTTGCATGCTCCAGTATCCTGATCAAAAGGGTGAAATTGTTGATCACACTGAATTTGCAGAGCGTTTGAGAGAGAAGAACATTCCCCTGGCTGTCGCATCCGACCTGATGGCACTCACCCTCTTAAAACCGCCCGGGGAGTGGGGTGCGCAGGTAGTATTTGGTAATTCGCAACGATTTGGCGTACCTTTGGGCTATGGCGGCCCCCATGCCGCTTTTTTTGCCACTACCGAAGATTTCAAACGGCAAATGCCGGGAAGGATCATCGGAATATCAAAAGATTCGCAAGGCAACAATGCCTTGCGAATGGCCCTGCAAACACGTGAACAGCACATCAAACGTGAAAGAGCCACATCAAATATCTGCACTGCACAGGCATTGTTGGCCATCATGTCGGGATTTTATGCCATTTACCACGGAAGGGACGGACTCCGGGAAATTGCCTCGGACATACATGCGCTGACAGTTGACCTGTCGGCAACATTGGAAAAAATGGGATATGCACAGGAGAATAAATCATTTTTCGACACGCTGTATTTGAAGGTCCCCGGTGGTGTAAAAACTGAAAAGATCAAAGAAGTTGCCCTGGATTACAAAGTCAACTTCAGATATTTTAACGATGAGGATCATATTGGGATTAGCCTGGATGAAACCACTTCACGGGAAGATGTGGCGCTCATCGCAGCCATACTCGGAAAATCCGCCGGTAAGAAAGAATTCGAACTCGGTTTTTCCATACCGGAAGAAAACACAGACAAAAACATTCCTGAAACACTGGTACGAACAACCAGTTTTCTCGAACATCCCGTTTTTCATAATTATCATTCCGAAACGGAGATGATGCGTTATCTGAAGAAGCTTGAAAACAAAGACATCGCTTTGAACCGCTCCATGATCCCGCTGGGCAGTTGCACCATGAAACTGAATGCCGTTTCGGAAATGATGCCGGTAAGCTGGCCGGAATTTACTGACATCCATCCTTTTGTACCGGCTGAACAGGCTAAAGGATATTCCCTGATAATTGAAGAGATGGAAAAGATACTTTGTGAGATCACGGGATATGCCGCCATATCGTTCCAGCCTAACTCGGGCGCTGCCGGGGAATATACCGGATTGATGGTCATCAGGGCCTATCAGGAAAGCATAGGTGAAGGCCATCGCAATATCTGCCTGATCCCTGCTTCGGCACATGGAACCAACCCGGCCAGCTCGGTAATGGCCGGAATGAAAGTAGTGGTTGTGAAAACAACGGAAAACGGGGACATTGATATTGAGGATTTAAGGCAGAAGGCGGAAGAACACAAGGACAACCTGTCGGCCATTATGATCACCTATCCTTCCACACACGGTGTATTTGAGGAAGGAATAAGGGAGATTGTGGATATCATCCACAAAAACGGAGGACAGGTCTATATGGACGGTGCCAACATGAATGCCCAGGTGGGATTGACAAGCCCGGGATTTATCGGTTGCGATGTCAGCCACCTCAACCTGCATAAAACCTTTGGCATTCCTCATGGAGGCGGTGGCCCGGGTGTCGGACCGGTCGGTGTTGCCGAACACCTGAAAGAGTTTTTGCCAGGACATATTTTTTCCGCTACCGGGGGAGAAAAAGGGATTACAGCCGTGGCATCGGCACCATTTGGGAGTGCGCTGATATTGTTGATCTCATACGGGTATCTGAAAATGCTCGGCAGGAAGGGATTAAAAGCAGCAACCGAAATAGCAATCCTCAATGCCAATTATCTGTTGCACCGTCTGAAAGATTATTATCCTATACTTTATACCGGGGAAAACGGTTTTGTGGGGCATGAAATGATCCTGGATTGTAATCAGTTCGGCAAGACAGCCGACATTACCGTTGTGGACATTGCAAAACGGCTTATGGATTATGGCTTCCATGCCCCGACTGTTGCTTTTCCGGTACATGGAACACTGATGGTTGAACCCACAGAGAGTGAATCTCTAAGGGAACTGGATTATTTTGTGGATGCTATGATACAGATCAGGCAGGAAATCGAGGAAGTTGTAAAAGGCGAAGCAGAAAAGAAAAACAACGTGATTTTCAATGCGCCCCACACCGCGGAGATAGTGATAGCCGATGATTATCAGTATCCTTATCCAAGGGAAAAGGCAGCATTTCCGCTTGAATGGGTGCGTACAAATAAATATTTCCCTCCAGTAGCTAAAATTGATGATGCTTACGGTGACCGTAACCTGTGTGCCTGCCTGCCTGTTGAGGAGTATGATGAGCCGGTGGTTAAATACAGGGAAACGTGATCAAAACCAGAAACTGGCATAACCTACAACACTGTGCGGGTCGCCTGATATTTCAGCAGAGGTGGAATAATCAATCAAGTGGGGCCGGGTTCCGCGCAACCGGCAGTACTCCACGGCCACTTTAAGGGGGTTTATTCCACAGGCGTCCACCTGATCAAGGATGAGATTCTCGATATTATGAATAGAAACAGCATCGGTTTTCCTGGCACTGTCCAGATCGTAAAAATGACTCATGTCTGTGCTGATAACGAGAAAATACCCATGCGTGGAAAGATGCCTTGCACAATCGGCAGCATCGGCTATGGTGATTTGTCCTGTTAGCAATGGCAAAAGCAATGACTCACCCGAATAATGTTTAATAAAAGGGGCCTGCACCTCAAGAGAATGTTCGGGAGCATGGTAGGTGGAATTGCTCTCGAAATAATTGTCCCTTAACAGTTTGATTAGTCCTAATGGCGTTTTCCAGTAACTGTGTTCATCGCATAGTATCCTGTTAATGGGAAAATGGTGCGAAGGCCCCAACAGAGCTATTTTTTTAGGAAGCGTTTTTTTCAATAACTGATAAGCAATGACAGCCGTTTTTCCCGAAAAGATCCATCCGGCGTGCGGTACAATAATACCGGAGATCTTTTGTTTTTGAACAGAGTTCAACAATTCGTCAATCCCGTCTTCTGCTGACGACTCGAGATTCCGGATAAATTCGAGAACATCATTCCTGCCGGCAGGATAAAAAGTTCCTGCAACTGCCTGTTGCCTGACTATTTTTTCGGGAGTTTTCATTTTTGTTCTTTTAAGCTGTTCATTCATAAAAAATGAATACATAACCCCTCATTCCGGAAGGCCTAAATATAAAAAAAATGAGGCAAAAAGTCAAGTAAAATTTTTAATAAAACAAGGTTTTGGATAAATTTAAATCGGGGTTAACCCTCATGGGCTCATTTGCCTGGCCCGTACCTCGCTTCCCAGGGGTAATTCGGGTTTTAATGTTTATTCCGGTTTATAATTTCAATTGGCCACAAACTTAATCACCCTGTTTTTTTTGGGTTCAAGCCCCATCAGGTAATTGTAAATAGCTGAAAGGTCTTCGGTTTTCATTCCCGAGAACATCACCCAGGGCATATAAGTGTTGAACGTGTTTGGAGGCACATCAGGCAGTTTCAAAGAAGAATCTTGGTAAAGCTTAAACCTTTGGATAAATTGTTCTTCTGTCCAGTTGCCGATACCGGTTTCCTTGTCAGGCGTAATGTTTGCGGAATAAACGGTTCCGCCACCGGGCAAAGGGAACTTCCGGCCACCTGCGAAAACTTTTTCCATAATGATCTGCCCGTCTTTAGCTACCGTATGACATTCGATACACACTAAACTCAAATATTTGCCATAAGCCTGTTTGTCCGAGGGATCTATGGGCCCGGAAAATTCGGCTTTGGAAGGCAGCAAATTGATGATGAAATTGAATGGGAAATCGGACTCCGGTTCAGGAAAGGATTTTGTTACCGCCGGAAGGGTGCGGATATAGGCAATCACAGCATAAATATCTTCCTTAACCGCTTTACCGAGAAAAGGATATGGCATAATGGAAAAAAGTGCACGCCCGTCTTTACTGACGCCTGTTGTAATGGCACGGAATACCTCACCGTCAGTCCAGTCACCGATGCCTCCGGGGGTGATGTTGGTGGCGTAATAATGACCGGGAAACCCCATCTCGCGTGTGAATTCATCCCCTCCGCTGCCTTCAGTCCCCGGTTTGGGCGGTGCGGAAAATTTTGACCAGTCACGTTCCGAATGACAGTCCATGCATAAAAATACGTGATTTGCCAGGTATTCACCCCTTTTTACACGCTCGGGAGTTATTTCTACAACAATGTCAGGTGGCGGACCCACATCCGGAAGCATGGATTTGACGTACAACAATATCGCACCAATTCCAATGACAACGATGGTCAGTACGATCAGAAGAATCTTCAGAAATTTTTTCATGACGATATCGTTTATGGACAGAAGAACTCAAAATTAATAAGAGATTGCCAGAAAGTTTCTGAAAAGCAAGATTTTAACAAAACATTAACAAAGCGGGATGCTCACCGTATATTCCAAACCGCCCATGATGCTTCAGCCTGTATTTCCAGCATTTTTAGCCCGTTGGAGGCAAGCGCCCCTTTTTGCCGGGCTTTTTTCAGGAAAACGGTTTCCGGAGGGTTGTAGATCAGGTCAAAGACAACGTGGTCTTTCGTCAGGAATTCATAAGGAATGTCAGGAAATTCATCTGTCCGGGGAAACATTCCCAAGGGTGTGGTGTTCACGATCAACGTATTCCCGGAAATGATCTCTTTGTCCAAGATATTATAACTCAACACAGGATGTTTTCCGGATCTGCTGACATAGGAAAAGTCAATATTCATTTGCTCAAACACAAAGGCCACTGCATGTGCTCCTCCTCCTGTTCCGAGGATCAGGGCATGACTGATATTCCGGTTACGTAACAAAGGTTTCAAAGCTTCCTTAAAACCCGTAATATCCGTATTATATCCCTCAAGAGACAGCTTTCCGGAAGAACGGCTGATTTTTATGGTATTGACCGCCCCCGCACCAATTGCAGTTTCATCAAGTTTGTCAAGAAAAGGAATAACTTCCGTTTTATAGGGAATAGTCACATTCAGCCCTTTAAGATCCGGGTTTCGGTAGAGCACCTCCTGAAGTCCGGAAACATTTTCAATTTCAAACAGGCGGTAATCTGCATCCAGTCCCAGCTTTTCAAACTTCTTTTTAAAATAACCGGGAGAAAAAGAATGTTCCAGCTTTTTTCCGATGAGTCCGTATAGTTCCATACGTCAAAATTAATTGTGTTCTTCTTTCATCGCCGTCAGTTCCAGCATTACGATAGAAACAATCCCCATGATCATAATAAAAATGGCAATCCATACTTCTGTGGTCATGGCGCCCGGCATGATACTTTCGTAACGGGCGACTACCTTCTCGCCGTGTTTTAAAATGAATTCACCTGTGTTGTCAGTAAGATAAACAGGGTTTTTCCATGGCCAAAGGATGTTCAGCGAGCCAAGGATAAATCCGGTAAGCAAAGCAATGGTCTGGTCCTTGTAATTTTTAAAGACCCATGACAGTATATGCGAGAAAGCAATCAGCCCCACAATGGCTCCCAGCCCAACCGGTAAAAGAATTCCGAAATCACGGTTGTTGATGGCATCAATGGCGACCAACTGATAGTTCCCCATCGGGATCAATACAAACGAGCCTGACAAACCGGGCAGGATCATGCTGCATACGGCAACCACCCCGCAAAGGAACAGATAAAAAAAGTTGCTGTTTTCGGCGGCAGGGTTAAAAAAGGTTATGACAACGGCAATAGCCGTCCCGATGATGAAAAAAACAATGACTACTGCTGTCCACCGGTCAACCCGTTTCCCGACAAAATAAACCGATGCCAGCACCAGCCCGAAAAAATAAGCCCAGATATAAACGGGGTAATGATCAAAAAGAAAACCGAAGATACGTGCCAGCAAAACAATGGCGACAACAACGCCCGAAAAAACGGAAACCAGGAACCAGAAATCGGTTTGCCTGGCAAATGCCTTCCACTCCCCGCGAAACAACAGTTTGGCTGCCTGAAGGTTGAATGATTTTATCGCATTGATCAGGCGGATAAAAATGCCGGTGATCAGGGCAATCGTTCCCCCCGAAACCCCCGGAATGATATTGGCAATGCCCACTCCCAGGCCTTTCAAAATATAAATCAGATATTCTTTCATTGTTGACCGGAATAAATCCCGACCAGTTCCATAAAACGGGATTCCTGGAATAGTTCAGGCATAAAATTGGTGAGCTCGCTGTGCCGGTCAAAATCAAGTTTCATGGCCGATTCGATATAGTAAAATGCCTGCTGCACTTTTCCCGTTTTGTAAAGGTATCCTGCCAGGCGATACCAGAGTGAGGCGTTTTCATTATTGAACTCAAGACCTTCTTCAATCACATTGATTGCCTCATCATATCCTTCGGTTATTGATTTGCATATCGAATAATTGATCCAGGCATCGCCAAAGCCGGGTTCCTCCTTGACAATTTTCTCAAAAAGCTTTTCGGCTTTTACCGTTTGATTTTGTTTCAGGAAAAGAACACCCAGTTCAAATTTGTAATCACTGTTTTCAGGCTGCAGGTTGATCGCTTTTTCAAAATACCTGACCGCCGTTTTATCCAGATTCTGCCGGATAAATATCCTGCCGATGGAAACCCAGACATCTGCATATTTATCATCCAGTTCCAGGGCTTTGTTGTAATAAACAAGCGCCTCTTTCAGATCGCCGAGGTTTTCATACGCATCCCCGATATATTGGAAAGTCAGTGCCTCGGGGTCTTCGTATTTCAGCGTCTCTTTATAATATTTAATGGCAGTGCGGTAATGTTCCAGGCCTGTATAAGAATTGGCAATATTAAAATAGGCGGCGGCAAAGGTTTCATCAATGGCCAGCACAAACTCATAAGCTTCGATGGCCTTTTCGAAAAGTTCCAGTGTATTGTAAAAGATGCCCAGGTTAAACCATGCCTGCTTTGAGTAAGGGTTGTCGTCCAGGAACTTGTTGAAAAACTCGATGGCTTCCTCCTCACGCGATGTGATCTCGAAAAAGAAAGCGATTTCCTGGATGAGGTCTTCCGAATCGGGCCTGATGGTCAGTGCCTTTTTTAAAAACCTGATGGTCTGTGAATAATTGTTCAGATTCTCGTATTCGTAAGCAATGCTGGTAAAAATATCCTCGGGGGATTGTGTGTAAGGCAACGATTTTTTGTACTCTTCAATGGCCAGGTCATGTTTGTTCATCTGGCTGTATATTTCACCTTTTGACAGATAAATTTCGTCATTTGTCGGCTCCAGCAGCTCAATCATATTCAGCAGTTCAAGCGCTTCGTAAAATTTCCTGCGGTAAGCAAGCAACCTGGCTTCCCTGATCTTGAAACCCGTATAACCGGGGTGCTGTGCCAGGGCCTGGTCAATGGCCTTTTTCGACATCTCCATCAGGTTCTTTTCAAAATAATAATCAATGACCACCTCAAATTCGTCCACATCAAAAAAATACTGTACCCCTTCCTTGATCATGGACTCAAAACGTTCGACCAGGGCTTTCACCTCCTTTTCGTCTAACCAGTCAAAATCTTCCTTCATAATCTCTTTGAAAAACAGTGTAAAAATATAAATACTCCTGTTTGTGTGTAAAATATCTCATAAAATATTTTTAAACACTTACTATCCGGCAATGTTCATATCTTAAGCTGTCAGAAAAATACAAGTTTTTTTCACACACAACGGCTTTTCTTTACATTTGCGATCAAATAATTTACAGATGACACTCATAAAATCCATTTCCGGGATCAGGGGAACCATCGGAGGCCCCTCGGGTGATGCACTGACACCTGCTGATATTGTGAAATATACGGCAGCTTTTGCATCCTTTATGAAACAAAAGCAACAAAACAAAAAGCTGACATTTGTGGTCGGGCGGGATGCCCGAATTTCGGGAAAAATGGTGGAAGGGATTGTGGTCTCCACCCTGACAGGCATGGGGATAAATGTGATCAACGGCGGATTGTCAACTACTCCGACAGTGGAAATGGCGGTAATTAATAAAAAAGCAGACGGCGGAATCATCATTACGGCAAGCCACAACCCCAAACAATGGAATGCCTTAAAGTTGCTGAACCGGGATGGTGAGTTCCTCTCGGAGGAGGATGGTAACGAAATGTTCAAACTGGCAGAAAGCGAAAATTTTATTTTTTCAGCGGTGGATGACCTGGGCAGTGTTGTTGCCGATTATAATCTCATTGACAGTCACATACAGCGGGTATTGCAAATGAAATATGTTGATACCGACCTGGTTGCCGCCTCCCGTTTCAGGATCGCCGTAGATGCGGTGAATTCTACCGGCGGGATTGCCATTCCGCGCTTACTGGAAGCCATGGGCGTGGAAGATGTCATTGAACTTTACTGTAAACCCGACGGACAGTTCCCGCACAATCCCGAACCTTTACCGGAGAACCTGACCGAAATATCGAAAATTGTAAAAAACAAAAAATGTGACCTGGGCATCGTGGTTGATCCCGATGTGGACCGGCTGGCACTGGTCATGGAAAACGGCGAAATGTTCGGCGAAGAATATACACTTGTGGCCGTCGCCGATTACATCCTCGAAAACGAACCCGGCAATACTGTTTCGAACCTGTCTTCTACAAGGGCACTGCGTGACATTACCGAAAAAGCAGGAGGAAAATATTTTGCCTCGGCAGTGGGGGAGGTGAAGGTGGTTGAAAAAATGAAAGAAACACAGGCAGTTATCGGCGGCGAAGGCAACGGCGGTGTTATTTTTCCCGCATTGCATTACGGACGCGATGCCCTGGCAGGGGTGGCCCTTTTCCTGACATTGCTGGCAAAAAGAAACCTCAGAGCAAGTGAGCTCAGAAAAACGTATCCCGATTATTATATTTCCAAAAACAAACTGCAACTGGAAAAAGGCGCCGACCTGAATCAACTTTTCGACAAGATCAAAAGCCATTACTCAAAATTTCCCATCCTCACCATTGACGGCGTGAAGGTTGAGTTTCCCGACGGATGGCTTCACCTGCGCCCCTCCAACACCGAACCCATTGTTCGTATTTATGCCGAAAGCACCAGCATGGAAAAAGCACAGCAGTATGCCGGTGAAGCAATGAAGCTGTTGAAGGGGGTAGGGGATGGATAAATCGTCCATCGGCGGTTTCAGGACAAAATAAAGCTGTTTTAAAAACCGGTAACAGTATGTTTTACCGATCCGCTGCCTGGTTTTTTGGGCTAAACCGGGTTTTAAATTCTATGATGTTATGTGCTGATTATTTTTTTATTATCCCATATTTAGCATATTTTTCTCCTTTTTCTATTGCCCAAATAACATTTCCATAATCAAAATGCCAGTATTCCTTAGGGTCAACTACAAAGCCTTCTTTATCAAAGAGATTGATAAGAAGCTCTCTGTTTTTTCTCACTTGCGGTG
>CAZMOS010000071.1:0-17994 GCA_964567945.1 uncultured Lentimicrobiaceae bacterium
ACTTAACATTTACTTAATAGTCGCTTAACGGTCACATATTATAGATAGAATTGATTTGTAAAATCAAAAAAAACAGGAATTGTATCATTTGTAAACCAATTATCTTATGATGAACAAAAAAACTTTAACCTTATCTGCCATTGTGATTATGGCATTGATCATCTCTTTCACAGGATGTAAAAAAAGTGATGATTCACCCGGAGAGAAATCTTCGCCAACAATGACAGGTCTTCAGATATCCTCTGATGCGGGTCAATTCGAAGTAAAAGTAAATTTCAGTGAGGGCGTTTATAAAAATGCCGGTGCCGTTGGCAATCTTGACAATTCAAGCTTCAAAGTAACACTTGAAGGGGGAGTTGCGGAGTTAAAAGAATTTACAGTTTCACACACAGCAGGAGATGCTGTGGCTACCATCAGCCTCACGCTTAACGGTACCTCTAACGGTAAAGAAGTCGTTTACGTATCGCCGGCCAGTGATGTCAGTATTTTTAACGGACAGGGTGTGGCCATGAATGTCAATGAAACCATGTACAGCAACCTGATCAGTTCTGTAACAATAACAGATAACGGGAAAGGAACCGGCACCACCACTTGGACATCCGACAATGTTTATATTCTTAATGGTTTTGTTTTTGTAAATGATGGCCAGACCCTAACAATTGAAGCAGGAACGATCATCAAGGGCAAACCGGGACAGGGTGAAAATGCTTCGGCACTGATTGTTGCCCGTGGAGGTAAGATCATTGCCAGGGGAACGGCTGAACGTCCCATCATTTTTACCGCCGAGGCCGATGATCTTCAGGGAGCGGTTCCCGATTTGGACAATGGCCTTTGGGGAGGTGTGATTATACTGGGTAAAGCCCGTTTGAACACCGATCCGTCAACGCAACAAATCGAAGGGATTCCCACAACAGAACCACGTGGTGAATACGGGGGAAATGATGACAGCGATAATTCGGGTATTTTAAAATATGTTTCGATCCGTCATGGCGGTACCGAAATAGGTGAAGGAAATGAAATAAACGGCTTAACCCTCGGTGCAGTAGGTAGTGGTACGGTTATCGGGTATATTGAAATATTTTCAAATAAAGATGACGGCATTGAGTTTTTTGGCGGGACTCCGCGACTGAATAATATTGTTGTCGCTTTTTGTGGTGACGATTGTTATGATTATGACCAGGGCTTCCGTGGTTACGGTCAGTTTTGGCTTGCCGTACAGGGCTTTGGCCGGGGTGACCGTGTGGGAGAACATGATGGGGGTACAGATCCCGAAACCGGACAACCTTATGCTGTACCGCAAATTTTTAACGTTACTTACATGGGCCGTGGTAACGGTGCCGGTAAAAGATTGGTTACTTTTCGTGATAATGCAGGTGGCCATTATGCCAATTCCATTCTGGTTAATCAGGATAAAGGTGTAGATATTGAGTTGCTTACCGGTGAAGATTCATATACACGCTTCCAAAACGGTGAACTAACTCTTGAAAATAATATTTTCTGGTCTGTGGGGCAGGACCCGATATTCAATATATCAGCCGCTGATGATGTTCCCCAGAATGAAACGGATGAAGCATCCCGGGCAGTAGCCGATTATTTCACAACTGCAGGAAACGTCGTTCGGGATCCGGGTATTGAAATTGACGAACAATTTTCACTTTTCAACCCAATCCCAACCGGTGATGTCGGTGGAAGCCTGGCCTCTGTCCCTGACACCTGGTTTAAAACAACAACATACAAAGGAGCTTTTGACCCTGCAGGAGAAAACTGGTCTGCAGGCTGGACATTGTTTTCAAAATACATGTCGAAATAATTCATACTCCTTATTATTATAAATGTAAAAGCAAAATAGACAAAGGCGAAGTGGCCCCGGGTAAATTCCTGGGACCACTTTACTATTTTTGATTAAATACCTTAAAATAGTAAAACTGCAATGAACGGAATTATCAAATTAACATTAACCTTGTTATTTATTAGTTCTTTTGTTTTGGTACAATCGCAGGGAATACTCCTGGGAAAGATCATTGACGGCGAAACCGGTGAAGAACTCATCGGTGCCACTATGATGATCAAAGGAACCTCCACCGGGGCAGCTACCGATCTGGATGGTAATTACACGATTCCCGGTCTTGAACCCGGAACCTACACATTTGTTTGCCAGTATATTTCTTATGAAACTCAAACTTTTGAGCAGGTTGAGATTAAAGAAGGCGACGTAACCCTGTTGAATGTAAGACTGCATACCGTTAGCCTTGGTCTTGAAGAAGTTGAGATAAAAGCCAAAATGGAACAACGGACAGAGGCAGCTCTGCTTACAATTCAAAAAAAATCGGCTAATGTAATTGATGGTGTATCTGCCCAGCAAATGAAACGCGGCGGCGACAGCGAGGCGGCAGGTGCCCTGAGACGGATTACCGGAGTGAATGTGGAAAACGGAAAATACGTATATGTCAGAGGACTGGGTGACCGGTACAGCAAAACCATTTTAAACGGTGCTGACATCCCGGGCCTCGATCCCAACAGGAACTCAGTTCAAATGGACATCTTTCCCACTAACCTGATTGACAATATTATTGTTTACAAAACCTTTACCCCTGACCTGCCTGCCGATTTTACAGGGGGGTTGATCAATATTGTTACCAAAGATTTTCCCGAAAGCTATACACTTCATATCGGGTTGCGGCTCGGCTATAATACACAGGCAAGTTTACACTCCGGTTTTTTGAGCTACCCCGGTAGTCCTACGGATTTTTTAGGGTACGATAATGGCTTGAGAAATATCCCGAATTCTGCCAAAGGTAAAATACCGGTTTATCCTGCCAATCGTCAGCAATTGACAAATATCAGCATGGATTTTAATAAAATCATGGGTCCTGAACGAAGCTCATCCGCGTTGAATACAAGTCTGCAATTTTCAGTTGGAAATCAAATAAGTATTGGGAAAAAAGGCCGTCAACTGGGTTATTTGCTTGGGTTTTCTTATAAAACAAAGGAAAATTTTTATGAAAACGGGATCAAAGGCAGGTATCAGTTAGGCGGTTCTGAGGATAAAACCCTGACCAAGCAGCATGAATACAATGATAATCAAGGGACAAAAGAAGCGTTATGGGGTGTTTTGGGCAATGTGACATATAAAATAAACAATAGCAATAAAGTCAGTCTTGATATTTACAAAAATCAGAGCGGTATCTCGTCTGCACGATATATGTACGGCAAAAAACCGTCCGATGAAGTTGGAAACCTGATAATTGAAACGCGCAAATTACAATGGCTCCAGAGGTCTTTAAATTCGGGTCAAATCAGGGGAGAACATTATTTTGAAAAAATTTCGGGGCTGAAATTCAACTGGACCGGATCAGTCACGCAATCAAAGCAGGATGAGCCCGATATGCGTTTTTTTACAAACAGCTATTACCCTGACCTTGAAAGTCCGAACAACTATGCCATAGAACCCGCTATTTATAAAAATCCTTCACGATTTTACAGGGATATGACTGAAATGAATTATTTTTTCAAAGCTGATCTTAACCTTGTACTGGGTAAAAATCCTCATGCTCCAAAACTTAAATTTGGCGGCGTTTATTCTTACAAAAACAGGGACTTCAACGAAACCCGGGTGAATTATCAGTTTCAGTTTGCACCCAATGTTTATAACGGAAACATCGCAGCATTTGTCGCTGACTCGATGATTGGGATAAACTACAGCCGGTTCAATCCGGGATCAGGACAGAATTTCGGTGTGTATATTCAGGGTGTTCCTGATGATGACTTGAAAAACAGTTATACGGCTAACCAGACGGTAGGAGCAGGTTTTTTGATGGTTGATGCCATAGCCTGGAAGAAATTAAGGATTATTGCCGGGGTCAGGTACGAATATACCCTGATCAATTCGGCGAGTAAAGATGACAGGCTTGAAAAAGGATATCTTAAAAACAATGACATTCTTCCGGCCCTGGCGCTCACTTACAGGGTCAGCAACAGAATGAACATACGGGCTAATTACAGCAGGACACTTGCCAGGCCGACATTCAGGGAACTGGCTCCCTATGCTTCGGAAGACTTTGCAGGGGGTGAAGTGTATGTGGGCAATGCCAACTTAAAGCGGACACTTATAGATAATCTGGATTTTCGTTGGGAATATTTTTTTAACCCGGGAGAGATTGTCTCACTGGGCGTTTTTTCCAAATATTTTAATGACCCCATTGAATTGGTTGATAATCCGATCACTCAAAATTCTGAATTGACATGGGAAAATGTGGATAAAGCAACAGTTTACGGTGCCGAATTTGACGTTAGAAAAAATCTTGATTTCATCAATGCACTCCGACATTTTAAAGTCGGATTGAATTTTACTTATATCTATTCGGAAGTGGCAATTGATTCGGCAGAACTGATAGCAATACGGGCCACTGACCTAACAGCAAAAAGCACCCGCCCCATGTTCGGGCAATCTCCTTACATCATCAACACGTATTTGGTTTACAACAATCCGGATATTGGCCTGGATATAAACCTGGTTTATAATGTCAGCGGTCCGAAAATTGTGATCAATGTCAAAGGAGGAACCCCCGATGTTTATGCTCAACCGGTGCATTACTTAAACTTTACACTGGGCAAGCGGATTGCCCAACGATGGCTGCTTGAAATCCGGGCAAAAAATATTTTAAACCCATATTATAAGGAAACTTATACATATAAAAACCGGGAATATATCTACAGGCAGTTTTCTGCCGGTGTGCTCCTGGAATTGGGTTTTAAATACATGATCAATTAGAAACTTTCGGTTATTTATTAAATTTGAATAATTATTTGGTATGAATAAACAAATTATTTATCCTGTGCTTTTCCTCTTTGCAATGGTGTTTGCATCAACCGTTCTGTTGGCACAAAAGCTTGAATACAAAGACGGCCGTTATTATAAAAATGACATGCTTTACACAGGCAGGCATATTGAGTATTACGAAAACGGCAATCCGAAAATCGAGAGAAACATTAAAGACGGCATTGAAGACGGATTGGTGATTATTTATTTTGAAGACGGGAAAACGCAGGAGCAACGTTCCTATAAAGAAGGACTTAAAAACGGAGAGTGGATAAAATGGAACGAAAACGGAACGCAAACCGCACTTGCCCATTATTTGAATGATAAGAAAAACGGAGACTGGTTTATTTGGAATTCCAATGGTGTTTTATTATATGAGATGCATTATAAAAAAGGCAAAAAAACAGGAATATGGAAAATGTATAATGGAAAGGGTGTGCTTATTGATAAAAGAAAATATTGAAAAAAGCACCCCTTAAGGAGTGCCTGGAATAAAAATAACCAATGACCTAAAATATATGGAGGATAAAATTTTAATCTTCCTGCAATTTGATTTCGATGTTGCTGTCGCTTTCCGCGTTATAGTTTTCAATAAGACTTTTCTTGTATGAAATAAATGAAGCGATGATATCATATTCTCCCGGTTTCAGATTTTCGAACGAAAACTTACCGTCCAGATCCGAGTAGGTGGAAACGTTACTTCCTTTAATTTTTACTTCAACACCCGTTAAGGCTTCCCCGGTTGAGAAGTCAATGATTTTACCGCTTAAGGTAATGCCGCTTGTGGCTTTTGCAGCAGTTTTGTTTTCTTTGGCATTGTCATTTCCTGCGTATGCCGTGCCCAACAGGGCAATAATTATTAAACTTAAAAATAATTTTTTCATCGTTTTCAGATTTTGAAACAAAAGTAACAGAACAGAATAAAGACATTATTAAGCCAATGTTAAGTTAATGTTAAGAGATTCATAAAAAGCAAAATACATCATTATGTAAAGTTGTCCTCTTTTGGTTAATTTCCATATAGCAGTAATTTCAAAACTTTGTTATATTTTTGTCCTAGCATTAATATTGAAAAGAGGGGGAAATGGATAAAGAGACAGAGATAACAAAAACATATATAAAACCCGAAACAATGCGGGGTTGTTGTATTCCGGCAGGTACTCATTCAAGAGGACAAACCGTTAACCAGTCTCGATGTTGCAAACTGGCTTCTTACAGTTGGTTACCTGATGTTTCCGGGCCGAAGATCCCGAATTATGTGGAAGTCAGATTTAAAAACGACCACAAGGATTTTTTTATCTATCCGCCGGAAATGCGTTTGCTTGAGGGGGAGATTGTAGCCGTGGAAGCTTCTCCCGGCCATGATATCGGGATCGTTTCACTGACCGGTGATACAGTGAGGTTGCAAATGAGACGAAAAAACTTTGATCCTGAGAAAAGAGAGATGAAAAAAGTATTCAGGCATGCCCGTCCGGTGGACATCGAAAAATGGTTTGAAGTGATGGCTCTTGAAAGGCCTACAATGAAAAAGACACGGGTGATTGCCATGGACCTGGGACTGGAGATGAAAATTAACGACGTGGAATACCAGGGCGACAAAACAAAAGCCATCTTTTACTACACGGCCAGTGAAAGAGTTGATTTCAGGGAGCTGATCAAAAAGCTGGCCGAAGCTTTCCGAATACGCGTCGAAATGCGCCAGATCGGTGTCAGGCAGGAGGCGGCCAAGCTGGGTGGCCTGGGGTCATGCGGGCGTGAACTTTGTTGTGCATCATGGATCAGCGGGTTCCGCAGCGTTTCCACTACATCAGCCCGGGTACAGCAATTGTCACTCAACCCCCAAAAGCTTGCCGGGCAGTGCGGAAAATTGAAATGTTGCCTGAATTACGAAGTGGACAGTTATGTGGAAGCCCTGAAAGATTTTCCCGACAACAGAATTATCCTGAAAACAAAAAAAGGCGATGCCATTTATCAGAAAAGTGACATCTTCAAAAGGATTATGTGGTATGCCTATGAAGGCGACACAACCAGCATCATGGCTATCCCCATTGAAAAGGTGAAGAAGATAATAGAAATGAACCGGCAGAAAAAATTCCCGGTTGACCTGGAAAGCTATGCGCTTCAGCAAAGTGTGAGAGATAACGTTGAAACGGATGCTGAAGATGATTTTATCGGCATTTTCTGATAATTATTTATTGACGGCAAAGCAATATTTTTGGTTATTTCGCATTTTACTCAATAAACAAAATAATGTACCGTATTTTGTTGCCAGTTTTGGCCTTTGTTTTTTTACTGACATCCTGTAACATAAATGCTGTTTATGATGCCAATGTCACTATCGGGCATAATTCATGGTATAAGGATGAGGCGGCGCATTTTGAAATGGATATAAAAGATACGCTTGTTGCGTACAATTTTTATATTAATTTGAGAAATACAACAGATTACAGATTCAGTAACCTTTATTTGTTTATGACGACAAAATTTCCCAACGGAAATTACACACGCGATACGATTGAGTGTATTCTGGCCGATAATATGGGAAAATGGCTTGGAAAAGGTTGGGGAAAACTGAAAGAGAATGAAATACTGCTGAATAAATCCATGCATTTTCCGCTGAAAGGAAAATATGAGTTCTGGATTCAGCAGGCCATGCGTGCCGATACGTTAAAAGGTATTGCCAGCGTGGGATTGAGAATAGTAAAAGTTACGGAATAAATTGTCAACCGCAAACATGACACTGGAAAATCAAAGAGGTAAGAAACCCGGAAAATTCAATTACATCGTCAAATTCTGGCTGGTTTTTGCAGTATTGTTCCTCCTGACTGTATTTTTCTTTTACGGTGTGGCCAGAGGGTGGTTCGGGGCAATGCCCAGTTTCGAAGAGTTGGAAAACCCCAAAAGCAACCTGGCTTCCGAAGTCATTTCTTCCGACGGCGTGGTGCTGGGGACTTTTTTTATTGAAAACCGCTCGAATGTGGATTACCGGGATATTTCCCCGAATTTAATCAATGCCATCATCGCCATAGAAGATATCAGGTTTGAAAAACATTCGGGAATTGACCAGCGGGCACTCCTTCGCGTGGCTTATGGTGTGTTAACCGGCCACAGCAAAGGCGGGGGAAGTACCATTACACAGCAACTGGCCAAAAACCTGTTTCCCCGCGGCAACCTGAACACTGCCCAACTGATCCTTCGGAAATTCCAGGAATGGATAACGGCGGTAAAACTGGAAAGAACTTACTCGAAGGAGGAAATCATTGCCATGTACCTGAACACGGTTTTTTACGGGCATAATGCATACGGGATCAAATCGGCTGCAGCTACTTTTTTTGATAAAAGCCCTGATTCGCTGAATCTACAGGAAGCGGCCCTGATGGCCGGTGTAGTGAACCGTCCCACAGGTTACAGCCCGATTCTTCATCCCGAAGCTGCCATGGAAAGACGTAACCTGGTACTGAAACAGATGGAAAAATACGGGGTCATCAACCAACAAACTTACGATTCGGTAAGTCAGCTTCCGCTGGGGGTTACAAAATACGGCATGCTTGACCATAACCGCGGGCTGGCCACTTATTTCAGGGAATATCTCCGCAAATGGATGAAAAAATGGTGTAAGAGTCATTATAAAGCCAACGGAGAACCTTACAACCTGTACACAGACGGCCTGAAAATATATACCACAATAGATTCACGTATGCAGCGGTATGCCGAAGAAGCCGTTCACGAGCACCTTGCCAATGATTTACAGCCCGCATTTTTTGAACACTGGAAAGGTTATCCCAATGCACCTTTTGTGTTTCAGACCGATGATGAGGAAGAAATTAAACAGGCGGTAGAAAGGATCATGAAACAATCCATGCGACGCAGTGAAAGATACAGGTTATTGAAAAAAGCAGGTGTGGATGCAGATTCCATCGAAAAAAGTTTCAACACACCTGTCCAGATGCGTGTCTTTAGCTGGAACGGCACCATTGACACGGTGATGACCCCGATGGATTCCATCAGGTATTACAAATATTTCCTGAACGCCAGCCTGTTATCTGTCGAATCGCACACAGGTTATGTGAAAGCTTATGTGGGAGGCAACGATTACCGCTTTTTCAAATATGACCATGTTATACAGGGAAAAAGACAGGTGGGTTCAACGTTCAAGCCCTTTCTTTACACGCTGGCCATGCAGGAAGGCGAATACTCACCTTGTTATAAAGTGCCCAATATTTCCTATAGTGTGGAACTGGGAGACGGCACTTTCTGGACACCTAAAAATTCATCCTCCGAACGGATCGGCGAGGAGGTCACACTCAAATGGGCACTGGCCAATTCCAACAACTGGATATCGGCTTATCTCATCAAACGTTTCTCACCACAGTCGGTGATCAAGATGGCCCGCAACATGGGGGTAACTTCCGATATTCCGGCAGTGCCGGCTATCGCCCTTGGAACACCCGACCTGTCTCTTTACGAAATGGTGGGTGCCATGAATACCTTTGCCAACAAAGGAGTTTACATCAAACCTATGTTCGTTTTAAAAATTGAGGATAAAAACGGAAATGTGCTGGAGCATTTTGTTGCGGAAAAGAATGAGGCCATGGACGATGTTACCGCTTATAAAATGATTAAATTGATGGAAGGTGTTGTTGAAAGTGGCACGGGAATCCGGTTGCGATACAAATATGGTTTCACCAACCCGATTGCAGGAAAAACGGGGACAACACAGAACCAGTCTGACGGATGGTTTATGGGTATCACACCCGACCTGACAACAGGTATCTGGGTTGGTGCCGAAGACCGCAGCGTACATTTCAGGTCCATCCGGCTGGGACAGGGTGCCAATATGGCCTTGCCCATCTGGGCGATTTATATGAAAAAAGTATATGCCGACTCTACCTTACATATTAGCTGGGGAGATTTTGAAAAACCGCTGAAAGACATCACCGACGAATTTGATTGTGAAAAATATGACCGGCAGCACAACACAGGTGTGGATGACGACAGTTCGGAAGAAAATGAGTTTTAACCTATTACCCGCCGGGCGGAGAACTATTTCTCATAAAAATGCATCTCCAGAATATATTCGTAAACCTTGTCAGGCATCCAGAAAGCCATGTCCTTTCCGGCTTTGATGCCCTGCCGGATGAAACTGGACGAAATCTCAAGTAAAGGGGCTTTGAACAACCGGATGTGGGGATGTCCGGCATATCTGCCAGGTTTAAAGCCCGGGCGCGGGTAAACATAAAGTTGGTAATGCTCAAGGATCACTTCATAATTTTTCCATTTGTGGAAAGTGGGAAAGATATCCGTACCGCAAATGAGAATAAAATCCCTTTCCGGATGTTTTTCATTTAACCATGTTAATGTGTCAATTGTATATGACGGTTTGGGCATTTTGAACTCAATGGATGAAGCCCTGAATTTGGGACGGTCTTCAATGGCAATCCTGACCAGCGCCATACGGTGATAATCTGCCAGCAGAGTTTCTTTGGGTTTCAACGGATTCTGCGGAGAAACAACGAACCAGACTTCATCCAGGTCGGTAAACTCTGCCATGTAAGAGGCCAGTATCAGATGCCCGTGATGAATGGGGTTGAATGAACCGAAAAATAAACCTGTCTTTTTATTTGTTCTGATTTCCATTTTTTTCAGGGTTTGATCAGTATCTTTCCCGAACTCATGTTGCCGATATAGTCTTTCAATCCTTTCACGATATCATCAAAAGGAACGATATCCCGTATGCGGGTTTTCAACTCTCCGTTAATGAACTTTTGCTGAAGCTCGTCCGTGATCGCAAGATATTCGATTTTATCCAGCTCGTTTTTCCAGTCTATCAGGTTAAATCCCGAAATGATCTTGTCATTAAAAATAACATCCATCGTATCAATGCCGCTTATGGGTTTGCCTGACAGTCCGCCGTAAATCACCAGTTCCGAGTCGGCAGGCATGGCATTAAAAATAATCCCTGAACCGGCACCTCCCACTGCATCAAGCGCTGTTGTCGCATTCAGGTCATGAGCGAGTGTTTTCAGTTTTTCTTCAAACGCTTCATCCTGTTTCGAAAGTACATATTTGTTCCCCTCTTCTGTAAGTTTTTCCGCTGTTTCCGGTTTTCTGACAATGTTGATCACCTTCATTTCTTTTTCTTTTGCCAGTGTTCTTACGAAAGCAGGCACCTGACCGCCGGCTGCATTCTGGATAATGGCTGTGCTTTCACGCTGAAGGGCAATGTTTATCAGGCCGTAAGCGGTAAAAGGGTTAACCGTAAAACAGGCTGCCTGGTCCATGTCCATCCGGTCGTCAAGCAGGATTAGATCGTTTTTGTGAACCGGGAAATATTCTGACCAGGTACCTCCTTCATTATTCTGGACAAAGCAACTGATCTTTTTCCCGGTCAGGTTTTTCAAACCACTTGCCGCTTCCACAATGGTACCCGATCCTTCAAAGCCTGGCGTGGCCGGCAAAGATTTGACGATATTGTATCCTCCCCGGATGAAGGCAATATCCGAAGGGTTCACCGCTGCCGCGTGAAGCTTTACCAGCACTTCATCTTTACGGAGTTCCGGGATGTCTTTATCAACAACCTTTAAGCTTAAGATAGCCCTTAAAACATTGGTGCTGTAATTTGATAGCAGAATGGATTTCATTTATCAATATTCTTTTTGATTCTTTCTTCTAACTCATTGTCTTTTAATATGCTTGAGATGTGTTGACCTATATTTTGCTTTGAGGTGTCAAAAAGTTCAGCCAGTTGCTTCTGATTCATCCAAACCGTTCCGTCTTTGGCATACAGCGCTACGGATGCTTTTCCGTCAGCGGTATTATAAATGATGATACTCTGTTTGTCCTCTTTCATTTGTTGTTTAAGATCAAATATTATGGGAGTCTTATTGTAAAAACCTTTCAACCGTTTTCAATGTTTCCCGTTTGGCCTTTTCCAGGTCATCATTTACTATGATCACATCAAACCTGTCGGCAAAGGACAATTCTTTTTCGGCTTTGGCCACACGGGCTGCTATTTCCCGGTTGTCATCGGTTGCCCGCTGTGTCAGTCTTTCTTTCAGTGTTCCGACCGAAGGAGGTTTTACAAAAATAGCCAGTGCTTCATCGCCGAATATCTTTTTGATGTTCAGGCCTCCTTTTACGTCCACATCAAACACCACATGCCTGCCACTGTTTCTGATCCGTTCGACTTCCTTACGAAGTGTTCCGTAAAAATGGTTCTTATATACTTCTTCCCATTCAAGGAACTCGCGGTTTTTGATTTTTTCTTTGAATTCATCAGCGGTCATAAAATAATAATCTTTTCCGTCAACTTCCCCCGGCCGTTTTTTGCGGCTGCATGCCGAAACCGAGAAAACCAGGTTATCCATTGCCGACATCAGGTACTTTACCAGTGTTGTTTTGCCTGCACCGGATGGAGCTGAAAAAATGATCAGTTTACCTTTTTTTGCCGGGTCCTTCATTACAGGATATTAAAAAGTTGCTCTTTTATCTTTTCCAGTTCATCTTTCATCAGCACCACCAGTTTCTGAATGCTGGCATCATTGGCTTTGGAACCCATGGTATTGATCTCCCGTCCGATTTCCTGTCCGATAAAGTTGAGTTTTTTCCCCGGTGTTTCTTCGTTTTCCATGGTTTCGAGGAAGTAATCGCAATGCTTTTTCAGACGAATCTTTTCTTCTGTTATGTCCAGTTTTTCAATATAAAAGATCATTTCCTGCTCCACTCTGTTTTTATCCTGCTGGATATCAGCGGTATAATTCTCCAGGTTGGATTTGATCCTTTCCTTGATACGTTGTATTCTTTCGGTTTCAAAACGGCTTACCTGTGTAAGCAGGTCTTTGATGATCTCAATACGTTTGCGAAAATCCTGTTGTAACATTTCCCCTTCCGATATTCTGAACCGGTCAACAGCATCCATTGTTTTTTCAATGTTTTCCGATAATATGTTCCATTCTTCGGTGTCCAGTTCTTCATCGGGTACCGACCAGATATCGGGCATCCGTAAAACAACAGGGAGTATCTGTTCCGACAACTCCATGCCCAGCACCTGGGAGAGGTTTTTGATTTCCCGGTAATAATGCCCTGCCAGGGTATGGTTCAGCGACGGAGCAGATTCCGGTGTTTTGGCCTCGGCGGAGATCTGCAGGTCCACCTTGCCGCGAAGTAACCGCCGGCTGGTCAGGTTCCTGATATCGGGTTCATATTTCCTTAAAAGGGGAGGGATTTTTGCATTCAGATCGAACTGCTTGCTGTTCAGCGTGCGAATCTCGATGATGAATTTGTTATGCTGGGTTTCGACGGTCTGCTTGCCAAAACCGGTCATTGATTTGATCATGGGTTGCTTTTTGTTGTAAGCAAAGATAAATGTATTTCCGTTTTGTTGATTTTTGACACTGATTTTCGCAGATTGTTTATGATTTGATCAGCGTTTTATCTGCGTTGCTCTGCGTCAATTGATTTCCCTGTTTCTGCGAAAATCTTAATTTTGGCTTTGCCGAAAAGGTGAAATAACAAAATGAAGGTAAAAGAACCATATCATCTTTTTTCGCAGCCGCTTCAATATTACAATCAGATCATCGAAGATATTGAAAAGGCCCGTGAATATGTGTACATTGAGACATTCAGGTTAAGCAAGGATGAGATCGGTGATAAGTTCAAGGAAGTGCTTACCCGTAAAGCCAAAGAAGGTGTGGAAGTGAAACTGCTGATAGATTACTGGGGAGCCGGGCCTGTAAATCATGAACATTTTGATGAGCTGGTAGCCAATGGCGGTGAGGTCAGGTTTTTTGAAAAGATAAAGATCGGTACGGAATTTTTTACCCAGGGGCACAAACGGAATCACCGGAAGCTGATACTGGTTGATGATGAAATTTCCTGGATAGGCTCTTCAAACATCACCGGATATAATATCAACTGGCGGGAATCAATGCTCCGGTTGCGGTCGTACGAGCTGACAGTCAGCCTGGCCAAAATGTTCATGCAGGATTTCAGGATCTACAACAAATACATTTTCAATAAAGCCTGGAATACCCGATTGGTCAGGGCCGGCAATTTTACAATCGTAAGGGATGCCCCGTCGGTGGCGATAAAACGGATCAATCAACAGTTCGTAAAGATGATCAAAAAAGCTGAAAAATCGGTTTGTATTGAGACACCGTACTTTTTGCCCGGATTCCTTTTACGGAAAGCCCTGGTGGATGCTTCCCGGCGAGGTGTGGATGTGAAAGTGATTTTACCCAACCAGTCAGATGTAAACCTTGTAGATATTTTACGGAACAAATACCTGGGTCCACTCTGCAAAGCAGGTGTGGACTTTTTGTTTTATGCCCCCAATAATCTGCATGCCAAGTTGATGTTAATTGATGGCCTGCATTTTACCATCGGCTCGTCTAACTTTGACTACCGCAGCTTTCGTTATATGTACGAGATCATGCTGATTGGCAGCGAACCCTCAATTGCCCGCCAGATGCATGCGCACATTGAAAAAACCATAGCCGACTCTGCACCTTTCGATCTGGAAGGCTGGTACAACCGCCCGACCATCAACAAATTGTTCGAATGGATTTTGCTCCCTTTCAGGCATTTGCTTTAATCTGCCTCCTGATCGTTATAGATTTTTTCATCCGGCAAACCGGATCCTTCCGCATCGTTTTCGATGTCGCGGCTTTTCATGTCCTGTGCCAGGAAGTCTTTGTAAAATTCATGCTGGATAACAAGGTCCATGATTTCATTGGTTCCCGTCCAGATGGTAATAAGCCGGGTATCCCTGAGCATTTTTTCCACCGGATAAATATTGGTATAACCGATACCACCTATGATCTGCATAGCATGGTTTACAACTTTCCATGCCGACTCGGTGGAGAATTTTTTAGCTTCTGAAACCAAACGGCGGATTTTTCCCGCCGGAACCGGAGCATCTGCTGTTTTGGCAGCTAGGTAATTGATGGCCCTTGAGGCATCCAACAGGGTAAGGCTGTCGGAAACTTTGGCGCTGACGGCTTCAAAAACACGGATTTTTTGACCGAAGGCCCGTCGTTTATCGGCATAACGGGCGGCTACTTCAAAAGCCCCCCGTGCCATCCCCACGGCAGCACCGGCTGATGTCAGGCGCTCGGGGATCATCATTTGATGAAAAACACGTGTTCCGTTACCAATTCCCGCTTCCCCACCCAAAACATTTTTCAAAGGGACAGCAGCATCCCTGAACACCAGTCGCCCCGTACCGCCGCCACGCGTCCCCATAAGCCCGTAAACATGTTCCACTTCCACACCGGGACCACGTTCCACCAGAAAAGCCGTCATGGCTTTTTTGGGGTCTTCAATGCCTTCCACTATGGCATAAACCAGCAACAGGTCGGCCCCTTCGGCTCCCACGACAAAACGTTTTTGTCCGTTCAGGTAAAACACATCCCCCTTGCGGGTGGCCTTAGTGGTGGCAGCAAAAAAATCGGAACCGCCGCGGGGTTCGGTAAGCCCTTCGGCAACTCCTGTTTCCCCTTTTAACATGGGGACAAGAAACCGTTGCTTTTGTTCTTCGGTACCAAAAACGTGAATGGCCTCACACACAATGGAGATCAGCGAGTAGAGGCACCCCAGGGAAGTGCCCAATAATCCCACTTCTTCGAGCGCGACCATTTCGCTGGTCCACGGCATAGCGGAGCCGCCCCATTTTTTATCAAAACGCAACCCCAGCAAATTCCTCTTTCCCGCTTCGCGGATAAACTCCATGGGATATCTGACTTTATCGGCATCCATGTCCAGCAGAAGCTGGCGCGGTACCCATTTTACAAAATCCTGAACCTTTTCCCTCAGGACAAGGTCTTCTTTGGTTAATAATTCATCTGACATGATCTAAATATTTTTATTTGAAAAGTACATTTTTCAGGTTGGGATTATGTTGTTCAAAATTAACAAATAAATGACTTGTTTTCCCCCTAAATTTTTGCTTTCGTTCCTTAATTCATTACTTTTGCCAACCCCTCCGGGGATATTCAATTTCTTAAAATTTAAAACTTGGTATTCAAATGGATAACATCATGTCAGAACAACTGACCGCAAAAGTGGCCATGGCCCTGGAAGATAAATACGGAGCACATAATTACCATCCCCTCCCGGTTGTTGTGGCCAGGGGCAAAGGTGCCAAAGTATGGGATGTGGAAGAAAAGGAATATTTTGATTTTCTTTCGGCTTATTCGGCTGTTAACCAGGGGCACTGCCATCCTAAAATAGTAAATGCACTTATAGAGCAGGCCCAAAAGCTGACACTTGTCTCCCGTGCATTTTACAGCGATGCCCTCGGTGTTTATGAAAAATACATTACCGAGTATTTCGGGTACGACAAAGTGTTGCCCATGAACACGGGCGCCGAAGCCGACGAAACGGCGATAAAATTATGCCGCCGCTGGGCTTACGACAAAAAGGGTATTAAATCCTATAAAGCGAAGATCATTGTTTGTGCCAACAACTTCCACGGACGCACGGTTACGGTTATCTCCATGTCCACCGATCCGGAATCCCGGGGCGGTTTCGGGCCGTTTACTCCGGGTTTCAATATCATTCCGTACAACAATCTGAAAGCCCTTGCCAAAGCGCTGCAGGATCCCAATGTGGCCGGATTCCTTGTCGAGCCCATCCAGGGAGAAGCAGGCGTCGTGGTTCCCAATGAGGGTTACCTGTCGAAAGCTTACAATATGTGTAAAGAAAAAAATGTGCTTTTTATTGCCGATGAGGTGCAGACAGGTATTGCACGGACAGGTAAATTACTTGCCTGTGACTATGAAAATGTAAGGCCCGATATCCTGATCCTGGGAAAAGCATTGTCAGGAGGTGTGTATCCGGTTTCGGCCGTTCTGGCTGATGACGACATCATGCTGAACATCAAACCGGGACAACACGGTTCCACCTTCGGTGGTAACCCGGTGGCAGCGCGCGTGGCCGTTGCCGCCCTGAAAGTGGTGAAGGAGGAAAAACTGGCGGAAAGGGCTGACAGACTTGGAAAAATCTTCCGTGAAGAGATGATGAAAATAGAATCGGAAATGATCGAATCGGTACGGGGAAAAGGCTTGCTGAATGCAATTGTCATCAGGCCCAAAGGCGATAAAACAGCGTGGGATGTTTGTGTGAAAATGGCTGAAAACGGCTTGCTGGCCAAACCGACTCACGATCATATCATCCGGTTTGCACCACCGCTGGTCATCAGTGAAGAAGAGCTGATGGAAGCCATCGGGATCATCAAGAAATCGGTGCTGGCGTTTTAGATGAGATTTCACGCAGAGACGCAAAGTCGCAGAGTTACTTTATACAGTTTTTCTATGTGCTTTTACCTGCGCGAAGGGGATCGTTCAGGCGGGCGTGAATTAGAAAAACAAATATTAAACGGCATTCGATTTCCTGCAAACAACGACAAATTCTTTTGATTTTTTAGTAAGCGGTGCGCCGTTAAAATCTCCGGATATACGATATGATTCGAAGAGGGATCGTTCGACCAGATGTTCCAGCTCATAACGGAAGAAAAACCTCAACGGAAAAGTCCAGGATTCCCGTTTTGTTTCCCCGTTTTCATCCCACTGCAATACGAACCTGGTTTCAATGATCTGTCCGACTAGGTCGGGTCGGGTGGTGACTGTACGGATGACTTTGTTCCCCCATTCGTCCTCGTCTTCAAAATCAACAAAATCCTTAAATCCTTCTTTGAGGTATTGCGGATCGGGAACAAAAGCATCGAAAATGAAAGTGCCGCCCGGGTTGAGGTGGTGGTAAACATTGTTCAGCGCTTTCAACTGGTCTTCCTTTTCCAGAATGTGTGACATCACCCGGAAGGGGGCGATAACCAGGTCGAAGCGAAAATCGAAATGAAAATCCACGATGCTTTGCCGGCTGATGCGGTAATGTTCTGTCGGGTCAATTTTTTCATAAAGTTCTTCCAGCATGGCGCTGCCGGTGTCAATGCCGTAAATATCGGCCCCTTCCGTCAGAGCCGGTTTGAACAACCTGCCCGTACCCACGCCGGCTTCCAGAATTCTACCTTTCGTGTTTGCAATCTGTTTCAGGTAAAAATCCTTGTCTGCCGGATCACGTTGACCGATGTAAATGATGTCGTAAAACCGGGCAAAATGTTTGGGATAGTCGTAATTAGCTTTCATATTAAAAAGAGAGAATATTGAACAGGATATTAT
>CAZMOS010000072.1:0-17690 GCA_964567945.1 uncultured Lentimicrobiaceae bacterium
ATATCATACGCAGTTATTCTAATATCTAGATATGTGGATATATTTTTGCCAGCTTAAAAAAATTGATCATTAAACAAATTTCATTTATAACAAGTTAATTCTTATGAAAAAGTTATTGATACTCGGTGCCGGAACAGCCGGAACCATGATGGCCAATAAAATGAGAAAACACCTGGCACGTGATGAATGGGACATTACCATTGTAGATCAGTTCAAGACCCATTATTATCAGCCGGGTTTCCTTTTTATTCCTTTCGGGATATATACCAAAGATGATGTTATCAAACCCAAAAGTGATTTCTTTCCGGTTGGTGCCAATGTGATCTATTCCAAAATTGACAAAATACAGCCGGAACAAAACAATGTGTTGCTTGAGGACGGTATGGTATTGAAATATGATTATCTCATCATCGCCACCGGTTGCAAAACTGCCCCGGAAGAAGTGGACGGACTGAAAGATAAGTTATGGTATAAAGACATTTTTGATTTTTATACGGTGGAAGGAGCCACTGCGCTGGCAGATTATTTCAAAACCTGGAAGGGCGGCGAACTGGTAGTTAATGTATCGGAATTGCCTTATAAATGTCCGGTTGCGCCACTTGAGTTTGTCTTTTATGCGGATGCATTTTTCACCGAGCGCGGCATGCGCGATAAGGTGAACATTACTTATGTAACGCCCATGCCCGGAGCTTTTACCAAGCCTCGTGCAACCAAAATGCTGGGCGAATTGCTGGAGGAAAAGAACATCAACCTGATTCCTGATTTTGCCATCATGGAAGTGAACAACGACGAAAAAAAGATCGTTGATTATGGTGGAACTGAAGTCCCCTTTGACTGCCTGGTTTCCATCCCGCCAAACATGGGTGACGAACTGATCAATCGGAGTGGCATGGGTGATGACATGAATTATGTACCTACCGACAAGCACACTTTGCAGTCGGAAAAATACGAAAATATTTTTGTCATCGGTGATGCAGCCAATCTGCCCACTTCCAAAGCAGGCTCGGTGGCTCATTTTGCCGCTGATATTCTTGAAGAAAACCTGATGTGTGCCATTGAAGGCAGGCCTTATACAGCCAGCTTTGACGGACATGCCAACTGTTATATTGAAACCGGATACGGAAAAGGAACGTTGATTGATTTCAATTACGATACGGAACCCCTTCCTGGTTCATTCCCCTTCCCGGGACTCGGACCCTTCGGTTTGCTGAAAGTTTCCCGAATGAACCATTACGGTAAAGTTTTATTCAGATGGATCTACTGGCATATTCTGCTAAAAGGCAAAGAGCTTCCCATTGATTCGGAAATGCAAATGGCCGGTAAGAAATTATAAACTGATTACCTGATGCATTCATTAAAAAAATATGACAATCATGGCAAAAGATAATATGCAGGAACAGATCAATGAGATCAACCGGAAACTCGATCTGGTTCTTGAGGAAGTGATGGCACAACGCGAAACACGCCAATCCCTGGAAGATCTCACAGCAGACCTGACCATTGTGGGAAACGATGTTTTCAAATCCACGGTAACCGAACTTGAAACTGCTGGCGTGGAACTCGATGGCGAAGCAGTCAAACAATTTATGCTGAAAATCATTCGCAACATAGACACTTTGAATGAGATGTTCGAAATGATGGAAAGCATGAGCGACCTGATCAAGGATATAACCCCTGTTTTACATCAAATAGGACTTGACGGTATAAAAATAATGCATGAATATGAACAAAAAGGCTATTTTGACTTTTTGCGCGAATCAACGAAAATAATAGATAACATCATTACGCATTTTACCCTTGAAGATGTCGGGGCGTTGGCCGATAATGTTGTTTCTATTCTGGAAACGGTGAAAAGCCTCACCCAGCCTGAAATGCTGAAGGCTATGAACAGTGGATTGGTTGTTTACAAAAGTATTGATGTGCGTGGTGTACCCGAATACTCACTGTTTAAAGCAGCAATGGCCATGAATTCGAAAGAAATGCGCCGTGCTCTTGGTTTTATGATCACTTTCCTTAAGAATATAGCAAGGGAGGCTGACAAAAGAGCCCATATGAAGAAACTGTAAATATTTGATATTCAAAACATATAATTTATTAATCATTTTTAAAAAATTTGAGTTATGACAACAAAAACAATAGCAGGAGTTAATATCGAAGTTAACGAAGAAGGCTACATGATTGATTCCAACCAGTGGACGGAAGAGATCGCAAGAGAAATTGCAAAAGAAGAAGGCATTGAGCTTACGGATGAACATTTGAAAGTGCTTGAGTTTATTCGATCGAAAGTATCCAATGGCGAGACCCTTACCATTCGTGGTATCAACAAATCGGGAGTTGTGGATGCAAAGACATTTTACAAACTGTTTCCCGGTGCACCCCTGAAAAAAGCGACAAAAATTGCCGGTGTACGTAAACCGGAATCGTGTATATAATGTTTTAAAAAACCAAAAAAATGGAAAACAACGAAAAAGTCCCTTTGCAAAAGGTATTGATCATTTGTTCGAAAGGAACACTTGAAGACGTTTATGCTGCCCTTGTCATGGCCAATGGTGCCGTTATGGAAGGTATCGAAACAAAACTCTTCTTTACTTTCTTCGGGCTTGATGCCATTACCAAAAAATCCATGAACAAGCTGCATACTGCCACGGTTGGAAATCCTGCCATGCGCATGCCCGGGGGTCTGCCTTTCCCCACTTTGTTAGGCGCCTTGCCTGGCGTGGAAGCCGGTGTGACCAAGATGATGATGAAGGAGATGGAAAAGCTGGATATGCCCCCTGTTGATGAGTTTCTTGAATTGATCGAAGCCGGCGGCGGCGAAATCTTTGCCTGTAAACTGGCTGCCGATATGTTTAAACTCAAAAAAGAGGATTTTCACGAAACGGTTAAAGACATAATAACTGTGGGCGACCTGTATGCCATGTGTGATGGTCCCGGAACACAGATTATTTTTACTTAATTGTTTATTGTGTTTTATTTGGAAGAAGTCCCTGCGTCTGCAAGGGGCTTTTTTTTATTTTTGCCTTTTCCCCCGATATATGGCAGAAAAAATAACATCAAAAAAGAAACCGGAAGAAGAAACCGAAAAGGTAATGTCCTTTTGGGATCACATGGAAGAGTTGCGAATGACTATCATCCGTTCCGCGATTGCTATCGTTGTACTCGCCATTATTGCTTTCCTGAACCGGAAGGTCATTTTTGATCTCATTATCCTGGCGCCAAGTAAACCCGGTTTTTTTACCAATGAGGTTTTATGCAAAATTTCACATAAGCTTTCACTTAACGCCTTGTGTATTAGTGATATTAACCTGGATATCATCAACATAAACATGTCAGGGCAATTCCTTACACACATGTACATTTCACTTGTTGCCGGATTTATTGCAGCCTTTCCTTATATACTTTGGGAAATCTGGCGCTTTGTAAAGCCTGCCCTGCACGATAATGAAATGAAATATTCAAGGGGTGGAATTTTTATTTCCACATTGCTTTTTGCAATAGGTATTGTTTTCAGTTATTTCATGATCGTGCCGCTGACCGTAAATTTTCTGGGCACTTATCAGGTGAGCGAATCGGTCCACAACCAGATATCCCTCAATTCTTACATAAGCACGGTGGTTTCACTGACTTTTGCGGTTGGCCTGGTCTTCGAGTTGCCCATTCTGGTCTATTTCCTGACAAAGATCGGTGTGCTCACGCCTGACTTCCTGAAAAAGAACCGCAAATATATGTTTGTCATCCTGCTTATCCTCTCGGCGATCATCACTCCTCCGGATATGTTCAGCCAGGTGCTGGTGGTTGTCCCGCTTGTGCTGCTTTACGAGTTCAGCATTGTTATTTCCAAACGGGTCTATAAAAAGACTTACGGGGAAGAGGGGGGTTGACCTTTCAGGTACTGGCCTGCCCACGGGCCCGCACTTTCGACCTGAAAGGAGGGTAACCCGCACTCCGTACCTATTCCAGCATTCTGATCTGTTCTTCGATATTATCACTACCGGAAACAGGCGTTTCCAATACATCCTTTATTTTATCCAGTTCGGAAATAATATAATTGACCGACTGGTTGTGCAGCTCATCAATCACTTCATTTATGTTGTTCGAAAGCAATGAAACCAGCCGCCGCAGGTTTTTTTCCACTTCACCCGGAATTTGCCTGATAAAATGTTTCCTGAATACATTCCTGAACAACGACATGGGGATGAAAAACCACAACATGTCAATGTGGCTTTCAAAAGCCCACGATACCGAAATATTGGCCTTTTCCATAGTTTTCACCTCAATCTCAAAATCGTCCTCCGGCATTTTAACACCGAGAACTTTCTGAAGGTTTTGGTTCAGCCGCTCCCTGAAACCCGAGAGGTAATTGTTGAAATGCCCGCGAACCTCGTCCAGATATTGCCGGATAAAATCCCTTTCGTCGTCCTGGACATCCATCATGGCAGCAGCCATCACCTCTCTGATCCATTTTTCATATCCCCTGGAAACCGTGTTGAGGTTGCCGTTCCAGGTGTCGAAAGCTTTATTCAGTTGACCAGTCAATTGATCTGTCAGCACCGGTTGAAATTTTTCAATGATCTCTTTTTCAAGCTTTGTCCGCGTTATGGTTTGATAATTCTGATGAATATATGCCAGCTCTTTTTTCACATAGCTCAACCTGATCTGCTGGTCAATGATCCTGTTTCTCAATTCCTTTCGTTCTTCTTCTTTTTTGTTTTGAAGTGAAAGCGATATTTCGAGATAACTCCTTGTGAGTCTGGATAAATATTGCATTTTATGCCCTGCAATACGGAGATTGGTTTCCGGCGCTTGTTCGGAAAGTTTCTTAAATATACTTTCAACGACCTCTGTTTTATGGTCGTCGTTTGACTCTACAGAAGAATAAGGGAAAACCCGGAAATGAATTCCAAACTCTTCATGCACCCTTTCTTTGATAAATGTACTGATGTCGTTTAATTCATCTTCATTTATAAGATCCGCCTTACTGATTATGATGTAAACTTCAGGACTTTGCTCAACGGCTGCCCGTATCAGTTCAATATCGTTTTGCGACAGGGGTTGTGTAGCGCTGACGACCACAACTGCTGCGCCAATATTTTTGTACCAGCTTTTTGTCACTTCCGTGTTGTGGGCAAAAATACTCCCAAGGCCAGGTGTGTCAATAAAACGGATATTTTGAAAAAGCTTTAGTTCGGGTAAGCTGATATCAACCAGCATTACCTTTTTTTTGTTTTCAGGGTTGTTTTTCTCTGTGATGAACTCACTTAGTCTCTCAACAGAAATTACCAGCCGTTCACCATTCAATTTTTCAACCCATGCTTTTCTTTCTTTTCCATAAAACAACCGTGTGATGACAGCGGTAACAGGCAAAACGCCCACCGGCAAAACAGGCTCTTTCAGAAAACTGTTGATCAGTGAGCTCTTACCGGCTTTGAACTGCCCGAGGATAACTACTTCTACGAAGTTATTTTCTTCCAGCATTTTTCGTAATGAAGCCGTTTGAGAAAGAATGGTTTCAAACTGGTTCTTGCGGGCGATATTTATGATCCGGTCAAACTTTTCTGCGTCGCGCATTTTCTTCTATTTCTTCTTTTGTTTTCTCATACCACGTGGGATTGCCTGTGACAAAGCCCATGGTCAACTGGTAAAACACTTCGGGGGCTTCAACATGTACCCAGTGGGAAGCTCCGGCAATGGTAACGATCTCGGCATTGGGAAAATTGTACCTGATCTGATCATAATCCTCCAGCAAAATGTAATCGGAAGCGCCGCCTTTTACAAACAGGGTTGGCTTTTCAAATTTACTGATGGTGTCAATGCCGTCGAATAACTGATCCAGGTTATTGGCTATTCCTTTGATGTTGATCCGCCATTCAAAGCGGTCTTTTTCCATGCGGTGAAGGTTTTTCATAATAAACTGGCGGATGCGGAGTTCCGGTATGCTCGGGGTGAGCATTTCGTCCACTTCCTGCCGGCTTTTCACTTGTGAAAGGTCCACCGACTGCATGGCTTCGATGATCATCCTGTGTTGCCGGCGCGGGCCGTAAGCTTTCAACGTAATGTCCACAACGATCAGCTTGCTCACCAGCAAAGGGTTCTCCAGGGCAAACCGCATGGCCACTTTTCCGCCCATGGAATGCCCCAGCAGGATGGGGTCTTCAATTTCATGTTCATCAATAAAATCAAACAGGTCGTCAGTAAGTGCCAGGTAGTTGAAATTATCGCTGTGCGGCGACTGCCCATGGTTACGCTGATCGGGGATAAAAACTTCAAACCCTTCGGCGGCAAGCCGTTTTCCGTAAGTAACCCAGTTGTCGGAGATACCGAAAATTCCGTGAAGGATGACCACGGGCTGAACGCCTTGTTCGCCAAATCTGCGATAAAAAAGTTGCATAGCGCAAATGTAAAATGTTTTTAACATTCGGAATTCAAAAAGGGAACATCTCTTGCATCATTTGGAACATCTCTGATAGTCTTCTCGGTTTTCATGTCTTATTTTTGTATGCAACATAAAACATTAAACTTTAAACTAAAAAACCAGGTACCTTTTTGTTCAAAGGGTCAGGGAGCGGGCATAACGGATGATGAATACGGTGTGTTTTGCTCCCTGTTTTCATAGCTTTTAATTTAAAGTGTGAATAACAATACAAAGTTATAATACATAAACCACTAATTTTTAACCGTATTCAGTGATAAAAACAGTGAAGCGTCTGATATGTATTTCGATCTATTTAAACCTGTAAACCAGAGAAATGCTGCCATACTTATGTGGTTTTACGATTGGGTTGTCAATGGGTTTGCTTAAGAAAGAAACGGAATAGGCCACGTCCAGGTGCCGGGTGGCCCATTTCAATCCAACCTGTATGGAAGCAACAATTGGTTTCGCCTCGTACGTCACGGGGCTTTTATCATTAAACATACTTCCCTGAATGGTCGCGTCAAAAGCAATAAAAGTCAGTTGCGGTTTCACAAAAACAAACAGCTCGTTCACATGCATTCCGGTATTTCCCCTGTTTAGGTTGCTGTTCAATAAAACCGTGTTAAAAACAGGATTCAGCGCCATTATTCCAATTCTGCTGACGAACCCCAGACTGACGTCACTGAATACCGTACCCGCTCTTGCCTGTGCAAACAAATTAAAGTCAAGATGCTTTTTCATCGCATAAACGATATTCCTAAAATAAAGCAGATTGACATTCAATCCCACCTGATTTTTAATCTGAAATTCCCAGCCGTCAACCGGAGGCAATCCGAATGTTTCATGTATCCATTTTTGCAGGTTTTCAGCCTGAGATGCTTTTCCCAGCACACCGCCCTGAAAAACCACTTTCAGTAGCCCCCGAGGGTAATAATATTCCATCGCAAAGCTTGCAAACAAATAGCCTGCAAAAGGACGGTCCTGATAAAAACTGCGAAGCATAAAGTTCTGTGAAGGGGTGTACATATACTGGCCGGCTTCGATTGCAAAGATCTTTTTTACCAGCTTATTGGATTTTGTTTTGGGAAGAAAGCGGAAACTCAAGGTTAATCCGTTGGTATAATACTGATCCTGATTGATCTCGATAAACACATCATTATCGCTGACAAATCCGAAAGATTTACTGAATAAACCCTGCCCGTTTAAAAACGGGGAAATCAAGACGAGCAAAACAAAAAAAACAGATTCCTGTTTCAACAGTAAACATTTAATGCGGTTGATCTCCGCTAGTCATTAGGAATGTAAATGTAAAAAAGAATTTGGAATTAAACGATAAAGATGAAATCGTAAACAGAATTTGTTCAAACAAATCTCATAAGAGCATCATTTTTTTCTAAAGAAATATTTACCTTATTTTACCCGATATTGAAAACCCACTCGTCGCTGATTTGCCGTGAAACACCATTTGCACCATTTTGTGAAAACTTACCCAATTTCGGCCCCATGCCCCCTTCCAGCCCGAAGTATTTGCGGATAAAATGAACAGCGACGCCAGAATCAGGTAGGTGGTTTGGGCTTGTCTTTGCTTTTTGCTGTTCATGAATTTACATGGATATTTCCCTTGTTTTTGGGTATTAGAGACATTATTCTGCACAAAAGTGCATAAAATTGTGCAGCGTTATTCATTTTTTGGTGAAGTTGTTTTACAAATTGAAGATAATTCCTTTGCTGACTTTTGATTGTTAACTGCTGACTGAAATGAGTTAAGAGTTAGGTGGAAAAGTGTTAGGAGTTGGAAACCCGCTGAAAACTGTGAACTGAAAACTTATATTGACGCGGATTCTAGCAGATTTATTATGATCTTTTTGCGCTTGCTGATTGCCGACTGCCGACCCGTCTCATTCGGAATCCGGGCAGGCTGAAGATTGCTAATTCCTCCAAAAAGTTGACTTCTTCAATACTATAAATCCTTTGCAAACCACCCCTTCCCCGCATCAGGATAACAATCAATTTCGAGAACGTAGGGCTTGATATCCAGCAGGGGCGTTCCGTCAATCATGTCTGCTCCTGTGAAACGGATGATGTTTTTTTCCACAGAAATTATCTTCACAATTGTAAGACCGATTTTGTTCGGCCGGAGTGGGCTCCGAATGGAAAAAACACCGCGTGGTGTTGTCCTGCCTTTGGGATATTGCAGCAATTGCAAAGGTTCATCTTTTTTATGAAAATAAAAGATCAGATGGGCATGGGTGAAAGTATCGAGGTCTTTCAGCCCTTCGGCATATTCTTCAACCATCTCGACGTGCCCTTCCGTATTTTCGGCAAAACGTCCCTGCCGGGGAATTCTTTCAAAGCCGTCAAAAGGAGTATGGATGACGCCGATGGGTTTGAATGTGATTTTTTCTGAACTCATAATTATAAAAAGGTTTTCAATGCCAAAGTTAGTAATGATTTTCTCTGAAATATTTTGGAAAAAGGACAAACCGTAAATATTTATTATCTTTACCCCACTGGTAACTAAAAACATAACATTATGAAACGATTAATTATTGCCACATTAAGTGGTTTGCTTTTCGGTTTTGTTTGCTTTGGCTTTGCCTGCAGCGGGACTAACGAAATAGCGCCCTGGCTTGGCGTATCCATTATTGCTTCCAGAACACTACTGGGATTCGGTATTGGCATAAGCCGTTTTCCGATGAAAAACTGGGCTATCCACGGTATCGTGATGGGATTCCTGTTTAGCCTGCCCATGGCTGCCGGAACAATGCTGGGGCCTGATAATCCCGACATGCCCGCAACAACCATCGCAATCAGCACGGTTGTAATGGGCGTCATTTACGGCTTCCTGATCGAGTTGATCACAACAGTATTTTTCAAAGCAAAGATGCCGGAGTGCGGCTAAATGCCACCACTTCAAGCGTCCACGTTTGAAGGATAATATATAGCACCCCGCTGTCAAACATCCGGCTCGTAACCTCAAAGCAACGATGACGGGGTGCAAATAAACCAACGCTTCTCAGTTACTGATGACACAAACAACCTGTGTGCAACTTTTCAGCTTAACCCGGTTTTGATACCGGAGGCGGAAACAATCCCAGTTGCTTTAGCATAGAGAGGTTGTCCCATTCAACCCAGATTTCAGCAATCCGGTCTTCTTCGATGCGGAAAATAGCTAAAAATTTACTTTCGACCGATTTTCCCGTTGGGGGAAAATCACCCATCGGCCCGGTTAATGTTCCGGAATAGGTTGCATAGGCCGTCACTTTGTCTCCCTCAGCTACAAGCATCTCAATTGTGACTTTCTGGTCAGGCATGCTCTTGTAAAAGGATTCCTGTAGCTTTTTGAAATCGTCCCGGGACTTGATATCCACATCGGGTGTTGCCTGACAATGCCTCGTGAAATCGTCGGTGAGTAATTCATCAAAAGCGTCCCAGTCCGCGGCATTTGTCGCTTCAGTAAACCGGTGAATGAGACTTTTGTTTGCTTCAAGTTGTTTTGATCGGTTATCGCAACCGGTTAAAGCCAGAATCACCAGCGCGATAAGAACCCATGATAGTTTGTGTTTTTTCATTTTTTCCTTATTTTTTAATGATCTTTTTTACAGTTACTTTTCCGTCGCCGGTTTTCAGGCGAAGTAAATAAATCCCGGGAGTAAATTTCTTCAGGTCAAACATATATTCATGCCTGCCGATGCTGATGCTTTCATTCACCAAGGTCCGAAGCCATCTGCCGGAAAGGTCATAAACTGAAATCATCGTCACCTGGCTGTAATCCAATTGAAATGACAACCGGATAAACCGGGAAAACGGATTTGGGGAAACCTTCAGGGCAATAGTGTTTTTTTCCGAAGGTGTATCTATGATTCCCAATGGTGAAGAACCATATTCATAAGCACCCATGTCCACTTTTGCCTGACCGTCATTATCGCCGTCCCAGATACGCGCATTTCCAAGAATATCTGTTTGCGGAAGATCAAAATCTTCTACACTGTTTATCCCGTTATCAATGCAGGCAGAGCCGCCCAGAAGTTCGCAATCATGTTCTGCTTCGCTGTCAAATCCCGGAACAATGTCAATATTTCCCTCCTGATTATCAAACTCGCCGGCGATGCCATCCCCTGAAATATTTTCAATGTCATTATACCACAACACCGGAACATTGTCCGGATCCGAATAGATCTGCTGCCCATCACCTGCCGTATTGTAATAAATGATATTGTTGGCCGTCAGCGGATTGCTGTGATAAACATACGGGCCAACCGTTTCCTGAATGTTCATCATTCCACCACCTTTATAGGTTGCGACATTTCGAACGATGGTATTGTTAAACACCCTTGCGCTTGTTCCCTGATTCCATATACCGGCACCGTAACCGGCTTCATTATCCGTGATCAGGTTGCTGTAAACCTGCTGAACCTTACCCTGAACTTCTGCCAGATAACTGGCAATACCACCTCCTTTGCCTGATGAGTTTCCTGTAATGACATTGCCTTGTATCAATGACATTCCACCTGACTGATAAATTCCTCCTCCTTCTGATCCCGAGGAGTTGCCTGTAATGACATTGTTCAGGATATCGGGCGAGGAAAAGAGGAAAGTGGCAATACCCCCTCCGCGGAAGGATGCGCCGTTATTGATAATTATGTTGTTAGAGATAATGGGGCTGGCATTGCAATATATTCCTCCCCCATCGTGTCCCGAGTAATTGTTACAGATCAGGTTGCTGTCTATGATTGCCGTCGCACTTTCGCAATAGATTCCACCTCCGCCCCATTCGGCTACACCGCTGACAGCCCGGTTGTTGCGAATGTTGTTGTGGGAAATCACCGGGTCAGAGCGTAAGATATAAATACCGGCTCCCCTGTTGTCGGGACAGGGACCGCTTGCTTTGCCATTTTCAACTACACAGTAAATAATTTTGGAAACCGGCTGATTGTTCGTTTTTGTTTCCAGAAATCGCAATCCGTGCCATCCCGTCGCCGGGTCATCGGTTGTAAATACAATGCTGTCTCCCCACGCGCCTTCGGCAAGCAGGCATCCGTAAATGTTGAATTTATAATACCCCTCAAATTTGACCTCAACGCCGGGCTCTATGGTCAGTGTTTTGTCGAGGGGCACATTGATTTCGCCCTGTATCAGATAGGGCGCGGCAGATTTCGTCCAATTCCCGTAAACATCGCCTCCTTCAATGACAGTCTGTCCCCGGGAAGCATGAATAAACAGGAATAAAAAAGCAGTGATTAACAGTTGTGTTTTCATTGTACATTGGGTTTGGTTTTGCTATCAAAGATACAAAACCAGGGAGCAAAAGTCAAGTGTAATTTTCAACTGTTCAACGAAATACCACTGTTTGCCTGATGTTAGATATGTGGCTGTAGTAGCTGAATAATTTGTTGTGCCGGAATCACCCCCGCCTGCCTGAAAACCACCTGCCCGTTTTTAAAGACCAGCAGCGTGGGCACATTTCTGATCTGGTATTGCTGTGCGATGGCCGGATTTTTGTCCACATCTATTTTTAATATTCTAACCCGGTCGCCCAGTTGCTTTTTCACATCTTTCAGAATGGGCGGCATCATCCTGCAGGGCTGGCACCATTCTGCTGAAAAGTCAATTATTACCGGCTTATCTCCGTTGATTATATCTGTGAATTCGCTCATTTTTATTTCTCCTTTCGTTTTTAATTCCCGCCTATCAATTTGCATACCTTCCGGGAAAAACTGACAAAATGTTATTTTCAACTTTGCATCAGGCCTTCGCATCAGGAGTTTACGATAAGTTCTGTTTCTAAAACCTGCTTTTTGTTACCTTAGTTTAGAGGTTTACGCTTCCAGCCTTACCTAAACGTGGCATAACGTTTGTAACCTGACTGGAAACCTGTAAAAGTTTCATAATGAAACATAAATTCATCTTTCCGGTCTTCCTGTTTATTCTGCTTCTTGCCACGTTTGGGGCCTGTAAAAAAGACGAAGTAAGATGTACGGACGATAACGCCTTTTGTGCACTGGTCAACGACCGGGACTATGAAGCAACGGGAGCAATGGTCAATGAATTTCTTGAATCACTGAAAAAAGAAAGTCAGGATGAAAGTCTCCAAAAACTTACAAAATGGCTTGAGTGTAAAAGCTGTGTTGATCGAGCTGAAATACTTTGCAATTCCTGTATTTTAACCAATCTTCCGCAAAGCGAAATAGAGGTGGTGTTTTTAAACAAATGGACAACAGACACGCTTGTCATGGACATAATGATGGAAGCACCGCTTAAGTTTCTTTCTTATCATGAACATGAATAAATCTTCCCCGGAAGACTCCGGACAACTCCCTCAAATTCAAGATTCAGCAAGGCGGCGGCCACCTTCGATGTGGACAATCCGCTTTTGAGCACAATTTCGTCAATGGCGATCTCACCGGCTTCTTTGATCAGGTTCAGAATGGTTTTTTCATCAGCAGTCAGGTCAATAAACAGTTCCGGTTGTGTTTTCTTCTTTACCGGTTTATCGTCCCACCCCATCAGATAGGCAATGTCATTCCCTGTTTCACACAGCGCCGCCCTGTTGGTTTTGACCAGGAAGTTACATCCTTCCGACATTTCATCATTCACCCTGCCGGGCACGGCAAAGACATCACGGTTATATGACCCTGCCAGGTCAGCAGTGATCAGTGCCCCTCCCCTTCTCCCCGATTCGATTACCAGCACGGCATCGCTCATGCCTGCGACAATCCGGTTACGTTTAGGGAAATTCTCACGATCGGGATTGGTCTCTGACATAAATTCAGTAAGTAAGCCTCCCTGTTCCAGCATTCTTTCCGCCAGCTTTTTGTTTTGGCCCGGATAGATCATGTCGAGTCCGTGTGCCAGCACACCGATTGTTTCCATCCCGAAATCCAGGGCTTTGCGGTGGGCGCAACTATCCACACCGTAAGCCAGTCCGCTGACGATCATCACTTCCTGCTCTTTGAGGTCGTTCAGTATTTCCTCGCAGCGTAATTTCCCGTAATTGGTCACCCGGCGGGTTCCCACAACAGCCAGTACCCGCAAGGCATTCAGATTGGCTGAACCCTTGTAATACAGCATCAACGGACCGTCTTCACAATTCAGCAGGCGGGCAGGATATTCCGGATCGGTATAAAAAAGCGGTCGTATTTTGTATTTTTCGATAAAGGCGATTTCCTTTTCCGCACGGCCGAAAGTGTTGTGGTTTAATATATTATTCACGATCACATGGCCTATTCCCGGGATTTTCATCAGGGCCTTTCGTTTTTCCCTGAAAACCGCTTCGGGGCTC
The DNA here is from genome assembly GCA_964567945.1 of uncultured Lentimicrobiaceae bacterium. Taxonomy (GTDB): domain Bacteria; phylum Bacteroidota; class Bacteroidia; order Bacteroidales; family F082; genus JAADID01. Next base: position 13,695 of record CAZMOS010000072.1, read on the forward strand.
CCGCAATAGGCAACCAGCTTTTTCCCGTTCACATCGCCCACATTGGGGATCAGCGTTAAAGCAATCTGATATAAAAGATCATTGTTCATTGGCAGGTCAAATTTATTGAAATTTGTTTTATCCAGTGAGAATTGATATCAAGGATTGAAAGCATATGCTCCCTTTTCTATTCCCCAGCCCTAATCCCGATAGCTATCGGGAGGGTAATTGATTCGTTTCACCCCGCCCTAAAGGGCAGGGTAACTGATTCGTTTCATTATAATGATCTCGCTTTCAGTTTCCCCGCCCTTTAGGGCGGGGTCTCTTCCACCCTTCCACCATTCCAGGATATTTGATAGCTTTGTAACCATGCCATCACAAAAAACCATACTGGTCTGTCCCCTTGACTGGGGGCTGGGTCATGCCACCCGGATGGTGCCTGTCATTCAGTTGTTGCTGAACAAAGGTGCAAAAGTGATCATCGGCGCCGACAACCGCCCGTTGAGTTTTCTGATGCAGCGTTTCCCGGCCAGCGAATTTGTGAAACTGCCCGGCTTTACGCCCGTTTATCCCGAAGACGGCTCCATGGCACTGGCCATGATCAAATCATTCCCGCAAATGCGGATAGCAGCCCGTAAAGCGCACGATCTATTGCAGGAGGTTATCGCAGAAAAACATGTGGACATTGTCATCTCCGACAACCGCTATGAGTTGCATTCGGAGAAAACATATTGTGTTTTCGTTACCCACCAGCTTGACATTGCTACGCCGGGTATCACCGCCCCTGCCAAACCCATTATCCGGGGCATTATCAACCAATATATCCGCAAATATGACGAGCTCTGGATCCCCGATTTTGAAGGGGAGCCCAACCTTTCCGGGAAATTGTCACACATTCAAAAGATACCTGTAAGCAATTATCATTTCATTGGCCCGTTGAGCCGTTTCAGCCGGGTTGAAGCGGAAATGCCGTCCGAAACACCGGAGATACTTGCTTTGTTGTCCGGGCCGGAACCCCAGCGAACCATTTTTGAAGAGTTACTTGTAAAACAAATCCAAGCATCCGGCAAAAAGGCCGTGATCTTACAGGGTAAACCGGAAGAAACCCCCGAACCTCAAACGGGCAATATCAGTCTCATCCCCCACCTCCCGGACGAAAAGATTGCCGGACTGATCAAAAGCACCGGAACGATCATCAGCAGGCCGGGATATTCCACGATTATGGACCTGGCTGTGCTGGGTAAAAAAGCGATCTTTATCCCCACCCCCGGGCAAACGGAACAGGAATACCTAGCTGAACGGTTCAGAAAAGAAAAAATATTCTACTCCGAACCCCAGAAAACCTTTGACTTGCAACGGGCGCTGAAGGAACAAGAAAATTATCGAGGGTTGAGGGTCAATATAAATTTTGATGCACTTGAAAGAAGGGTTGATTTCATTCTGAAGAATGGCTAAATATTTTATTTGCACAATTTTCAATAATTCCTTAACTTGCAAACCACTATCTTTCAGGTCTCCACGGAGACCTGTCCAAAAAGAACAAATTATGAAAAGATTATGCTTGTTATTCCTTGTTATTCTTTTCGCCAACTCCCTGTTTGCCCAGTGGGAATGGCAAATGCCCAAACCGACGGGAGCGGCCCTGTATGACATTGGTTCTTTCGGACCGGATGCCGTTTTTGCTGTCGGTCTCAAAGGGACGATCATCAAAACATCTGACGGCGGCAATTCCTTTACCCAAATCGAATCGGGAACAACCGGCCTGCTGACATCCATTTATTGCATTGACGAAAAGACGGGCTGGATCGGCAGCGATTTGGGGATGGTTTTACGAACTACAAATGCAGGAGAAAACTGGGTAAAAGTCAGAGAGCCGAAGGGCTGGCAAAAGTCGTCGTTTTTTGCCCTCGATCAAAACACAGCGTGGCTGTCCACAGAAAACAGCAAACTGCTGAAAACAACCGATGGCGGACAAAACTGGGAAAACATCGAAACAGGCATCGGAAAAAGTTTTCGCATCATCAGATTTTTTGATGCTGAAACCGGCTTTGCCCTGATCAACGAATCAACCCCCGAAAAGGAATCTTTTAAAGACACTGTTGTCGTGAAAACACAGGACGGTGGGCAGCACTGGGATACGCTGAACCTGACGTTTCATAAAAATGTAAATTTTATTGAAACTTACCCGGAGGAACATATATGGATTGGCACTTTTGGATACATTTTGAAATCGGATGACCGCGGTCAGACCTGGGATACCCTCGCGATGCAATGGAACAAAAAGAATTTGCAAGTCCTCGATGTTGCTTTCCGTTCTGCAGATTCGTTATGGATTCTGGCCAGGCAATCCGGCGATATGATGGCCTTTTATGATATTTTCCAGACATCCGATGGCGGCCTTTCCCTTGAAAAACAATATACATCTGTTTATTCCCTGTGGAGTAACAGTTGTAAACAAATACTGAACAACCTTTCCTATACATCAGGTACATGCTGGGCTGTCGGCTACCCGGGAATGGTATTATCTTACAAACAAGATGATACGGACTGGCAGGAACATTTCAAATCCGGCAAGGGGATGCTACAGGACATTTATTTCATTGATGAACAAACCGGATACGCTGTTGGAAATATTTACACTTTTCTGACAACAAAGGACGGTGGTAAAAACTGGGAAATTGCCGGAGACCTGCCCGGTGAGTACGGATTCAGGGTTTATTTCATTTCAAAAGATCAGGGTGTTGTATCCATTGCCGATGAAGGACTTTACAGGACAAACGACGGAGGGAAAACGTGGAAGAACGTGCTGGAAAAAGATGATTTTTTCGTAAGCATCGTTTTCCGGGGAACCGAAGAAGGATGGGCTCTTCACAGTCATGGCGAGATGTATCACACAAAAGATGCCGGTAAAACGTGGCAGTTGTTGTCAACCCTTCCGGAAGGTATCTGGTGGGATGCTTATTTTGTAAATCTGCAAACCGGATTTGCCTGCGGGAGAAACGGCATCATGAAAACCAGCGACGGCGGCCTGACCTGGAGAGAAGTTTTTAATCCCGGTATTTTTATCAACAGCATTGATTTTATTGACGGTCAGACCGGCTGGGCATCAGGCGACTCCGGGCTGGTGTGCAAAACCACCGACGGGGGCGAAACCTGGAAGATCACAGATACGCTTACCAATACTTCTCTTTATGATATCAGTTTTATGAATCAGCATAGGGGCTATCTGGTCAGCGACGGATATGGGGTCTTCCGTTCGGATGACGGGGGCGAAAGCTGGACCTTTGAACCGGTATTCGGCCTTCCGATGTCGTATAACTCCCCCGGATACTGGAAGGCACTCACTACTTACGGGAATGATATCTGGGCGTCGTATGGGTGCCAGATACTCCACAAAACCGATGAAACCGTCGGCATCATCCCGGCGAAGAAAATTGCTGAAGATGAGCTCACGATTTATCCCAACCCCGTTTCGCAGCAGCTTTTTATCGAAAGTAAAGCCAAATTAACGGAGATCACCATCCTCAACCTCAACGGACAGGTATTGCTGGATAAAAAATACCTGAACACCGCATCTCTTACACTAAAAGTGGATTTTCTGAAACCGGGACTATATTTTCTGAAAGCAAAATCGGAAAAGGGTGTAGTCGTAAGCAGGTTTGTGAAAATTAAATAACAGTGGCAGGAAAGTATTACGAACATTAAAATTTGTTTACTTTTTTTGTAAACCTATTTCAAGACAAGAAAGTTCCTTTTCTTTTGCTCTCGCTACCCCTTGGTCCCCTATTTGTCCACCGCTTCGCTTTGGCAGGCGGAAAGGGGAAACCGGCCCGCGGTTTGAAGTACCTTTGAAATTCCTGACCAACATTTGGTGAAATCAAAAATCCCTTGTTTCATAGTCTCAGGATTCTCACGGCGCTGCAACCCACGAGCCAACCTGTTAGCGCCTCAGAACTAAACGTGGGATGCTGATTTCCGGTTTCATAGGGAACACTCACAAGTGCAACCATTGCATCC
>CAZMOS010000073.1:0-17513 GCA_964567945.1 uncultured Lentimicrobiaceae bacterium
GTCCATTCGTATTACCCGGTTCCGGAAGACACGGACCTGATCGCCGGAACAAGCACGGGAGGAATATTAACCTGCATTTATCTGTTCCCGTCGGAAACCGACCCTTTGAAGCCCCGTTTTTCTGCGGAAGATGCTGTTGAACTCTACCTCAACCGCGGGGATGAAATATTTGATGTTTCATTCTGGCAAAAAGTCAGGAGTGTTGGCGGCATTACTGATGAGAAATACGATGAAAGCAACCTGGAGGAAGCCCTTCAGGATTATCTGGATGAACTGATGCTCAGTGATCTGATAAAGCCCAGCCTGATCACCTCTTATGACATAAAAAACAGGAAAGGCCACTTTTTCAAATCGCACAGGGCAAAAAACGACAAATCCTATAATTTTAAGGTGAGAGATGCTGCTCGTGCCACTTCGGCTGCACCGACTTATTTTGAGGTAGCCCGTGTGAAATCGCAAACCAATACGGTTTACCCGTTGATTGACGGGGGAGTATTTGTCAATAATCCTGCACTTTGCGCTTACTCCGAAGCACGGACAACCCGGTTTGATTCATCACGCAACAAGCCTATAGCTGCCGAAATGGCTATCCTGTCCCTCGGCACGGGAAACGAAGATGAGTCCTACCAGTATAAAAAAGCCAAAGACTGGGGTGCTGTTCAATGGATCGTTCCCATCATTGACATCATGATGTCAGGAGTGTCGCAAACAGTGGATTATCAGTTGAAGCAAATTTATGATGCGGTGAGCAGGCCCAAGCAGTATCTGCGCATTTCACCCGATCTCTTTGGCGCTGACACAAAAATGGACAATGCTTCCATGAAAAACCTGAAAGCCCTGAAACAGGCAGGGATTGAAAATGCAGATCAATACGATAAGGAACTGACAGAATTTGCTAAAATCCTTATTGCCAACAAATAATCAACTTTTTCAAAGTCTGGAACTTTGGTAAAGTTGTAAAACGAAAAAAGGGTGATTTATCAAATTCAACCTTTTATTTATCCGCCAAAGTCGTCAAAAGCGATCATCTCTTCAGGAACACCCAGGTCATCCAGCATTTTCTGAACGGCTGAATTCATCATTGGAGGCCCGCACAGGTAATACTCTATCTCTTCAGGTTCAGGATGATTCTTCAGATAATTATCATAAATCACCTGGTGGATAAACCCTGTGTAGCCTGTCCAGTTGTCTTCCGGTTTGGGTTCCGACAAGGCCACTTCAAACCTGAAATTCGGAAATTCTTTTTCGATTTTTCTGAAATCTTCGATATAAAACAACTCCCTCAGCGAACGGCCGCCATACCAGAATGTGGCTTTTCTTTTCGTGTGCCTGGTAACGAACTGGTCGAAAATATGAGAACGCATGGGAGCCATGCCTGCCCCGCCACCGATAAACATCATTTCACGATCGGTGTCTTTGATGAAGAACTCTCCGTAAGGTCCGGAAATGGTTACTTTATCACCCGGTTTGCGCGAGAAAATATAAGAGGAGCAAATCCCCGGATTCACTTTCATAAAAGCATTCCTTTTCCTGTCCCATGGCGGTGTGGCTATTCTGATGTTCAGCATGATAATATTGTCTTCTGCCGGATGATTGGCCATGGAATAAGCACGGTAGATAGGCTCGGGGTTTTTCATTTTCAGGTCCCACATATTGAATTTATCCCATTCGTCGCGGTATTCTTCTTCAACCACTATATCCTTAAAGTCCACTTCAATTTTCGGGACATCAATCTGAATATATCCGCCTGACCTGAATTTAAGCCGTTCACCATCGGGCAGCTTAACAACAAACTCTTTGATAAAGGTTGCCACATTCCGGTTGGAAATAACTTCACATTCCCATTTTTTAATGCCGAATATTTCAGGCGGCACGTGGATATTCATATCCTGCCGTACTTTTACCTGGCAGGCAAGCCTCCAGTTTTGCATTTGTTCTTTTCGGGTAAAGAACCCTGTTTCGGTAGGCAAAATGGAACCGCCGCCATCAATTACCTGTAAACGACACATCCCGCAGGTGCCGCCGCCTCCGCAAGCCGAAGGAACAAATATCTTTTGAGTTGATAAGGTGGATAAAAGGGTATTTCCCGGGTCAACCTCTATCTCTTTTTCATCATTGATACTTATTTTTACCTTTCCCTGTGGCATTAATCTCTTGCGGGCCCACAGCAATATGGCAACAAGTAAAAGAGTGACGACAAGGAAAACGATAATGCTTGATATTACAATTATACCTAATCCCATTTGCAGCAACAAAACCATAATTCTTATACTTTAAAATGTATTTACAATTTAATTCCAAGAAAACTCATAAAAGCAATTCCCATCAATCCGGTTATAATAAAAGTAATGCCCAAACCGCGAAGTGCGGGGGGCACATTGGAATACCTGATTTTTTCGCGTATGGCTGCAATACCTACAATGGCCAGGAACCAGCCCACGCCGGAACCTAATCCGAACGAGGTTGCCTGGGCAAGACTTTGGTAGTCCCTTTCCTGCATGAACAAAGAGCCTCCAAGGATAGCACAGTTGACAGCGATCAATGGAAGAAAGATCCCCAGTGAAGAATACAATGCAGGCGAAAATTTCTCGACAACCATCTCAACCAACTGAACCATTGAGGCAATGATAGCAATGAACAGGATAAAACTCAGAAAGCTCAAATCGGCTTTGGCAAATGCAGGGTCAAGCCAAGCCATCGCTCCGGGTTTCAATACGTATTCATTTAACAGATAATCCACGGGAACTGTTATGCCCAAAACAAAAATTACGGCTATGCCGAGGCCTACCGATGTTTTAACGGTTTTGGAAACAGCAAGGTATGAACACATGCCCAAAAAATAGGCAAATACCATGTTATCTATGAAGATGGATTTGACGAATATGTTAAATATTTCTTGCATAGTTTATCTATTTTTTGATTCTTGATTCTTGATCCTTGATTCTTGATTCTTGATTTTTTATTCCAACAATATTAGTTAGTCTTTAAATTCATTATGTCCCTTTTCTAGTGAATCCAGAAAACGATTTATTTTCTTTCCCAATATTTCAATTACATTATCTCTCGCCATTTGCCATATTTCTAATTTTTTATAACTCATTGTCACTTATTCTTTTCGTCCAGCATCCAGTATCCAGTATCCAGCATCCAGTTATTTATTTTCTTCAATCAGTTCACGTTTGTAATACCGTTGTACCCAAATGATCACACCCAAAGTGATCAGTGCCATAGGAGGCAGTATCATCAGACCGTTGTTTTCGTATCCGATATTATAAAACCCGGGTGGAATAACCTGTAATCCGAGTAATGTGCCGGATCCGAACAGTTCCCTGAAAAAGGCCACAAGAATCAAGATGAGGCCGTAACCCAGCGAATTGCCTATGCCGTCCAGAAATGCAGGCCAGGGCTTATTCCCCATGGCGAAAGCTTCAAGACGACCCATGATGATACAGTTCGTAATGATCAATCCGACAAATACCGACAACTGTTTACTGATGTCATAAACAAATGCTTTTAACACCTGGTCAACCAGGATCACCAATGAAGCGATCACCACCAGTTGCACAATAATCCTGATCCTCGGGGGTATGCCGTTACGCATTATTGAAATAATTACGTTGGAAACGGCCAGCACAACCATCACCGATATAGCCATTACAATGGCCGGCTTCATTTTCGCCGTTACGGCAAGGGCCGAACAAATACCCAAAACCTGAACTGTTATCGGGTTGTTCAGATTAAGCGGTCCTTTTACCAGTTTTAAATTTTTTGCCGAGAACAATGGTTCACGTTCTTGTTTTTCTTCACTCATTTCTTACGGTGTTTTTCTATGTAAGGTAAATAGCTTTCTAACACATTACTTATCATGGCATCCACGCCCTTGCTGGTGATTGTTCCTCCCGAAATGGCATCCACGCCATGAATCCTTTCCGCTTCGGGAAGCTTTTTGACGCCTCCTTTAACCACTTTAATGGAAGTAAAATTACCTTGATCATCAAAAATCTTTTTTCCGATAAATTGCTTCTGGAAACCTTTGGTCGCTATCTCCGCTCCCAAACCAGGGGTTTCACTTTTATGGTCGAAAGTAACCCCCTCAATCGTATTCAGGTCATCTTTAAAAGCCATGTTGCCCCATATCGGCCCCCACAGCCCGGTACCCAGCAAAGGCAATACATAAATGGCTTCACCGTTTTTGTTGACAACATAGATCGGAAGCTCAAAATCCTTTCCCCTGGATTTTTTATACAATTCCTCTTTCATGTTGATCTTGAAGGCTTTTCCTTCTTCCATTTTGCCTTCTTTATAAGAGTCAATTACTTCCCCTTTGCTGTTCACCAGAATTTCTTCAACCACATACTTATTGAATTTCTCGATGGCATTTTTTGTCGTAACTCCTTCGATATTTGCCGAAGCCAGGATATAGCCCATTTTTTCGACGGCCATATTCCTCTCCTGAAAGGGTTTCAGCAGCATATTTGCCGAGGACAAAACCGCGGCTGCAATAATTACGAGAATGGCAGCATATCTGAATATATATCCGTTGCTATACATGATTGCTTCTTTTTACTTTGTTATCGCTATTTTCATTCTTTTAAGCCTGCGCTTGATGTTTGATTCCACAACCATGTGGTCTATCAGCGGGGCAAACACGTTCATCAGCAGGATGGCAAGCATCATCCCCTCGGGATAGGCAGGATTGAATACCCTGATCAAAATGGCAATCAACCCGGTGAGAAAACCGTAATAATACATCCCTTTTTTCGTCTGGGTAGCAGTTACCGGGTCTGTGGCCATAAAGACGGCACCAAAGGCGAACCCGCCCATGATCAGATGATAATAAGCGGGTAATTCCATGTATTCATTGGCTCCCCATAAGTTAAACAGCAATCCCATGACATATCCACCGGCAAACACGCTCACGATGATCCGCCAATTGCCAATGCCCGTTATGATGAGGATGACCGCACCAATAAGTATCATCAATACGGATGTTTCAGCATTTGAACCGGGTATGAAACCCATAAACATATTATACGCCGATGGAATCCGGTCGAAGTGGCCGATCATTGCATGACCCAGCGGGGTAGCACCTGAAAACGCATCGGCCTTGTCAGCGATCCATACCTTATCACCCGAAATGGACGCCGGATAAGCAAAAAACAGGAATGCCCTCGCCAGCAGAGCCGGGTTCAGCACATTCATCCCGGTACCTCCGAATACTTCCTTTCCGAAAATTACGGCAAAAGCAACTGCTAGGGCTAACTGCCACAATGGTGTTTCAGGAGGAATGATCATGGGGATCAAAAGCCCGGTAACGAAGAAACCCTCATTCACTTCATGATGGCGTATTTGTGCGAACAAGATCTCAAGACCCAGCCCCACACCGTAAGAAACGATCAGTAAAGGAAGCATTTTAAGGAAACCGTACCAGAACATCGTCCAGTTTCCGGGGTTTTCGCCAAAAGACAAAAAATGCTGATACCCGATATTCCACATACCGAACAGTAATGCCGGCATCAGTGCAACGAATACGGTGATCATCGTTCTTTTCATGTCAATGGCATCCCTGATGTGTGATCCGCTTGTGGTTACTTTATCGGGTACAAAAAACAAGGTCTCCATTGCATCGAACATGGATTGAAATTTCGCGAATTTCCCTCCATCTTCGAAATGTGGTTTTTGTTTATCTAAAAATTTTCTTAGCGCTTTCATGCGATATATGGTTCTGAAAATTGATTAACTCATTTCTTTACGGATCAACTCAAGGCCATTTCTGACAATATCCTGAATATTGGTTTTCGATGTGTCAATGAATTCACACAAGGCAAAATCTTCTGCATCAATTTCATAAATGCCCAGATGCTCCATCAGGTCTATGTCTTCTATCATTATAGCTTTGATCAACTGCAGAGGATAAATGTCAAACGGGAAAACTCTTTCCATTTTACCTGTCATCACATAAGCTCTTACTCCGCCGTGAAGGTTGGTATCCAGCCTGTATTTCTTGTTGGGGAAAAGTTTTGAAGGAAATGTTCCCGAAAAACTGAATTTATTGAAACCGGGCTTTAACCATCCGAAAAATTCAAAATAGTCGCCTTCGGGGATAACCGTGATCATGGAATCGTAAAAACCGACAAAACCGTCTTTTTCAATTTTATTACCCGTCAGCACATTGCCGCTGATGAAACGGTTGTTCCCTTCGGTAACATTACCGCTGACCATGTTGGTAATCCTGGCGCCCAGAAAAGTTTTGTAATATTTGGGATGAAGCACCTCTGAACCGGTTGCGGCAACGATGCGCTCAGCATTGAACCGGCCTTCAAGAAACAGCCTGCCTATCGTCATCACTTCCTGCGGGCCCAGATACCAGATGATGTCCCCTTTGTTCATGGGGTCAATACGGCTGGCATGGACACTAACATTACCGGCAGGATGAGGCCCGTTAAACCTGTTAATCTGAACATTTTTCGAATTGAGGAATACCTTGGAAGTGGTGTTTTTATCGTCAATGTTCAGATGCACCTTCCCGCTGGTCAGCTTGGTCAGTACGTTAAGCCCGGCCAGAAAAACATCCCCGTTTCCATGAACGATCAGATTGAAATCGGGTGCCAGCGGAGCCGTGTCGAATGCGGAGACAAAAATGGCTTTCGGATCATCCCCGGGATTGGCAACCACCGAATAAGGCCTCTGACGCAGTACCGGCCAGATACCGCTTTTCAATAATTTATCAACGATGGCTTCCCTGTTAAGTTTATCAACATCGGCAGCGCCAAAATCAATTGCTTCTTCTTTGCCATCCGATTCAATTACAATCCGGAGCAGTTTCCGTTTTGCTCCCCTTTCAATTCCTGTTACAATCCCGCTGACGGGTGAAGTAAACCGGATGTTGTCCCTGTATTTATCAAAAAACAAAGGGCTTCCTGCTTTTACAGCATCACCTTCCTGCACAAGGAGCTTGGGAAAACATCCGATAAAATCAGGGGGTTTTACAGCGAATCTTTTGGCTTTTAAGTCAACAATGATTTTTTCGGCCTCTCCAATTAATTTAATATCAAGGCCTTTTTTAATTTTGTAAACAGTTGACATATATAGAAAAGTTCATGTGTTACAGAGAGCGAAATTATGTAATTCTTTGAAAATTAAAACAGGTTAATAAAAATTTTCGCATATTTGTAATTACTTTAAATAAGGGGGCTGCCCATGCTTTTTGACACGCCGTTTCAAATACATTGGATAACAGCAAAGTGTCTTTAAAAATTTAGTAAATAGCCGCCCCTTTAAGGACATTGATTTCCAAATCAAATCAAATAATCCTGTCAAATAAAAATGTAATTTCACGGCCTGATCCGTATTAATATTCAAACCGTCCTTTTTATGAAGACAAATTTCATCCTGATCATAATCTTATTGATCACATTAACAGCAAGGGCTCAGGAAGTTAAAAATGAAGACCTGATTTATGATGATAAAATACATACTGTGCTGTTTTACAGGACGGGAAACCAGATGAACCCGCCGGTTCTCAGGTTAGGCACAAACGACAAGCTCAGGCTGGCATTCGACGACATGAACAATAAATCCTATTTGTTCCGGTACACTATCATCCATTGCAATTACAACTGGGAACCCTCAAACCTCCAGCAAAACGAATACATTGACGGGTATGTGGAAGGAGATATCAATAACTATGAATTTTCGCTGAATGCCATCCCGCCTTATGTACATTACGAGCTGATCTTTCCCGGGCCGGATATGAAAATAATGCTTTCGGGCAACTACATATTGAAGGTGTATCTTGACAACCCTTCGGATGAAAATGTGATCTTCACCCGCCGGTTTTTTGTCATTGAACCGCTTGCACGGATTGATGTAAGAATTCCCTATTATCCTAAAAAGCTGGAATACACACGCTATAAGCAGCAGCTCGATGTGGTGATCCAGACCCCCGACATGTTCAATGATGAACCCCAGTTACGGACATTCCTTACCATTCAGCAAAACGGCCGCTGGGATAATGCCAAAGTCGGTATGAAGCCCACGTCGGTTACTTCCAACACGTTAAATTATGATTATCAGAATGGCATTGTCTTCGATGGCGGCAACCAATTCAGGCATTTTAATATTGAAAGTTACTGGTATCAGTCAATGTATATCAAGCAGATCATTAGTGACCCTGACGGATATGTGGTCATTTTGCACACTACCTATCCTCGAACGGACAAACCCTACGAAACGGAAATTGACATCAACGGCCACATGCTGATACAGGCGCGAAAAGACCAGAACACGAATACCGAAGGCGAATATGCCTGGGTGGAATTCTGGCTGAAAATGCCTAAAATACAAGATGCCGATGTGTATATCTTAGGCCAGTTGAACGACTGGCAACTGAACGGGAAAAATGTAATGGTTTACGACAATAGTTTACAAATGTACCACGGGTCCATTTACTTAAAACAGGGTTATTACGATTACATCTACGCCGTTTTACCCAATGGGGAAACACGTGCCAGTGTCACCCCGATTGAAGGAGACCACTGGGAAACGGACAACGATTATACCTTTTATTTATATTACCGCCAGAGGGTGCCTGAATACGACCGCCTGGTAGGCTACCGGAAATTCAACACAAGAGAACTGGAGAAGCCGTAAATAGTTTGGGGTTTTGAGTTTGAGGATTTGAATTTCTTTTACAAAAGTTCTGTCAAACTGTGTTCAATAAAAGCTAAACAACAGGTCAGAAAAAGGTTGGAGATTTTTTTTTATCGAATTTATTATTAAATTTGTTAAACTCAACATCCATTATTTGAGAACAGAAAGGGAGCATTTTCAAAAACAAGCATTGTGTTTTAAACAAAACCGTAATCTTATGTATAATTATTTAAGTCCCCGCCAACCGGGGGTTTAGTGCAAATAAATATTTAACTATTAATTTTTTAAAAAAGGAGGTTAAAATGGAATTACCCAAGGACGCGAAACGTGCAAAAGGATGGTTTGTCTGGACATCTATCGTGATGATAGTTGTCTTTCTTGTCCTTACCGTTCAGTCTTATTATTATGTTATCCGGAATGAACCGAAAGTAACTGATGCCGTGGATGCCGGCAAAAGGGTTTTTCAGGACAACAATTGTATGGATTGCCATACTATATTAGGCGATGGAGCCTATTATGCTGCTGACCTTACCAAGGTCATCTCCACAAGGGGTGAAGGATTTGTACGTGCAGTACTCAACAATCCCCCCGAAGTAACCCGGGAATTATGGCCTGGAAAGTATAAACGCATTATGCCCGATTTGCATTTAACAAATCAAAACATTGATGACCTTATCGCATTTCTCAGTTGGATTCGCAACGTTGACACAAATGGATGGCCACCGGGATCGGAAATTCTTTCGTCAAAAAATGAATCGGAAACGGTTACGGAAGGTTCAATCTCTCCCGTTTCTCTGATAAAAAAGCTGAAATGCGGAGCCTGCCACACAATTAATGCACCAGGATTAAATACAATAGGTGCAATCGGCCCCGACTTATCGAATGAATCGGCAAGGAACAGGGGAGTTGACTGGCTGGTAAAACAAATTGGAAACCCCTCCTCTATTCCTGACAGTGAAATCGCAACAGGATATGAGAGCAAACGCATGCTTATGCCTGCGTTTAAAAATCAGTTAACTGATGATCAATTGAAATCTCTTGCAACATTTATAAATAATTTAAAGGAGGAAAAATAATGGAAATATTTACATTTCGTTCACAAAAAGTGGCATATTACTATTTTGCTGCTTCCGTACTTTTGTTCTTTTTGCAAATCGTTTTTGGCCTGGCTTCTGTTGCGCAATATGTTTGGCCCGATTTTGCATTAAACTGGATGCCGTTTAATGTCTCACGAAGCATCCACATCAACCTGCTTATCTTCTGGATGTTCCTGGCAATAATGGGGGCAACTTATTATGTAGTTATTGAAGAAGCAGGCAGGGAGCTTTACAGCAGGAAGATTGCCATAATTCAACTCATTGTGTTTTGCGCAGCAGGTGTTGGCGCTATTATCAGCTATTTCTTCCATTATTACGATGGCCAGGGACTGGAATATGTTGAGGCCGCCCCTGTTTTCGACTGGTTGGTTGTTGTGGCGGGACTTTTATGGGTTTATAACCTCATCAAGACACTTCATAAGGCACCAAAGAAAAGCCCGATAAACATGCTTCTTCTCATTACTACAATAGCTACAATATTGATGTATTTGCCGGGAATGCCTTATTTAAGGAATTTTGTTGTCCAGGATTACCTGCGTTGGTGGGTCATACATTATTGGGTGGAAGCAACGTGGGAAATGTTTGAGACCCTGTTTATCGGTTACTTAATCATAAAGCTGTTCAATATTCCAAAAGAGAGGATGTACCGTTGGTTTTATATCGAGTTTTTCCTCATCCTTGCCAGTGGAATACTGGGAATGGGACATCATTATTTCTGGATAGGAACACCACATTACTGGACATGGGTTGGGAGCATATTCAGCGTATTTGAAGCAATTCCACCGGTCGCTATGATGATTGACGGATTAATATTTGCCAGAAAATCAAAAATCAGAGCTAAAAATTTGCCTACACTGTATTGGTTAATCGGCGGGACAATAGGATCCTTTATAGGATTAACTATTTTGGGGGGCAGTCAAACCTGGTTTTCGGTCAACTATTGGATGCATGGAACCGAAGTAACGGCAGCCCATGGCCACATGGCATTTTTCAGTGCGTTTGCAGCCATCTTAATTGCTTTCATCTATTATAGCCTTGAACGTCGTAAGGGTGAAGAAAACTTTAAGAATTCTATCACTGACAAACACAGATGGGCATGGGCTTTCTGGCTTATGAACATAGGGATGGTTATGATGGTTCTGGCAATGGAAGTGCTTGGGATTATGCAAATTTCTATTTCCAGGGTAATAGGAGAGGGATATATAGCAGCACAGATACACCAAATTGGATGGTTTGCCGTGTGGTTTGTAACTGGTATTGTATTCTTTGCCGGCGTATTGTTTTATGTCTATGATTTTATCGTCGCCATAAAAGAGAAAAGCACATCGGAATAACAAGCATTTATTTACGACACCCTGTACGTAAGCAATAGAAAACTCCCGGAAGTATTCAGTAACTTCCGGGAGTTTTATGTTCCGGCACATTTTTAACCTACATTGCGTAAGAAATCAGGAAATCTGAAAAAAACCGGTTAATAAGTCCGGTGGGTTTGAATGACTTTGCTAACCGAATTTATAGGCAATTCCAAAACCACCGCGGGGGTAGCGCCAGTCAATATTATCGCAGGCTATCCGGCAGGTGCCGCATTCCACACAGGCTGCATAATTTATTTCAATCCTGCCGTTATTCTCATTTTGTTCGTAAACGCTGCAGGCGCAGACAAACAGGCATTGTTTCAATACGCACGTCTCGCAAACAGATGTGTCTTTTATCACAAGGTGCGACCCGCCTGTTTCATCCGTTTTATAGCCGTCCAGATATAATTTATCTTCTAATCTCATACCATACTTCTCCATAGTTTAAACAGGTCTTTCACAAGGCCGCCGATCCCTATTTCCTGTTTCACGTTTTTCCAGATTAATTTTTCTTTGTCTTTTTTGGAAATTCCATCCACATTCAACATTTCAAAGGCGGCCTGATTCAGTAATTTAGGATATTGCAGCAACAGATGCTTATTGGTTTGAAGCAGACCGGGGACCCTTTTATATTTTTTAAGGTCTTTCATGACAAAGCTATCCTGAAGCTTTCTCACATACAACGACAGGGCTTTTTCCGAGAAATCGCCGGACTTCGAAACTTCAAGATAAGTTTCGGCAGCAAGTTTTCCGGAGGTAATGGCAAGATTTGATCCCTCCCTGTGGATGGCATCCACCATCATGGCTGCATCGCCGGCTATCATCACCCCGTTGCCCACAAGCGTCGGCATGGATTTATACCCTCCTTCGGGGATCAGATGCGCCAGAAACTCTTTGGTTTGCCCTCCTTCGATGAGGGGTGCAACGGAGGGATGCTTTTTCAGATGCTCGATGAGATCGTTCGGATTGATCTTGTTTTTGAGCACATCTTTTAATACCATACCTACACCCAATGACAAGGATTTTTTATTGGTGTAAAGAAAAGCCATGGCTTCGCCGTTAAAATAACTCCCTGTCATTTCAATGGTAACCCCTTCATCACTGCTTGTCACATTAAACCGGTCATTGATCACCTGTTCATCAAGGCCAATGACTTCTTTCACAGCGATGGCCACATCATCCGGTTCAATTTTCTTTCTGAGGCCCAACGACTTTGCGAAAAGAGAATTTACACCGTCGCCAGCAATAACACAATTGGCGAATACATCTCCCTGGGGGCGGCCGGTTTTCACTCCGATCACTTGTCCGTTTCTCACCAGCGCCTCTTTCACCACGGTACTATTGATAATTAAAGCACCTGCCTTTTCAGCTTCGCCAGCCAGCCAGCGATCGAACTTAGCCCTGAAAACGGTGTGACAGTTGTAAGGTTTCTTGTTAAAAAGTTCGTTTTTATGATTGAATCCCACGGAAGAATCCAGGTCGAGAACCCAGATTCTCTGATCAATGATATGTCTTTCGACAGGAGCATCACCGGGGAATTCATCAACAATACCCTTCATGCAGTCACTGTAGAAAACGCCTCCCATCACATTTTTTGAGCCGGGAAAGCGTCCTCTTTCGATCACCATTACCCTGACTCCGGCTTTGGCAAGCACAATGGCTGCGGCAAGGCCTGCGGGGCCTGCCCCCACAACGATCACATCGTATTTTAATTTACTGCTCATTTGTTACCGGTTTTAGTTTTTGTTTTTTCAGTTCAGCAATCAGCCCCGGGACAAACTTCAGGGCATCTTCCACAATACAATAAGTGGAAACGTTGAAAATCGGGGCGTTTTCATCGGTATTAACCGAAATGATCACATCGGATGTTTGCATGCCCACCAAATGCTGGATAGCTCCCGAAATGCCACAGGCAATGTATAATTTAGGATGAACGGTTTGCCCGGTTTGCCCTACCTGCCGGGTCTGCGGAATATATCCCAGCTCAACGGCTTTCCGCGAGCCGGCCCACGTTCCACCCAGCAGTTCCGCCAGTTCCTTCAGCATATTAAAATTATCCTTGTTGCCCATCCCTTTTCCCCCGGCTACAATTATGTCATAAAAGCCGAGGTTTATACTGCCTTCGGAGGAAACAACTTTTTTCAGTATTTTCTTTACGATCCTGTCTTCCGTCAAAGTCGTTTTTCCTCTTATTATTTCTCCCTCTTTAGGATGCTCAACGGGAATGGCCTGAAAGACCCCGGGTCTCACCGTTGACATTTGCGGACGGTGCTTCGGGCACACAATGGTAGCCATCAGGCTGCCGCCGAAAGTGGGTCGTGTCATCAACAGCATGCCGGTTTCAGGATCAATTTCCTGTTTTGTGGTATCGGCTGTTAATCCGGTTTTCAATTCCGTGGCCACCGTACCGGAGAGGTCGCGGCCCTGTGTGGTTGCACCGATGAGAAAAATTTCCGGTTTATATTTCCGTATCAAACCCGAAAGCGTATCGCGGAAAGGCTCGGTGCTGTAATCTTTAAAGATTTCATCTTCAACGAAGTAAAATTTATCCGCACCAAATTTGAAAGCCTCTTTGGCAAGATGGGAAACAGACCGTCCAATGGAAACGGCACCCACCTGGCAATCAAGTTGTTTCGCCAGCTCGCGCGCTTTGGTTAACAGTTCGAAAGACACCGGGTGGGCCACGCCGCCGGTTTGTTCGATGAAAACCCAAATATTTTTATACGTGGATATTTCGTGGTCTTTTCCGGTCAAATCAATCGTTTTGTCCATGCTAAAACTCTTTATTCAAAAACGGTGTTAAGATATCTGAAGTTTTTTGAACCAACTCCTCCACGGAACCGGTCAGGGTTTCGCCTCTTTGTCTTTTTTCAGGAGTAAATGCTTTTTTAACCCTGGTGGGCGAATGTCTCAATCCGCATTGTTCCGTGTCAAGGTGAACGTTTTCGCTGGACAACCTTTCAATTTTTGACCGGGCCGCTTTGATCAGCCACGGCAACGGGGAATGCGAAAGTTCGTTCAAGCTTTCCTCCACCGTAAAAAAGGCAGGCAGCGGAACCTGCAGGGTTTCCTGCCCGAATTCGGTCAGCCTTGTGGCAACCGCCTGTTTTTTTTCAAAGTTTACTTCGTCCAGCTTGATCAAATAGGTTACAAGGGGGATGTCAAAGCGGGTGGCGATACCGGGCCCTGTCTGGGCCGTATCTCCGTCAATGGCTTGTTTTCCGGCAAAGAAAAGGTCCACTTCCCCTTCCATCTCGATAATCTTTCCGGCACCTTCAAAAAGGGCGTATGAAGTGGCCAGCGTATCGGAACCGGCAAAAATACGATCGGATAAAAGATAGGCTTTGTCTGCTCCCCGTGATAAACATTCTTTTAAAGCTTCGGTTGCCTGCGGGGGCCCCATAGTGATAACCGTTACCTTTCCACCGTATTTACCCCTTAATCTGACTGCCTCTTCGACAGCGTGGGCCTCAAAAGGATTCAGGATGGCCGGAACACCCTCCCGGATCAATGTTCCCGTCTCATAGTTCACCCTGACCTGCGAAGCATCGGGAACTTGTTTTATGAATACCAAAGCATGCATATATATGACTTTATTAAGAAATTAAGAACCTGCTCGTAATTAATCAACAGTAAAAGTATGGTTTAATAAAAAATCATATCGTTTGCTTAACATTATTTAATATAAATATCAAACCTGCCAATTCATTTTAAAGTTGGTGAAAAACAATTTCGGGGAAGAAAAACATCAGTAATCCGGGGAATGGTGTTATTCATGTTGAGTGACGAAAACAGGAAAAATATTAGCCATCCGGGTAATGGGGTTCACTTCCGCGATCATTGGTAGATTGCAATCTTAGGAACATTTTATTCTGTGTTTGTTGAAAATCATTCGGGCAGGTAAAAAGAATTTATTCGTTACACATTTAGCCGGTTTGGGCGATTCAACCGGTTCAAGCGATAATTGAAAAGCTACTCGTACCTCAGCGATTCGATGGGATCGAGTTTTGCCGCCTTGTTTGCGGGAATAATTCCCGAAAGCAGGGCCACGATAAAACACAATACCACTCCCACAACGATCCAGAGCCAGGGAATAAGAAAGGCCGTTCCCGTAAGCATGGAAACGATATTCCCCATAAAAATCCCGGCAATGATCCCCAATATCCCGCCCATTTGAGCAATGACAATGGCTTCGGCCAGGAACTGGTTGCGGATGGTTTTTCGCCGGGCACCAATGGCTTTTCTCACCCCGATCTCCCGGGTGCGTTCGGTCACCGAAACCAGCATGATGTTCATCAGCCCTATGGCGGCACCCAACAGTGTGATCACCCCGATAATCATTGCACCATATCTGATCTTTCCTGTCAGGCTGATCAATATATTGGCCACGTTGTCGCTTTTGACAATGCTGAACGAGTCGGGGTCGCCCGCCCGGTCTTTTCTTATTTTCCGGAACAAACCGGTCGCTTCGCCGATGGCAGGGTCCATCATATTGGGATCATTTACCATGATGCTGATAGTATAATTCATGTTGGGCCTCGAAAAATACTGTCGCACATTGGCCACGGGAACCAGGCAAGCCCTGTCGCCTGTAAACCCGATGCTTGAGCCCCTTTCTTTCAGCACGCCGATCACACGGTATTTTCCCGCGCCGATGGAAATGACCTTTCCCACAGGGTCTTCATTTTTTTCAAAAAGTGTTTTTTTAATGTCACTACCGATTATGGCCACATGTTTGCCGTACTTCAATTCGTCGGTAGTAAAGTTTCGGCCCCTTTCGATCTCCAGTCCCGCTGTTTCGATGTAACGATCATCTGTACCGACGACCTGGACATTGGGGTTTGATTTTTCCGATTTGTATTTCAGCGTGGCTGTTCCCGTACCGATCGTGTAAACCGAACTCAACGCCGGGAAATCAAACTCGTCCTGAAATTGGCGTGCTTCCCTGTAACTGATTTCCCTGAACACGTCCACTTTGTTTCGCCTGCCTCCGATATGAACCCGTATGCCCCTGTTCTGAATGTTGAAAGTATTGGCTCCCATCATGGCAAAATCCTGTGTCAGTGAGTTTTTAATGGCATCAATAGCAGTCAGGATGCCCACCAGGGCCATGATCCCGAAAGCGATGATCAGAACGGTAAGTATCGAGCGCAACAAATGACTTTTGACCGACTGCAGCGCGATCCTGATGTTTTCGAATATCAATTTGGTGTTCTTCATGCTTTTATTCCCGCTTATTATTCTTCAGATATTCTTTTTATCATTTACAAAGTTAAATGAAAATGGAGACCTATTTCTTTTTTAACAGATCAAACACAAAATGCAACTGCCTGGCCGGAAAAGGGAGCCTGTTAATCCGCAGCCGGGGATAAAGTGTTTCTTTCGCACCGAAGCCTTTATAAAACCTTGCCAGTTCGGGGTTGTTCGAACCTTCGAAATCGAGCACGAGGTGACTGGGAGTAAATTCTTCGATCACCCCGTCAATCAGGAAGGTCATGGCTGCATTCTTTCTGCCGGCCTCACTGGTCCCTGAAAAAAGGAAAATAAGACGGTTATTGCTTTTCACAAAAAAAGCTCCTGCACATAGCTGGTTCCGCTCATCATACACACCGTAAATCACCCCTTTTCCTTTGTAAATTGACGAATACATCAATCTGCCTAAACGCCGGTATTGTACATCTCCCCATTTTTTCAAGGTCCTCCCCCGGTTTTCCCTGAATAATCTGATGAGTTCTTCCGGTTTGACCCCTTTCATCGTTGACAGGTTGTTTAGCCTGCTTTTTTTCAGGTTTCTTTTGGTGTTTTTCGAATAACCGTCCGAAATCTTTTCATGGTCATGAATGAGGTCCAACATGTAATTGCTGTTGTATATGATCTGGTATTCATTTCCTTCAATCTTATTGAAACTGTTCAGGTTGATGTCAACATAGCGGTAGTGAGGCGGAATGGCCATCAAAAAGTTTTTTATAATTTCCGGATTGAGTTTGTCTGTGGAAAAAACGCCCAGTTGCTGGGCAAAAAAGGGCTGATGCAAATACCATATTCCAAACTTTTTATTCCCCGTCAACGGCATCACCCGGTCGTAATCATCTTCTACAAGGGCTTCCCATTCTCCATGAACGATTTCAAGATACCAGGAAAGGGCATAAGGATTGCCGTTAACTGATTTTTTGATACAACTATCCCATTTTTTGGTATCAATCTCGCTATTTTCCAAATATCTGATCAAAATTGTGCTTTGAATATTTTATTAGATTTTAGACATGTAACCCACACCTCGTAATCCGCACCTTCTGACACTCTTCCAGGAGCTTCGCACGCTGGAAGGTGTTTTCTCCTCCCCGCACCCCGCAACCCGCAACCCGCACCCTGCAACCCCCTATCCCGCACCCCTCACTCAACCGCTCCT
>CAZMOS010000074.1:0-4501 GCA_964567945.1 uncultured Lentimicrobiaceae bacterium
TTTGCAAGGTTATTTACCGTGTTTTGTATAGATAATCAAAATACACAAAATCCATGTAAATGAAAGAAAATCAGCATTTAAGAATAGATTTGCTTATGAGTAAACAGGATCAGGCAGTATTTCAATTATCATTTCACAACAACGAAATCTTTAAATCTTTAATTTGAAACAATTTAAATTTGTGGAAATATTCGGAAAAAAACTTATCAAATGGTATTTGTCTAATCAACGAAAACTTCCGTGGCGTGAAACGCGTGATCCTTATAAAATATGGCTATCTGAAATAATTTTACAGCAAACGCGTATTAATCAAGGGTTAGAATACTACATGAAATTTGTGAAAAGTTTCCCAGATATCCACTCACTGGCTCGTGCACCTGAAAACGAAATATATAAATTGTGGCAGGGACTGGGTTATTATAACCGGGCACAAAACCTGATGCAAGCAGCCCGTACAATTGTAAATGAACTCAACGGCCGGTTCCCTGAAACAAAAGAGGAATTGATGAAAATAAAGGGTATAGGGGCTTATACGGCAGCGGCTATTTCCTCTGTTGCTTTCGGAAAGCCCGATGCGGTGGTTGACGGAAACGTGTTCAGGGTATTATCGAGGGTGTTTGGTATAAAAACCCCCATTGATACTACCGGAGGAAAAAGAGAATTTACTTCCCTTGCCGGTGGTTTGATGGAAGGCCATCCCCCCGGAAATTTTAATCAAGCTATGATGGAATTCGGAGCTGTATGGTGCAAACCAAAAAATCCGGATTGTCCCCATTGCATCTTTTTCGGTGAATGTTTTGCCCGTAAACACAATGCCATTACTGAACTTCCGGTAAAAAAAACAAAAATCAAAGTAAAAAACCGGTTCTTTTATTATATAGTAGCACAAACACAAAATGAAAGAGTCATTATAAAAAAACGCGGCCCAAATGACATCTGGAAGAATCTGTATGATTTCCCGCTGTTCGTGATAAATGAAAAGATAGAAGCTTTGAAGGCGTTGAATACCTTAACCGCAGGATTATTACCTGACACATTGGTTTACAGTATAAAACACATTTCTGACGAATACGTACACCTGCTTACACATCAGCGTATTCACGCCGTTTTTATCCGGATTATTGTTGAAAACTTTCCGCTTAAGACAATAGAAAATGATTTACTTTTGATAAACAAAAATGACATTGAAAAGTACCCTGTACCCCGGCTTGTTGAGCAATATTTACAGGATCAAAAATTAATTAAACAATAAAAAAATGGCTGGATTAAATAAAGTAATTCTTATAGGAAGAATAGGCAAAGACCCGGATGTCCATACTTTTGAGGACGGGACAAAGAAAATCAGTTTTTCACTGGCAACCACCGAGAGCTACCGTAATAATTCCGGTGAGTGGATTGATCAGACCGAATGGCACAATATAGTCGGTTTCCGTTACCTTGCTGACAAGAGCGTAGCAAAAGGTGACCTTGTTTATATTGAAGGAAAGATCAAGACAAGAAAATACACCGACCGTGACGGGAATGACCGTTACATCACTGAAATTATTGCCGACAAGATCAACATTCTGATCAGAAACCAGCCCGGAAACCGGACTTATACACCGCAGGAAGCGAAAGATAACACTGCGGAGCCTGCACATAGTGTGCCTGCTGATCAACCGGAAGATACGGCCGCAGCTGACGATCTTCCTTTTTAAAAACCGGCCCCCTTTGGTCAATATTGCTTTTGTTAGTAATTTTGCAGCGGCATAGTAACCAATAATAATATTTTGGAAGAAGTTGATTCAGACCCTTTGCTTGGGACCTTTGTGTTGATGGATCGTTTTTTTACAGGTTTTCCGCCTGAGGCGATTATCTCGTTGATTATACTAGTTATACTTATTGTTGTTTCCGGATTGATTTCGGGTTCCGAAACGGCTTTCTTTTCACTTTCACCTGCCAACCTCGAAACCCTTCGCTCGGGCAAGCACATAAAAAACAAAGAGATTCTCAAACTTCGCGATAACCCCAAATACCTGCTGGCCACTATTCTGATCAGCAACAATTTTGTGAATGTTGCCATTGTCATGTTGTCAGCTTATTTTGCATCTTTGATCTTTGACCTCCGGGTTTATCCTGTTCTGGCATTCGTTGTTCAGGTAATAATCATTACTTCTGTCATTTTACTATTCGGGGAAATAACCCCTAAAATTCTGGCAAATAATCAACCGGTAAGGATAGCACGTATCATGGTCAGGCCGTTAAAATTTCTTATGGTGATGTTTAAACCATTAAGTGTGTTGCTGGTGAAATCAACCTCGTTGATTGATAAAAAACTGGTTTCCAAAAAGCACGAGATTTCCATGTCAGATATTTCGGATGCCATTGACCTGACAGTGGACGAAAGTGCACCAGAGGAGGAAAAAATGATGCTGAAAAGTATTGCCACATTCGGTGAGATTGAAGCCAGCGAAATCATGCAGTCCAGGGTAAATGTAACGGCTGTGAGCGATGACCTTTCTTTTGCAGAAGTGATGAAGATCGTTAAAAAATCAGGATTCTCGCGTATTCCTGTTTATAAGGAAAACTTTGACAACATTGTCGGAATTTTATATATCAAGGATTTGTTGCCTTACATTGATACGCCGGAGCAAGTTGACTGGACAAGTCTGATCAGGCCGGCTTTCTTTGTTCCCGAAAACAAAAGGATTAACGACCTTTTGCAGGAATTCAGGCAAAAGAAAATCCATCTGGCTATTGTGGTGGATGAATATGGAGGCACGTCGGGCATTATCACCCTGGAAGATATTATTGAAGAAATCGTCGGCGAGATCAGCGATGAATTCGACAAAAGTGAGAAACAGTATGAATACCGGAAAGTGGCAAAAAATACTTTTATCTTTGAAGCCAAAACTTTATTGAACGACCTTTGCAAAGTTCTCAAGGTTGATGACGATTATTTTGATGAAGCCAAAGGCGTGTCCGATTCCCTGGGAGGGCTTATCCTTGAACTGCTTGGAAAAATACCTGAAAAAGACACTAAAGTTACTTTTAAAGATATTGAATTTACAGTGGTGGATGTTGACAAAAGGAAGATCAATAAGGTTAAAGTTAAACTGAATAAAAAAAATGCCGACTCACAGAAGACTTCGAATAAAAATGAATAGACTCATATCTCTTGTGTCAAAAACAGGGATTTTTATTCTTTCTCTTTCCGTAATCCTTGTTTCCTGCGAGCAATCCTATACCCCTAAGCCAAAAGGTTATTTCAGAATAGACCTTCCCCAAAAACAATATGTTCCATTTGATTCGATTTTTCCTTACCGTTTTGAAAGACCTGTTTATACCACGGTTACCCCCGACCCGTATTCACCCGGCGAACCTTATTGGATAAACCTGAACTTCCCTGCTTTTAAAGCTACATTGCACATTAGTTACAAACCGGTCAAGAACAACCTCTCCACTTATCTCGAGGATTCTTATACTATGGTTACCAAACATATTCCCAAAGCGGATGCCATCAACACGTACCAGGTTATTGACACGACACGCAAGGTGTACGGATTGATCTATCGCCTGGAAGGCAGCGGCACGGCATCACCCTATCAGTTTTTTCTGACCGACAGTACGAAAAACTTCATGCGCGGATCACTTTATTTCAACACGGTACCCAACAACGACTCGCTGGAACCCGTGATTGATTTTATCACAAAAGACATTGATCATCTTATAGATACGTTTCATTGGAAATCAATGAAAAAACATTGACTGACAATGAATAATACAAATAAACTTAAATTAAAAACAAAGAAATGAAAAGATTTTTATCATTATTGCTTGTCATGCTATTCGGATTGGGCCTTTTTGCCCAGCAATCATATAAAAGGGTGAGGATTGACCTGAAACAAATATCATTGTCACAAGTTGCGGCAGCCGGGATTGATCTGTCTGAAGGCCTGTTAAAAAAAGGCACCTTTTTTGAAACGGATCTTTCTGTCGGTGAAATTAACCGCCTGAACAGGGAAGGCATCCACACTACTGTAATCATCGAAGATGTTTCAAAATATTATGCTGACCGGCTGGTGCAGGAAAAACCGGCAACAATTCAACGAAATAGGGATGAAGAATGGGTTGTCCCCGAAAACTGGGAATATGGTTCAATGGGAAGCTATTACACTTTGGATGAAATTTACAGCGAACTGGACTCTATGGCAGCCAAATATCCTGCCCTGATCACTGCGCGCCAGGCCATCTCGGATGACACCCTTACCGTAGAAAACCGGAAATTGTGGTGGGTAAAAATTTCGGATAACCCGCAAACCGATGAAGATGAACCTGAAATATTATACACTGCGCTGCATCATGCAAGGGAAGCTATTACCGGCCAGCAACTGATATTTTACATGTGGTATCTTCTTGAAAACTATGAAACGGATTCGGTTATCCGTTACATCGTTGACAATACACAGATGTATTTCGTGCCCGTTTTGAATCCTGACGGTTACGAATACAATCATACAAC
>CAZMOS010000074.1:4601-17441 GCA_964567945.1 uncultured Lentimicrobiaceae bacterium
GATTCTGATGACTGGATGTACGGTGAGCAGGATACAAAAAATGCCATTTATGCTTATACGCCGGAGGCAGGAAATAGTAATGACGGATTCTGGCCTTCGGTTTCCAGGATCATTCCGCTCTGCAAAGAGCAAATGTGGCAAAATATTTCTCTGGCTATGCTGGCAGGAAATTTTGCCAGGGTCAGCAACTTGTCCTCTCTCATTACCGACCAGACAGACAATTATGCTGTGTTCGGGATCCAACGGCTGGGATTATCAGATTCGGGATCGTTTACCGTATCCATTACTCCTCTCGATGATAACATTGTTGAAACCGGTGATCCGGTTACCTTTAATAATTTGACTCTTCTTGAAACAAAAACCGATTCGGTTTCATATTTACTCGATGCAGACATTGAGGAAGGTACGGTATTTCAGTATCTTTTATCGGTTAATAACGGTGACCTCGTATTTTCCGATACGGTAACCCGTGTTTACGGCACCGAAGTGGTCATTTTCTACGACAGTTGTGAAAACATGAAAAACTGGACTTCTTCAGAATGGAATGTTACCACGGAAGAATATTATTCACCGGATCATTCAATTACAGACTCTCCTTATGGAAAATATAAAGCCGGAGTAACCAATATCATTACGCTGGATACGATCATTGACCTGAGCGATGTCAGCATGGCTTTTCTCCATTACCAGGCGAAATGGGATATTGAAGAGGGTTTTGATTATGTCCAGATACAGGTAAAAAATGTGGATGGCGGGGCATGGATACCCATGAGCGGACAGTATTCGTCTTACGGAAATTATTACCTCGATCCCGGTGACCCGGTTTATGATGGCGTTCAGGATGAATGGGTTTATGAAACAATTAACCTGATGGATTTTGCAGGTTCACGTATATCGGTCCGCTTTGTTTTGAAAAGCGATTACTACGTGCAGGCTGATGGTTTTTATTTTGACGATCTGTCAATTTCGGTTATATCAAGCCTGACGGGCATCAATCCGGGAAAAATTGCTAATACCGGTTTGTTTGTTTCCCAGGCATATCCCAATCCTGCTTTAGATGCTTTTAAGGTTCAATACAAAATAAAGGATAACAACGGCGTGGAATTTGAATTGTATGATGTATCAGGTCACCGTTTAAAGCATTTTTTGCTGAATAACAACGAGGGAGTATTGAATATAAACATATCGGGTTTTCAAAAAGGCATCTATTATTTCAGGCTCACAAATGGTAACCGGGTTTCAAAAACCGTAAAATTCGTTAAGCTTTGATTTGAAATAATCCCATAATAAAACAGGAGATTATTCAGTTATGTTTTTTGTGGTCTGTTGCCTTCGAAAAGATTTGACAACAGAACGCATCCATGTTTAAAAAGAAATCATTTTTATTACTTTTACCGGCTTGAAAATTGAACATGAGCAATCGTAATTCCAGAATATCAATCTATCTACCTATTGCCTTTGCCTTTGTGCTGGTGGCAGGAATGTGGATCGGATCGTTGCTTAACGAGCATCAGGTCTCAAATCCGACAATTTTTCCTTTCGGCAATACCACATACAACAAAGTAGATGATGTAATAGACTACATTTCAAACAATTATGTGGACAGCGTTGATGTTGACGAGCTGGAAACATTTGCCATTGACGGCATGCTTCAGGATTTGGACCCGCATTCGCAATATATTCCGGCTGATGAATTGAAAGAGGTAAACGACCCTTTAATGGGAAGTTTTGAAGGCATCGGCATTTCATTCCGGATTGAAAAAGATACCATAACGGTCATCAATCCCATAGCCGGTGGTCCTTCCGAAAAGGTAGGTCTGATGGCAGGTGACCGGATTGTAAAAATTGATGATTCGCTGGCCGTTGGCATCACAAACGGCGAGGCCATCAAAAAATTAAAAGGCCCCAAAGGGACAAAAGTGAAGGTGTCGGTTTTCAGAAGGGGAGTTCCCCGGTTGATGGACTTCACCATCACACGCGATGTGATTCCGACTTATAGCCTGGATATCGCTTACATGGTAAACAAAAATATCGGATATATCAAATTGAACAAGTTCTCGGCAACAACTTTCAAGGAATTTGATAAAGCGGCCAAAGACCTGAAAGATCAGGGAATGACAAAACTGATCCTTGATCTGCGTGGTAATGCCGGAGGGTTTCTGAGGGCTGCCATCAACGTTGCAGATGAATTTCTGGCCGATGGAAAACTTATTGTCTATACCGAAGGGAGAAACAGGTCACGCAACTATGCTTTTGCCACCAAAAAAGGTGAGCTGAAAAATGACACCCTGGTCATCCTGATTGATGAAGGGACAGCCTCGGCGAGTGAAATTGTTGCCGGCGCCATTCAGGATAACGACAGGGGGCTGATCATCGGTAGAAGATCATTTGGAAAAGGACTTGTTCAGGAACAGGTGAGCCTGCCCGACGGCTCGGCGCTCCGGTTAACGGTTGCCAGGTATTACACCCCTACGGGACGTTGCATCCAAAGGCCTTACGAAAAAGAAAAGTTTGAAGATTATTATACCGATTGGATCCACCGCTATGAAGATGGTGAAATGACCAATGCAGACAGCATCCGGTTTAACGATTCACTGAAATACACCACCCCCGGAGGAAAAACCGTTTATGGCGGTGGCGGCATTATGCCTGATATTTACGTCCCCCTCATTACCGATACGGTACACACTTTTTATAATTCACTGGCAAACAAAGGTATTATCTTCCAGTTTGCTTTTGATTACACGGATGCCCACCGCCCGGCTTTGCAAAAGTTCAAAGACTTTGAAAGTTTCGACCGGGGCTTTAACATGAGCAATAAAGACTACAAAGACCTGGTTGCTTATGCGGCTGAAAAAGGAATAACCGCATCCAAAGAAAAAATAAAAGTTTCCAAAGACAGGATCAAAATATTGTTCAAAGCTTTTGTGGGGAGGAACATCCTGGATGAAAAAGGTTTTTATCCCATTTACCACGAGATTGATACGACCTTTAAACGGGCTGTTTACGAACTGGAAAAATGATCCGGTAAAACAGGTTGAAATCCTGATGTGTCCCTTAAAATTTGTTAATGCACAAAAGGCATAATTTACTTTTACTTATTTTTGTAGAAAGTATTATTTATTCACTTAATTTTTAAAACTATGGCTTACGAATTACCAAAGTTACCATACGAACTGGATGCTCTGGAACCGTATATTTCAAAAGAGACATTAGAATATCATTACGGAAAGCATCATGCAGCTTATGTAAACAACTTAAACAAATTGACCGACGGCACTGCGTTTGCCACTTCAGGCCTTGAAGAAATCATTAAACAGGCCGACGGTGGTGTTTTTAATAACGGCGCCCAGGTATGGAACCATACATTTTACTGGAATTGTATGTCGCCCGGGGGCGGCAGGGAACCTTCGGGAGCATTGCTGAATGCCATCAGAAGCGATTTCGGAAGTTTTGAGGAATTCAAAGACAAGTTCAGCCAGGCGGCAGCAACTTTATTCGGATCGGGCTGGGCATGGCTTGTAAAAACACCCGGAGGCAAGCTTGAAATTGTTCAGGAAAGTAATGCCGGCAACCCCTTACGCAGAGGTCTTGAACCCATTATGACCTGTGATGTCTGGGAGCATGCCTATTACATTGACAAACGCAACAGGAGGCCTGCTTACATTGATGATTTCTGGAAAGTGGTTGACTGGGAAACCATCGGGAAACGGTTGTAGCTTTTCGGATGGTTCAAAATAAAAAAAGCCGGCTTTTTTGTTTCTTTTTCTTTTTTATTCCACCGTCACTGACTTGGCCAGGTTCCTGGGCTGGTCAACATTGCATCCGCGCAGGATAGCGATATAATAAGCCAATTTCTGCAATGGAATGGTGGCAAGAATGGGAACAAGTATTTCTTCGGTTACAGGGATTTCGATCACATAATCGGCAATATCCTTTATGGTTGTATCTCCTTTGGTCACAATGGCGATTACTTTCCCGTTACGTGCTTTCACTTCCTGGATGTTGCTTACCACTTTATCGTAGATGCCCACATGCGGTGCGATGAATACTACGGGCATGTTTTCGTCTATGAGTGCAATGGGGCCGTGTTTCATTTCCGCTGCCGGATATCCTTCAGCATGGATGTAAGAAATCTCTTTCAGTTTGAGGGCTCCTTCAAGGGCGACGGGGAAGTTGTACCCCCTTCCCAGGTAGAGAAAGTTTCCGGCATCTTTAAATTCTTCCGCAATGACTTTCACCACATTGTTGTCTTCCAGCAATTCTTCAACTTTATCCGGTAATATATCCAGTGAGTGAAGAAGATGCATGAAGCGTGTACGCGGGATGGTACCCTTCATCTGCGCCATACGCAAAGCCATCAGCGTAAGAATAGTGACCTGAGCAGTGAAAGCTTTTGTGGATGCCACGCCGATTTCCGGCCCGGCATGGGTATAAGATCCTGCATGGGTTGCCCGGGGAATGGAAGAACCAACCACATTACAGATACCAAGAATGGTAGCGCCTTTCTTTTTAGCCAGCTCAATGGCAGCCAGCGTGTCTGCCGTTTCACCGGACTGTGAAATTGCGATGACCACATCATCTTCGTCAATGATCGGGTTTCTGTACCTGAATTCCGAAGCATATTCAACCTCAACCGGAATCCGGGCAAGGTCTTCAAAAAGGTATTCGCCCACCAAACCTGCATGCCATGATGTGCCACATGCCACAATAATGATGCGGTTGGCTTTTAAGATCTTTTGTTCATATTCTTTTACACCTCCCAGGGCAACTATCCCCTCCCGTGCCTTTAACCTCCCACGCATGCTGTCACGTATGGAGCGCGCCTGTTCATTGATCTCTTTAAGCATAAAATGCTCATATCCTCCTTTTTCCAATTCGGCAAGGTTCCATTCAAGCTGTTGAATATAAGGTGTTTTATCCTTATTCTTTATACTTTTTATTTTCAATTCCTGGTTACGGGTAATGATAGCCACTTCTTCATCTTCCAGATAAACCACATCTTTTGTGTATTCGATGATCGGAGTAGCATCGGAAGCAACATGATAGTCATCTTTTCCGATACCGATAACCAGCGGGCTGCCTTTACGTGCGGCGATCAGCGTGTTGGGATGGTCTTTCGACAAAACCACGATAGCATAGGCACCGACCACCTGATTCAACGCCAGTCTTACTGCCTCATCCAACAAAACACCTTCGTTGGTTCGAATGTCTTCAATCAAATTAACGAGTACTTCCGTGTCGGTGTCAGACTCAAATTTATATCCCCTTTTTATCAGTTCTTCCTTGATCAGGGCATAATTTTCTATGATACCGTTATGAATGATCGCCAGGGATTTGGATTGTGAAAAATGGGGATGAGCATTTATCTGGTTCGGTTCGCCATGCGTGGCCCACCGGGTGTGGGCAATGCCGATAGTGCCGGGAAGATGTTGTCCGTTTAAAAATTCTTTTAGCTTTGAAACTTTCCCTTTGGTTTTAAAAAGATGAAGGTCATCATTCAATAAGGCGATTCCTGCGCTGTCGTATCCACGATATTCAAGTCTTTGCAGTCCTTTTATCAGTATCGGGTAAGCCTGTTTCGGTCCAATATAAGCTACAATTCCACACATCTTCTTCTTGATTTTTAGTATTAGTCAGTTCTTTTACGCAGAGAATTCTTTTTTGTTTTGAAAAGTCAAAAATAACAATATCTGCAACGAAAACCATTACCTGGATAAATTTGTGTAAAGAATACTTAGTTTTAGCCGTCTTTCCCGGTAAACTGTGTCATTCCCGTTAAAAATGAAACGGTTGGGCACATACCACGGGCTGTTAACATAAAGCGAAAGACCATAATTTCTTTTTGTCGTATCATCAATAAGCGACTGGATATATTGTGTTATCCGGAATTCATAAGAGTTGGTTGACGACCTATAAACACCCCCGAAATAATCTTCCCCCATACCCTGATCTTCGAGATATTCGTTTTTCCCGTCTTCCTTAATTTCGTAAAGCAACAATTTTGGCGGCGCTCCCCAGAAAGGTTTCTCCTCAGCTCCGCTAAGGATCAGTTTCGCCTCGTTTATGGCTATAATTCCCTTGTCCCTCCAGCTTTTCATATCGCCGATCTTAATAATGCTCCTTACTCCTGCTCCGCCCTGAATGTAAAACTTCTCTTTCCCCAATGTGGTGTCTCCATCAATCACCTGTTGTTTAAATGCATTATCTCCTGAAAGGAAATAGTTGCTGAACCTGTTAACCCTTGTTGCCGATGAACGGGTTACATATCTGTAACGTAAAGAATCCTGATCAGCATTATTGTAAAAAATGGTCATTTCGGAATACAGGGAATTCAGATCAAATGAAATCAATGTACCATTCGAATAGACAGGTTCGGCCACAATAAATAACCCTTTGAAATATTGCCTGAAAACATCATTATCCGCCATGTCATCTTGTGGAATGTTCAGCAGCTTTTCTCCCAGTGCCGGGCTCCGGTCGCTGAGTGAAAAACGTAAGGCAGGAGGGATGGTGTCACCGTCAACAACAATGCTGTCCACCGGGCGGGGAACAAAAGAGTAGTTGGCAAAGTCGGTGGAACCAACCGGAATAACAACATTTGAGTAATAAACCGTATCATTTGAAATAGACTCCATCATTTCGTAAACATGGACAGTGATCATTGAGTTGGTGTCACCGTAATTGTTGCCCCCGTATGCCAGTTGTATAACCAGCGAATCAAGCTGCGGGCTTTCACCAAAATCATGATCCGGAATTGATAAAAGGAACTCCATATAAAAACCGGCTGTGGTTATTCCAAAAACAGGATCACTCACGCTTCCCACCATACTCGTTGCCAGGTGGTCGGTACGGATCGAGTCGTTGGGTTGAGAATAAGCATAGATGGAAGTCGTATCGGTGTAAAACAGATTCAGTTTACTATTTTCGGGCTGTATAATGGCACCTATCTGTCCTGCAGGTTTCGAGCATTGGGAAAACAACAGGATAATAAATAAAAAGAGTAGAAAATATTCTGGATTTAACCGGTTACTGAACCGGGTTTTAGTCTTCTTCGCCAATAATGCTGTCATAGAACCGGTTGTATGCCACATAATAATCTTCACTATTTACATAATCAAGCAACGGTTTTCCCGAGCTTTTTGCGTAATCCAATATTTCGGGGTTAACATCAGGGCTGCCGAGAATCAAAGCGTCGGACCTGTCAATTGCCCCTTTGATTAACGAAACGTAATTACCGCCTGAATAGTGCCCCAATTCCGATTCGGACAACCCATTCATTATTATTTTGTTTACAAACTTGTCATGAAATTTATCTGAAAATTCATCATTATACAATGAATAAATAACCTTTGAATCGGTAAACAGCGGGTTGTCTTTATACACCGTCTTTACAAATAGCGGAAGTAAACTTGAAAACCAACCGTTGCAATGAACAAGGTCGGGCGCCCAGCCAAGTTTTTTTACCGTTTCCAAAACACCTTTGGCAAAGAAAACGATGCGTTCATCATTATCGTCAAAAAACTTGCCTTTTTTATCATGAAACATAAATTTTCTATGAAAAAAATCTTCGTTGTCAATAAAATAAACCTGCATTCTGGCCTGCTGGATTGATGCTACCTTAATGATCAACGGATGATCAATATCATCAATGATGAGATTCATTCCCGAAAGGCGAATTACTTCATGTAGTTGGTTCCTTCTTTCATTAATTAATCCGTAACGGGGCATGAAAGTCCTGATTTCTTTGCCGCTTTCCTGTATTTTTTGTGGAAGTATTCTACCAATGGAACTCATGGGTGTTTCTTCCAGATATGGCATAATTTCCTGGTTTACATACAGAACCCTTTTCTTTTCCATAATTTATAATTTAATAATTTTGAGGGTGCAAAGATAGAAAAAAACAAGGTACCTGCCGGGGGGGAAAAGAATATGTTTTAGAATTACCTGATTTATATGATAAAAAACCTGCCGGTTTTTACAAAGAAAAAACAATGTCTACGACTTTTTAACCCCTGACAAATAAAGCTTTCATAATATCCTGTGCCATTTTCGGATTTTCTTTCAGGCGGCGTGTTGAATAGGCAAACCAGTCCTCGCCAAAAGGTACGTAAACACGCAAGCGGTGTCCATCATTCAGGATAGATTTTCTGAGTGAAGGCGTTACTCCGTATAACATCTGAAACTCGTATTTATCTTTTGTAACTTGATATTTATCAATTAACCGGTAAGCCCCTTTAACCAGATTGACGTCGTGGGTGGCAATGCCCGGGTAGATACCCTGCCGGAAAATGAATTCAAGGTCTTCAAGATAATGCCGGTTTATTTCTTCGTACTTCTTGTAAGCGATTGATTCGGGCTCAACATAGATACCTTTACATAACCGCAAGTTGAGCGGATTATCTTTGGAATGCAGGTCAAGCAATGATTTTATATCATCCATTGTACGACGCATGTAGGCCTGAAACACAAGGCCGACATTTTCAGGAAATTCTTTTTTCAGTTTTCGGAACAATTCAATCTCCAGGTCAACACATTGCGAATCTTCCATGTCAATCCTGACAAAGTTGTTGTGTTCAACTGCTTTTTTCACGATTTCCCTGATGTTCTGATAGCAGGCTTCCTTGTCAATCAGCAATCCAAACATGGTGGGTTTCAATGAATAGTTACCGTCAATCCTGTTTTTTTCAATATATTCGATGATCTCAAGATACCTTTCCTTGTTTGCTTTCGCCTCACTCAGCTTTGTAATGAACTCACCCAAAAGGTCAATGGTAACCATAAAACCATCTGAGTTCAGTGATTTTGAAACCTTTATAGCATCATGAATTGTTTTGCCTGCGATATATCTTTTTGAAAAAACCCAAACAAGTTTTTTAGGCATTAAGGGCAAAAGAGCGGCGACAAGTCTATTAAACCACATCATAACTTTCATGCTTTTGTAGAAAAAACAAAAATAAATTTTAAACATTCATTCTCGGTAATTTTCGATAATTTATAAAGATTAAAAACAAAAATTTTATGACATAAAAATATTTTATACATGTATTTTACGGTTGATTATTTCTTAATTCATTCCCATGACTATTTTTTTTAGCTTTGCACCCAATTTTTTAATTCGTAAGTAAATAAGGGTCATTCCATGGCACGGAGATATAATGAATACAAGCAACTGGATTTAATAAAAATTGCCGGGGAAGTCAGGCAGCTTTGGGAGGATAATCATATTTTTGAGAAAAGTCTTGAGAACCGCCGGAATAATGAACCGTTTGTATTTTATGAGGGCCCCCCGTCAGCCAATGGCGTACCGGGAATCCATCATGTAATGGCACGTACGATCAAGGACCTTTTTTGCCGCTATCAGACTTTGAAAGGAAAATATGTTGAACGCAAAGCCGGCTGGGATACACATGGCCTCCCCGTTGAGATCAGTGTGGAAACCACCCTGGGCATTACCAAGGAAGATATCGGAAAAAGGATATCCATTGAGGAATATAACAAAGCCTGCCGCCGGGAAGTGCTTAAATATAAAGACCTGTGGGATGAATTGACAAAAAAAATCGGGTATTGGGTAGACCTCGAACATCCTTACATCACTTTTGACAATAAATACATCGAAACGGTCTGGTATCTCCTGAAACAATTGTTTGAAAAAGGGTTGCTTTATAAAGGATACAGCATTCAGCCTTATTCTCCGGCTGCCGGAACGGGACTCAGTACGCACGAACTGAATCAACCCGGCTGTTATCGTGATGTTACCGATACTACAGTAGTTGCAATGTTCAGGGTGAAAAAGGAAACTGCTCCCGAGAAAATCGTGGACAATCTGAAAGATGACGTTTATTTAATCGCCTGGACAACTACCCCGTGGACACTTCCTTCCAATACGGCACTGGCAGTGGGAGACAAGATTGACTACGTGATGGTCAAATCTTTCAATCCTTATACAGGGAAACCGGCCAATATCATCCTGGCCGAAAAGAGACTTGACGCTTACTTTAACCCGAAAAATGCAGATTTATCATTTGATGATTATAAGCCGGGAGATAAAAAGATCCCTTATAAAGTCATTGAAACTTTCAAAGGTTTTGAACTGACAGGAACCGAATATGAGCAACTGTTTTCCTGGGTAAAGCCCATGGGAAAAGCATTTGAGGTGATCCCCGGGGATTTTGTAACCACGGAAGACGGAACGGGAGTTGTCCACATTGCACCTACTTTTGGTGATGATGACGATCGTGTTGCCAAAGAGATAGGTATTGCTCCGCTTTTGCTGATAGACACAGTTGGTGAACGCCGCCCGATGGTTGACCTGAAAGGCCGGTTTTTCAGGATCACCGATCTTGACCCCCGGTTTGTCGGGGAATATATGAATGTGGATGAGTATAAAAAGTATGAAGGCCGTTTTGTTAAAAACCAGTATGACCCGGAGCTTAAAAATCCAGATGAGAGCTTGGATATTGACCTTACCGTGGCCCTGAAAAAAGAAGGAAAAGCCTTCCGTATCGAGAAGCATACACACAATTATCCGCATTGCTGGCGGACCGATAAACCCGTTTTGTATTATCCGCTGGATAGCTGGTTCATCCGTACCACTGCCGTGAAAGAAAGAATGATCGAACTGAACAAAACGATCAACTGGAAACCCAAAGCTACCGGCGAAGGCCGTTTTGGAAACTGGCTCGAAAACCTGGTGGACTGGAACCTTTCGAGGTCGCGTTTCTGGGGTGTGCCCCTGCCCGTTTGGAGAACTGAGGATAAAAAGGAAGCCAAAGCCATCGGGTCGGCTGCCGAACTGAAAGAAGAGATCGGGAAAGCCATGGACGCAGGCATTATGAATGAGAACCCGCTTGAAGATTTCGAACCCGGCAACATGAGCGAAGAAAACTATCAGACATTTGATTTTCACCGTCCTTATGTGGACAAGATCATCCTTGTTTCGGAAAGCGGGAAAAAAATGTTCCGCGAGCCTAGCCTCATTGATGTCTGGTTCGATTCGGGTTCAATGCCTTATGCACAGTTCCATTATCCTTTTGAAAACGAGGAAACCTTTAAAAGGAATTTCCCGGCCGATTTCATTGCCGAGGGTGTTGACCAGACACGGGGATGGTTCTTCACCCTGCATGCCATCGCCACCATGATCTTTGACTCCGTAGCGTTTAAAACCGTGGTCTCCAACGGACTGGTGCTTGATAAAGCAGGTAATAAAATGTCGAAAAGATTCGGCAACACAATTGATCCTTTTGAAACCATTGATGTTTACGGTCCCGATGCCACACGGTGGTACATCATCACCAACTCACAACCATGGGATAACCTCCGGTTCAACATTGCCGGTGTGGACGAAGCCAGAAGAAAGTTTCTCGGCACATTGTATAATACCTATGCCTTTTTTGCGCTGTATGCCAACATTGACGGGTTTACTTATCAGGAAGAAGAAATCCCGGTCAGCAAGCGCACCGAGCTTGACCGCTGGATCATTTCCGAACTGAACTCGCTGATCAAAGAGGTGGATGAGGCCTTTGGCGATTATGAGCCTACACGGGCAGGGCGGGCTATTCAGGAATTTGTAACCGAGCATCTCAGCAACTGGTATGTCCGTCTTTCGAGGAGAAGATTCTGGAAAGGAAGCTATTCGCAGGACAAGGTGGAAGCTTATCAGACCCTTTACCGGTGCCTTGAAGTGGTTGCCCGGCTGGCATCACCCATTGCCCCGTTTTTTACGGATAGATTGTTTATTGACCTGAATGAAGTAACAGGACGTATTCATTCCGAATCTGTTCACCTGACTGATTTCCCCAAAGCGGATGAATCGTTGATTGACAAAGACCTGGAAGAAAAAATGCAGCTTGCACAGCGCATTTCCTCAATGGTACTTTCGTTGAGAAAGAAAAACAATATCAGGGTCAGACAGCCGCTCAACAAGATCATGATACCTGTTTTAAGTGATCATTTCAGGGCACTGATAGAAGGGGTGAAAGACCTTATCCTGTCGGAGGTCAATGTAAAATCGCTGGAATTCATCACCGACGAATCAGGTATTCTGGTAAAAAGAATAAAACCCAATTTCAAAACCCTGGGGCCGAAATACGGCAAGCTAATGAAAAAAATATCGGGGGCCATCATGCAGTTTAGACAGGACGATATAAAAATGCTGGAACAAAAAGGAGAATACCGTTTTACTGTGGATGATCAGCAAATCGTGCTAACCCCTGATGATGTGGAGATCATCACGGAAGATATTCCCGGCTGGAGTGTAGCCAACCAGGACCACCTGACCGTGGCACTTGATTTGACTATTACACCTGAGTTGCAGGAAGAAGGCCTGGCGCGGGAACTGGTTAACCGTGTCCAGAATCTGAGAAAAGAAAAAGGATATGAAGTAACCGACAGGATTAAATTACACCTTGAACGAAATAAAGACACCGATAAAGCGTTCAGTAATTTCAGTGATTACATCTGCTCGGAAACCTTGGCAACTTTGTCATTTGAGGAGGAATTGACAAACAATCATGTTGAAGAATTTGACTTGATAGATCAGATAAAAGTTAAATTGAGAATGGAAAAGGAGTAAAAGTCAAAAAAAAATTAAAAAAAGAACATTTAAAGCTTTTTTACGTATATTTATAGAGAATTTTTTTGTTGGAATAAAGATCGAGGCCATGAAAAACATTAAAGAAGAAACAGTAAAGAAAAGATATTCGGATGAGGAACTGGAAGAGTTTAAAGAGATCATCCTGAATAAGTTGGAAAAAGCAAGAGAAGACCTCAAATTGTTAACGGAAGCTTATACCAACCACAGCGAGCATGATACAAACGACACCTCTCCCACTTTTAAAG
>CAZMOS010000075.1:0-17433 GCA_964567945.1 uncultured Lentimicrobiaceae bacterium
GGCATCGCCCATCAGCACAATGGCGTTGGTGATGGCGCCGGGGCCGGCAATCATGGGGATGCCCAGCGGTGTGATGGAAATATCGTCGGCATATTCCTCTGCTTCTTCTTCCGTCATCTTAATCCGGCTTAACCGGGCATTGAGCATATCGTAACCGATGAAGAAAAAGAGTATCCCGCCAACTACTTTTAACCCGGCTACCGATATTCCGAAAAAGTTAAAAAGATATCTTCCCAAAAACGCGAAAAGTACCAGGACGAAAGCGGCGGTTAGAACCGCTTTTATAGCCGTTGCCCTTCTTTGCTTTTTCGTCAGGTCGGAAGTCATGGTCAGGTATACCGGCATCGTCCCGATGGGATTCATCAGGGTGAAGAAGGAGGTGAAATAGAGCAGTATGATGGTGATGTTGTCCATTTTACATTATGATACCTATGATATCAGATTCAAACCACCTCTGCCCTGCGGGCATCTCCCCCAAAGGGGGAGAGAGCCGTTGTTTCATTTATTAATTTTAACTGTTTACGGTTTCTCTGTCTTTTGTCTTTTGTCTTCTGTCTTGGTTCTTGGTTCTAAATTCCAAACAACGACTCTTCCAGGTCCGCCTGTGGCGGACTCTGGAAGGTCGTTCAGATTCTACAACTCATTAATCTTCTGTTCCACGGTTTCCAGTATGGTATCGCGGCAGGACCTGGCTTTTTCCAGTATTTCCTGTCCTTTTCGGATCAGATCGTTGGTAAATGCTTTGTCAGTTACACCGGAAGCATTGATCTTGACGTTCAGGAAAGCGCCTTCGACGGCGGTTAGCGCGCACAGGGCGCCCACACCGGCGTCTGACACGGAATTCGGGTTGCCGTTCTCAGCCATGGCGCGCATCACTTCGATGGAGCGGTAGGCCGTATCCATCACTTTGAACGGTATCTCCATGGCATGCTTTGACGCCTCTTCGATGGCCTGCTGCCTGGCCTGTTTTTCTTCTTCGGTTTTCTTCGGCAGACCGAAGGCATCCATGATCCTGTTGAAAGCATGGGTGTCCTCATCCACCAGCCGCAACAGTTCATCTTTGAAATGCTGTCCTTTTTCGGCCCAGTCGGAAAACTCTTCCCAGCGGTCGTCCCAGCCGCGTTTGTGCGCCGACAGGTTGGCCACCATTGTTCCCAGCGATGCGCCAAGAGCGCCCACCGTAGCCGCGATGGAACCGCCGCCCGGTGCCGGAGACTCGGAAGCGGTTTCGTTGGCGAAACCCTTCACGGTCATATCAACCAGCTTTTTCTCATCACCTTCCAGTATATACTCGATGATCTTCTCTTTGGGATTGAAAGGTTTCAGGTCGTCAAGGCCCATGGACTTGATGGCGATCTTGATCAGCTCATCATTGTCAACGCCCACAGACCGCTTCTGTTTGCGTAGGAAATATTTCCCGGCTTCCAGCATGGCATTCAGAGGGATAAGCCCCACTAGTTCGGAGCCGGTCACCCGGATGCCACGGGTATCGGCTTTTTTGCAAACCTCGTCAAAAGCAATGTGAACAGGTGTAATGCTGATGTTGGTCAGGTTCATTGATATCTGGGCAACGCCGTATTCTTCAATAAACCAGCCGATGGCTTTCACAGCTTTGAGTGTGCCGGGGATCATTACCGGGTTGCCGTTTTGGTCTTTGACGATCCTGCCTGTGACGGGATTTCCTTCCCGTTTTACTCTTCCCCGCTCGCGGACATCAAAAGCAATGGCATTGGCTCGTCGGGTTGAGGTCGTATTCAGGTTCACGTTGAAAGCAACCAGGAAATCGCGGGCGCCTACAGCCGTCACTCCTGTTTTGGCAACATGCTCCGTAAATTTATTGGGACCGAAATCGGGTTTCCATTCTTCGGTCTCGATGCGTTCCGGCAGCGCTTCGTACTCACCGGCACGGCAATTGGCCAGATTGCGTCTTTCTTCTTTGAAAGCAGCATTTTCATAACAGTAAACAGGGATTTCCAGCTCCTCTCCTATCCGTTTGGCCAATTTGCGGGCATATTCCACTGTTTCCTCCATGGTGATATTGGCTACCGGCACCAGCGGGCATACGTCGGTGGCTCCAAAACGGGGATGCTCGCCTTTATGATGACGCATGTCAATCACCTCGGTAGCTTTTTTCACTGCCTGACAGGCTGCCTCAATCACTTCGTCGGGGGTTCCCACAAAAGTGACTACCGTGCGGTTGGTTGCGGCGCCAGGGTCCACATCCAGAAGTTTTACGCCTTCGACTTCTTCTATTTCAGCCGTGATCTGTTTGATCACGTTCATATCGCGGCCTTCGCTAAAGTTGGGCACGCATTCAATTAATTTTCTTATCATTATATATGATCTTTTGCAGTTTGAAAAAAGTCTGGCAAAAATAGAAAATGCTTTGATGAAAAAAACGCCATTGGGCGTTTTTTTCATTCGGCGACTAAAGTCGCCGGTACGAAAAAAAAGCGGCTTTCGCCGCTTTTTTTATCCGAGATAAGATTTCAGTATCTTACTCCTGGAGGTATGTTTCAACCTCCTGATGGCTTTTTCTTTGATCTGACGTACCCTTTCGCGGGTCAGGTCGAATTTCTCCCCGATTTCTTCGAGGGTCATCGGATGGCCGCCGTTCAGGCCGAAATAATACCTGACGACATCCGCTTCGCGTTGGGTAAGCGTGGAAATAGCTCTGTCAATTTCTTTTCTCAACGACTCGTAAAGCAAACCGGTTTCGGGAGTGTTGGCCTCATCACTTTTCAGGACATCGTACATAGTGTTGTCTTCATCCTGGATCAAAGGCGCATCCATCGAAACATGCCTTCCGGCATTCCGCATAGATTCTTTCACTTCCGTTTCGGTGATATCAAGTTCGCCTGCTATCTCCTTGATGTTGGGTTCCCTCTCGAAGCCCTGCTCCAACCTCGCCGAAGCTTTGTTGATCTTGTTGATGGATCCGATCTTGTTCAAAGGCAGGCGTACAATCCTGGATTGTTCGGCCAGTGCCTGTAAAATGGACTGTCTGATCCACCAAACGGCATAAGAGATAAATTTAAACCCACGTGTTTCATCAAAACGCTGTGCTGCTTTGATCAGGCCCAAATTCCCTTCGTTGATCAGGTCGGGAAGTGTAAGCCCCTGGTTCTGATATTGTTTTGAAACCGAAACAACAAAACGAAGATTTGCTTTTGTGAGTTTTTCCAATGCCTCGCGATCACCCTGTTTGATCCTTCTCGCCAATTCAACTTCTTCCTCCGCAGTAATCAGATCTACCTTGCCGATCTCCTGCAAATACTTGTCAAGCGATGCAGTTTCACGGTTCGTAACCTGTTTTGTGATCTTTAATTGCCTCATACCGGGTTTAATGTTTATTCTCGATTTTTTCTACGATAAATATAGGTTATAGTTTCCTGATATTACTTAACAAAGCAGACAACCGAACAAACAATAAGGTTGTATTAGTGGAATTCTTTTTTCGGTTTTCTCTCAATGAGCACCTTCCTCGAAAGTTTCAGTTTTCCCGAGCGGTTGTCAATGCCGATCAGTTTCACTTTGATTTTATCGCCGACCTTCAAAACATCTTCCACATTTTCAATGCGTTTCCAGTCAATTTCGGAAATATGCAGCAGACCGTCTTTTCCGGGAAGTATTTCAACAAAAGCACCGAAAGGCACAATACTTTTTACCGTACCCAGATAAATTTCATTAAGCTCGGGAACTGCCGTAATTCCACGGATCCAGTTCTTTGCACTTTCGATTGATTCCTTGCTTGGCGACATGATCTCAATGACACCAAATTCTCCTTCTTCTTCAATAATAATGGTTGTTCCCGTTTCGGCCTGAATTTCCTGTATGACTTTTCCGCCGGGTCCGATAACCGCACCGATGAATTCTTTGTCAATCATCATTTTTTCCACACGCGGAACAAAATCCTTATAATCATCCCTGGGTTTGTCAATGGTCTTTTGCATTTCGCCGAGAATATGGAGGCGCCCCTGTTTTGCCTGTTCAAGGGCTTCTTCAAGCACATTGTAAGGTAATCCGTTTATTTTAATGTCCATCTGGCAGGCAGTGATGCCATCTTTGGTGCCCGTTACCTTGAAGTCCATATCTCCCAGGTGGTCTTCATCCCCGAGAATATCGGAAAGTACAGCATATTTATCGAAGTTCTCGCTGGCTATCAGGCCCATTGCAATTCCTGCAACAGGTTTTGTGATCTTAACACCTGCGTCCATCAAGGCCAATGTACCGCCACAGACGGTAGCCATTGAAGACGAGCCGTTTGATTCCAGAATATCGGAAACCACACGGATCGTGTAAGGGTTGTCTTCGTGCGAGGGAATCACTTGTTTAAGGGCTCGCTGGGCAAGGTTGCCATGGCCGACTTCCCTTCTTCCGATGCCCATAAATTTCCTGACTTCACCCACAGAAAAGGGAGGGAAGTTATAATGTAACATAAAGTCGTTGTTGCCTTCGAGGATGGCTCCGTCAATGGTCTGCGCATCCAGTTTGTTTCCCAACGTAACGGTTACCAGCGCCTGGGTTTCGCCACGGGTGAAAATAGCCGATCCGTGAGCAGAAGGAAGATAATCCACTTCGCTCCATATCGGCCTGATCTCATTGGTTTTTCTGCCGTCAAGACGAACCCGCTCGTTCAGAATGGCATTGCGGACAGCTTCTTTTTCCACATCATGGAAATAACGCTTGACCAGCGACGCTTTTTCTTCCTGCTCTTCTTCGGGCAGCGATTCCAGAAATTCATCGCGGACAGCTTCAAAAGCTTCGCTGCGTGCATGTTTATCATCATTTCCCGAAAGGGCAATGTCATAACATTTCTGATAAGTTGCTTCCCGGACTGCCGCTTTCAGGTCTTCATCGTTATTTTCATGTGAATATTCCCTTTTTGTCCGGGCCTTTTCCACCAGATCAGCCATTGCAGACTGGATTTGACATTGTTCTTTGATGGCATCGTGCGCCACTTTCAATGCTTCAAGCATATCGGATTCCTGAACTTCTTTCATTTCGCCTTCTACCATGTTGATGTTATCCTCAGTGGCGGCAACCATCAACTCAAGGTCTGCATTCTCCATATCTTCGATGCTGGGATTGATAACATACTCGCCCTTAATGCGCGCGACCCTAACTTCCGACACGGGGCCGTTGAAAGGGATATCCGAAAGCGTGAGCGCCGAAGAA
Source organism: uncultured Lentimicrobiaceae bacterium (assembly GCA_964567945.1). Lineage (GTDB taxonomy): Bacteria > Bacteroidota > Bacteroidia > Bacteroidales > F082 > JAADID01. The sequence continues at coordinate 5,179 of CAZMOS010000075.1, forward strand.
GCTGCCAGGGCAGCAAGGGCATCAGGGAGGACATCGTTTTCGCCCGAGATCAGGGTGATCAGCACCTGTGTTTCGGCATGATAATCATCAGGAAATAATGGGCGAAGGGCACGGTCAACAAGGCGGGAAACCAGAATTTCATATTCCGAGGGCCTGCCTTCACGTTTAAAAAATCCGCCGGGAAACTTCCCGGTAGCTGCATATTTTTCCCTGTAATCTACCGACAATGGCATGAAGTCAACATCTTCGTTGGCCTCGCGTGCCGATACTACAGTGGCAAGCAACATGGTTTTGCCCATGGTGACAACAACAGAGCCGTTGGCCTGTTTTGCCAGCTTGCCGGTTTCAATACTAATTTCTCGTCCGTCTTTTAGCTTAAAAGACTTTTTTACTACATTTAATGACATAATTCTTTTGTATAAGTGTTTAAACACAAAAAAAGGCAATCGGTTCTAATTGCCTTATTCTGTTTATTTTGTACGCCCGGTTATTTTCTTAAACCAAGTTGTTTGATAATCGCACGATACCTTTCGATATCTTTTTCCTTGAGGTAATCAAGTAGTTTTCTTCTTTTTCCAACCAGCCGTATTAACGACCTCTGGGTGAAAAGGTCTTTTTTGTTTTTCTTAAGATGTCCGGTCAGGTGCTGGATACGATAGGTGAAAAGCGCAATCTGTCCTTCGGCAGAGCCGGTATCCTGTTCGGAACTACCGTATTTTTCAAAAATCTCTCTTTTCTTTTCAGCAGTTAAATACATACTTTTACTTTTTCTTATCTCTAAATTTTTCGGGCTGCAAAAATACAATTTTTATTTCAGGTGGCAAATTTTTTAGAAAAATTATTCTTTTCCCTAAAACATTGATCGGCAGGTCTATTTCTTATTGGCCACCAGGGATATTGAATGTCAGTAAATCTCCCGCTTTCTTTTAAACAACAAAAACAAACCAGTGGCAGAGTAAATGATCAGGACAAAACCCAAAAGATAGAGAACCGTGTTCATGCTTTGCCCCTCCAGGTCAAAATTGATGACGACAAAGCCGGAAACGATACTGATGATGCCCGTCAATACATAAGCCCACAGAAAAGGTTTGTTTTGCTCCTCCATCAATCCGGAAACCAGGTAAAGTGTTCCCATAAAGAAAACCCAGAAGCCGAAAACGATGAATATGAAATTTTGATCCGTGCTCGGGTAAGTAAAGAAGATGAGACCGCCAAACCCGTCGGTAAGCATTTCCATGATGACCTTTTGATTGATGTTTTCGTCAAAATGCAGAAAAACATAGATCAACGTGAATGCTGCCGAAACAACGAGCGTAATACCGAAAATAACGGCATAGCCCGTCATAATCTGATTCAAGGCAACTGCCAGCAGGCCGGCAATCAAAAGCAAAAATGAACGGGTAATTCTTAATCCCATAACGGTTTTTAAATTTGGTTTGATTAATACAAAGGTATAAAAAACATACAAACCTGACAGGTTTTAGAAACCTGTCAGGTTTGGTTTATTTTAAAACGACCACTTCAAGTCCAGATAGTACATCTGCCCGATATCACCGAATTCAGTGAGTTGGTTTCCCCAGAAAAGCTGGCCGATAAGCATCAGTGAAATGTTATCCGTTAAGCTGAAAGTAACCGACGGACCGACGAAAACCGATTTATCGTAAGGGTTGAAAATGGATGCCAGGTCCAGGTTAATGAGGGGTGTGGCGGGATAGGAGATCTGCCCGAAGATATCCAGTCGCGAACGGGTGAGGTTTTTGGCGTTGAGGTTGCTGGAGAACATGGTACCGAACGAACCCAGGAAATTATCGGCTTCCGCATAAACCGGCCCGGTAGCGCCGGCGCTGTTGTAAATACCCGAGAAGTTGATGAAGATACTGTTTCTGAAAGTGTAATTCACTTCTATAGAGGCCACCCACACGCCTGAAGTGTCGGCAAACCTGTCCGTATCCCTGAACCAGGAAACTTCACCCGTAAACCCGGCCCCGGCAATGGAACCTGCCCATCCCAGGCCGGCGGTCACATCATCCTCCATCACGCCTGCAAAAACCTGGAAGTCGTAGTTCCATTTGTTGAAACGATACATTGCAGCAGCAGTGTACTTCAATTCTTTGTCAAGAATGATCGTATCGAAACTGATCGTCTTTGTTGTCAGGACATTCCCTATCTTTCCGGCAAGCTGGACGGAGGAAAAGTCGCCGGTAAACAGTTCCATCAGCACGGCATCGCTGCCCGGCCGTTCCACATAATTGAATTCAAAATAATTATAGGCATTGAAAATGTCGTTGGGGTTCCAGATCAGGTTGACACCCCAATTGATGCGTTGACGGCCAACGGTCAGCTCGAATTTTTTCATTGTCCATTTCAGCCTGGCCCGGTCGAAGGTGGTATAAAGCAGGTATGAATCTCCTCCGGCAACCTGGAAGGTCAGGTCCGCCCAGCCGTTATCGAATGTCATCAGGTCGTTGTAGCTGTAATTGAGATGTAATTTTGAAAACATCTGGTTGAAAGAGGCGTTCGTCGGCCCGAAGATGAAGTTGTTGCGCATGCCCGCGTAGAATTCAAGATTTTTAACGGGATTGTACCAGAAGTTAAAACGGTTGTAAACGCCGGACTGGTTCTGCCAGCCGGTCAGCCCCAGTGCTTTATTGACATTTCCATAAGGCACCCAGGTGTTGTTCAGGTATTCCAGAAAACCGGAGAAGCGGACTTTTTTGGGTTTTTGGGCAAAAGAAAGGTTTACGGCAAAAAGTAATAAGAAGATAAAAAGCAATCTTAAAGAAAAAACCGGGAAATATTTTCTCACGCAGAGGCGCAAAGGCGCAGAGGAATTAAGATCAGAAACTTTAAAACGATAGCTCTGCGTCTTTGCGTCTTTGCGTGAAATATTTATGGAATGCCAGCTTTTCAAAAGACATGTATTTTTATCTGTCAAACCTTTCATCCTTCAATATCTTCCCGTCTTCGATGGTTATAATGCGCCGAGCTTTGTCCATAACACGCTGGTCGTGGGTGGCGAAGATGAACGTGGTCTTGTATTTCCGGTTCATTTCGGCCATCATTTCAAGGAGGCCGGTAGTAGCTTTCGAATCCAGGTTGGCTGTGGGTTCATCGGCAAGGATGAACTTGGGGCGGGATGCCAGCGCCCTGGCAACTGCCACACGTTGTTGCTGTCCGCCGGAAAGTTTTCCCGGCCTGCTGTTGATCCTGTCAACAAGGCCCACAGCCTCGAGCAGTTCCCGTGTTCGTTGTTGCCGTTCTTTTTTCGGCCTCCCCTGCAGATGCATGATGAACTCCACGTTTTCGCCGGCAGTAAGCACAGGTATCAGGTTGTACGCCTGAAAAACAAATCCGATGTTATTCATCCTGAAATCAATGACTTTCCGGGAAGAAAGTTCCCAGATGTTCGTACTGTCAATGATCACCTCTCCTTCCGTGGGCCGGTCCAGCCCGCCGACCATATTCAGGAAAGTGGTCTTACCCGAACCGGAAGGGCCCACAACGGCAGTAAACTCTCCCTGTTCAAAGTTTGTGGTGATGCCGTTTACCGCCCTGACCTGCACTTCGCCGGTGTCGTATATTTTCACAAGGTTTTTTACTTCGATTACGTTCATTTTTTTCGTTTTTATTTATTTTAATTTCCCCGGCCCTGAAGGACCGGGCTATTGATAGCGTTCCATTGTTTTTTGATCCATCCATCATTCCTCATTCTACATTCTACATTCATCACTCATCATTCCCCACTCCCCTACTCCATCCTCAGCGCATCTGCCGGGTCATTTTTCAGGGCTTTGTATGCAGGGTACAATGCTGCGATGATCCCTGTCAGGATGACAAGCAGAGTTACGTTGATCAGCATTTCGGGATGAATGCTCGTATAAACGAAAGCATCATATCCTATCTGTTCATAGCCCTGCGCCCACCAGCTTAAGTCCACCGGATGCGTTTCACCCCATTTGGAGGCCAGACCTCCCATGATCACACCCACAACTCCGCCAGTCAGGGAAAGCATCACCGATTCAAGTACGATCATTGAAAATATCCTGAACTTGTTCATTCCGATGGCCATCAGCATGCCGATCTCCTTTGTACGCTCCATGACAACCATCAGCATAGTGTTGATGATACCGAACAGCAATGCCAGCAGGATGATGATAATAAAAATGTACATATACAAATCCATCGCTTCGATCAGGTAATCCATCTCAGGACTTAATGACTTCCAATCGAGGACTTCGTAATTGCCGGCCAGTTCCTTCACTTTTGTCACCACCGTGGGCATATATTTGTTGTTTTCCAGGTTTATGGCAACCTCATCGGCAGCATCTCCGGGGAAATCAATGAGTTGCTGCAAATCGGAAAAACGGACAAAAATGTTTCCTTCTTCAAACATATTGTCGTTAGTGGAAAAAATCCCGGCCACCCTGAAAACACCCGATGTGATGTTGTTGTCCATATCCTGCAGGGTGATGACCACTTTTGAACGCACCCTGACATTCAGTTTCTCAGCGAGCTTTTTACCGATAACCACAGGGTTCCTTCTGATGCCTTCAAAATATTTACCGGAGATGATCTTATCCTGTATGTTTGTGACTTTGACTTCCTTATCCGTTTTAACACCTTTGATGAGCACTCCTGATGCCGTTTCAGCCGATGCGATCATTGCCTGGGCCACTATTCTGGGGCTGACACCCGTAACATGAGGGATTTTGGCTATCTTTTGGTTCAGATTGCCGACACCGCTCATGTAAATTTTAAAATCCGAAGTTTCACGAAAACCCGGTTTATGGATCTGAATATAGGAAAGCTCGGTGTCAATCACCTTGCGGATGCGCTGGTCGGCCATACCTTTGAAAAAGGCTGTGGAAAAAACACCGGCAAAGATGCCGATGGCCACCGAAAAGATAATGACCGCACTTCTTACCTTATTCCTCCAGACATTTCTCCATGATACTGAAAAAAGCATAATTTGTTTTTTTTAGTTTTTATTTCCCGGCCCTAAAGGACCGGGTTATTGAAAGCGTTCTATACATTATTTAATTTTTTCATCCATTTTTCCATGATTCCATCATTCCACCATCACGCTCTTAACGAGCGGATCACGTCAAACGTAAAAGATTTATACACAGGATATATTGCAATAACCACCGTAATGATAAAAACCGTCAATGCCTGGGTGTAAAACACAAAGGGCGCCATTGTAAAATACATGTACGGTTCAAAACCCATTTCGATGTAAGTTTTTGCTGCATTTCCTGTGATCTCGATCGGATGATTGTAATAGTAATACACGATGGGAAGACTTCCCAGCAATCCCATTACTGCCCCGAGGAGCCCCATAAATAGGGTTTCCAGAAAGAGGATAACGCTCAACCGGCTACGCTGCATGCCAATGGAGACCATGACGCCCAACTCCCGTTTCCGTTCGGAGATCATCATCAGGATGGTTGCAAAAATCCCGAAAGCAATGACCATATACAAAATGGCTTTCATAAACAAACCTCCTGCACGGTCAGCTTCGATCATGGAAACAATTTCAGGTTGCAAAGCCCTCCATGACATGACCATCAGAGGAGGTTTTATTACCTTTTTCAGACTATTTAACGCATGGGGCATGTGATAATGATCCTGCACCATGAGCACAACAGAGGTTATCTTGTTACCGGTACTGAAAAGGTCCTGGCAGGCAGGCAAACTCATGTAAACAAACTGCTTGTTCATTTCCGGTGATGGGAATTTCAGTATTCCGCGCACGGGGTACAATCCGGCTGCCATCACACCATGATAACCCTGCCCGTAAAGTACCAGCGAATCGCCTACCTTAATATTCAGGTAATTGGCCAGGTCAACGGCAACGAGGACGCCCTTGTCACTTTCCCCAAGGTAGCTCCCTTTGATAACCCACTTCTTCAGACCGGTAACCTCGTTTTCCTTTTCCGGGTCCACCCCAATGATCATAGCCCCTTTTGTCAATTCCGCTGATGATGCCAGTGAAAAATATTCCAGCCGCGGTGTGAAAACCGTAATATCAGATTCGTTTTCAATGATCCTTTTCAGGGAATCGGAAAAGTCAAAAGCGTTGTTAATGGTTTTGTTTTTGTGATAATCTTCTGTAAATATCTGGATGTATCCGGTGTAAAATTTAACAACATTTTCAATGATCTTGCCATAAGAACCGAATTGCATCGAGGTCATTACCGTAGAAAAGATCACCCCGAAAAAAATGGAGGCACTCGTTATGAGGGTGCGCCTTTTGTTTCTCCAGAGATTTCGCCATGCCAGAATTATATTTTTCATGGTTTATTATTTCAAGATTTGATAATTATTCCTTTCGCTTTTAAACTTGTCAGGTTGCCAACACACAGGCCTTCTGAAACCTGACAGGTTAAATTCCACGCAACCCGTACCCCGCAACAATTCATCATTCGTCATTCATCATTCGTCATTCATCACTCATCATTCAAATCACCTTACCTTTTTCATATTCTGTTTGGAAAAAAAGCTGTCATCAATGGGCTGATTGAAAACGACATTGATGATTTCCATAACTGTTTTTTTTCCTTCCTCACCTGCCGGGATCATTTCAAGACGTGTGGGGATATCGCGATCGCCCATGTGCTTAATGTCATAAGAGTTCTCTGTATTCTGCAAATAACCGTCTTCATCATAATATTCCGCTTTCCACATGTTTAATCCGTCTTTTGTTATCCACGAAATGATCTTCCCCCAAACTACGGGGGCATCAGGATGAGGTGTCAACACAATTTTGTAACATGCCTTTCCACGGATGGTTTCCTCTCCTTCCAGCGCATGGTCATAGTCTTTTACAATAGATGACTGTTTAACCAGATCGTCATTGGTAAAGTCAGAACCCATCCACGACTGCATCATCATCGAGGGTGGGATTTTGATCATTCTCGAAATGGTCGGCACATAATTCCACATTTCTTTGCCTACCTTTAAAAAAACCTGTCCTTTTTCCTTTGCCGGCGCCGTGATGTAGATCATAAAGTAATCATCTCCTTTTGACCAGTACTTCAAACTGATGGAACGCTTCCATTTGGGACGGATGATGGTCATGGTCATCTCACCCTGACTGGTTTTTCCCCTGTTTTTCTCATCAGCTTTTTGGACAATTTCGGTTGCCGTTAGCTCCTGGGCATTTAAATAAATTGCCGGAACAAACAATGCAGCCAGCATCGCTATTGTGATCAACATTGCTATTCTTATCATATCAAAAGTTTAAATGAGTTTTTTAATTATCATATTTATGGCTTCTTCGTAAGGAAAATTTTCGGGGTCCATCATATAATTTAACCCGATGCCATCCAGCATTGCCCCAAGGATACGTGCCTGTCCCATAGGATTTTCAAAACCCCGGCTTTCATAGTAATTGGCCATCATAATCAGAACCGGCATGGCAATTTCCATAAGTTCTTTTTCAACCATATGCATGACATCGGCCTGCATCATCACGGAAAAATACATCCTCCAGTAGGGCAGATTGTTTTTAAAGTCATCCATTGATTTTTCAATAAACCGCGCAAACTCTTCCCTTGTCGGCACTTTATCCATACTGCCCTCAAAGCTGCTCATTAGTTTGGCCATGGCATCAATGAAAATGGTTTTGATCAGATCTTTCTTGCTTCTGAAATAATTGTACATCAACCCTTTGGATACTCCTGCCCTGCCCGCAATTTTACTGATGGATGCTTTGTTGAATCCCTCTTCGCTGAAAACCTCAAGAGCAGCCTGCATAATGCGGGCCCGCTTTTCCGTGCGAATTTCTTTATATTGTTGTTGTGTTCTTGGTGACACTATTGTTCGTTTAAAGTTTGATGTCTAAAGTTTGATGTTTGACCATGCTTGAATATGGTTGATTGTTTTTTATAATCAATTTCTATGACTGAACGGTCGGTCAAAAATAAAACAAAAAATCCGTTTCACGAATATTTTTACATTTTTTTTAAACTTTTTGAATTGAATACCCTTACTTCTTAGCCGCTTGAATATTTTATTAACTGGTTTTTGTCGGCAATATGTTGATATGTTAAACAATATTTCATCAATAACTATGATATAAATCATATAACGTGAATTGGACAAAAATCAGCAATTAATTTAATTATACCTCAAAAGCCTTTAAACACTGGGGGGAAGAATATTTTTATATATTTAGAAAGAATCTAAATTATGATTCTATTCATATAATTATATGATCTGAAACATATTTATAATATTTTTACGCCGAAAAATTTAATAGTCCTGCCATGAATTTTTATCGAAAGAAAACCATTTTATTATTTATTGCCGTCATGACGTTCTCCACAGTTTTTGCCGGTGAAGGTGAAGACCTGTTCAAGCAAAGGTGTGCCGCATGTCATACCATCGGAAAAGGAAGGCTTGTTGGCCCGGATTTAAAAAACGTTACCGAAAAACAAAGTAAAGAATGGCTGCTCGCTTTTATTAAGTCGTCAACAACGATGATAAACAGCGGCGATGCCGATGCAAAAGCAATATTCCAGGAATACAACAGGATATTAATGCCCGACAACGATTATACCGATGCCCAGATTATGGCTATTCTGGACTATATCAAGGGGGGCGGTTCAGGTGGCGGAGCTTCGGCAGGAGCGCCGGCAGCAGACATTTTAAGTGGGGTTACCTCCGAAAACATTACCACCGGGTCGAGGCTGTTTGACGGAGATCAACGATTGACCAATGGCGGGCCGTTTTGTGCTTCTTGCCATAAGGTAAGGGATGAAAGAATTTTCAGTAGCGGGACACTGGCCAAAGATTTGAGTCAGTCTTACGATGCGCTGGGAAGTGCTGGTGTTGCAGCCATTGTTAAAAATCCACCTTTCCCCGTGATGCATGCAGCGTATAAAAATCATCCCGTCACAGAAGAAGAAGTTATTGATCTTACGGCATATTTAAGATCGGTAAATGAAGAGAGAATTTACCAGCGGCCTACCGATTTCAGTATGTTTTTTGTCTTTTTCGGCGTTGTGGTCTTTGTTGTGATATTTATGAGCACGATCATATTATATTTTAAGCGGAAAAAACTTGCTGTCAACCATAAAATTCTCAGCAGGCCCTCAAAAGTTGTTAACTAGCAAACATATATTTTATGAGTTGGATAAAAGATTTAATTTCCCCGAAAACCCGGCAATGGGAGGAGTTTTACAGAAACAGGTGGCAGTATGACAAGGTAGTCAGAAGCACACACGGTGTAAACTGTACGGGTGGCTGTAGCTGGAACATCCATGTAAAAGACGGTATTGTGGTTTGGGAAACTCAGGCCCTGGACTATCCTCTTTTAGAAAAGTCCCTGCCACCATACGAGCCAAGAGGTTGCCAGCGCGGCATTTCTTTTTCCTGGTATCTGTACAGCCCCATCCGGGTGAAATATCCAATGATCAGGGGAGCGTTGATTGATGTGTTCAACGAAGAAAAAGCCAAAACCGGCGATGCCCTGAAAGCCTGGGAGAACATCCAGAAAAACCCTGAAACAAGGGCCAGGTACCAGCGTGCCAGGGGTAAAGGCGGTTTCAGAAGGGTGTCGTGGGATGATGCCAAAGAAATCATCGCAGCATCGAATATCTACACAACGAAAAAATACGGCCCCGACCGGCTGGTAGGCTTCTCCCCTATCCCGGCCATGTCCATGCTGAGCTATGCAGCAGGTTCACGCTTTCTGCAGTTAATGGGTGGTGTCAACCTCAGCTTTTACGACTGGTATTGCGACCTTCCGAACTCTTTCCCAGAAATATGGGGAGAGCAAACAGACGTAGCCGAAAGCGCCGATTGGTATAACTCGAAATTTGTTGCCTGTATGGGCGCCAACCTGGGAATGACACGTACCCCTGATGTTCATTTTTTCTCTGAATCACGTCACAACGGGACCAAAACGGTTGTTTTTTCACCCGACTTCAACATGGTGGCCAAATATGCCGATAAATGGGTACCGGTACATGCCGGTCAGGACGGTGCGTTCTGGATGGCCGTTGTCCATGTTATACTCAAGGAATATCATCACGAGAAACAAACACCGTATTTTATTGATTATACCAAACGTTACACTGACAGCCCCTTCCTGGTGGAAATCAACGAAGAGAACGGCAAAATGATGCCGGGGCGGATGTTAAGGGCAGGCAGGATCAAAAAGTATAAAGACATTGAAAAAGGCGAATGGAAATTCCTGAACATTGATGCCAAAAGCGGCGACCTGGTTTGCCCCGGCGGCAGCTCCGGGCACCGGTGGGACGGGAAAGACGGAAACTGGAACCTCAAGTACGAAGATGCCGAAACCGGAAAAGCCTACGACCCGGTGCTTACACTGCTTGACAACAAGGACGAAGTGCTGCAGCTTGAATTTGTGGATTATGGTAAAAATAAATCCACCCGGAGGGGTGTCCCTGTAAAACATATTAAAACCATTGACGGCACGGTCAAGGTAACCACCGTGTATGATCTGATCATGGCCCAGTACGGCGTTGACCGCGGGCTGGGTGGCGATTACCCTTCGGATTACGAAGATAAAGGCGCTGCTTACACTCCGGCCTGGCAGGAAATTTTCACTGGCATCGGACCGAAAACGGTCATACAGTTTGCCCGTGAGTGGAGCAGGACCGCAGAGACCACCAACGGTAAATGCAGCATCATCATTGGTGCCGGCATCAACCATTGGTACCACAACAACCTGATTTACCGTGCCGGTACTATGGCGCTGATGCTGACAGGCTGCGTCGGTGTGAACGGGGGCGGGATGAACCATTATGTGGGTCAGGAAAAGCTTGCCCCGAGCGATTCGTGGGGCGCCATCATGTCAGGAAAAGACTGGCAGGCACCGCCTCGCTTGCAGCAAACGCCCATCTGGCATTACATCAATTCCGATCAGTGGCGTTACGACGGAAATCAGGCCGATTACAATACGGTCCCAAAAAACGATTTTTCGGGTATGCATTCGGCTGACATGGTTGTGAAAGCTGTCCGTAACGGTTGGATGCCTTTTTATCCGCAATATAATAAGAGCAATCTTGAAATTGTAAAAGAAGCCGAAAAGGCGGGTGCTGCAAATGATGAAGATATTAAAAAATATGTGGTTGAAAAGCTGAAAAACAAAGAGCTGCTCCATGCTGTAGCCGATCCTGACGGGGAAGAAAGTTTCCCGCGGGTTTGGTACATCTGGCGTGGAAATGCCCTGATGTCCAGCGCTAAAGGACATGAGTATTTCATGAACCATTATCTTGGCACGCACCACAATGCGGTAGCTGATGAGGTGGCCGACCAGTTTGTGAAAGACATTAAATGGCGCAGTGAAAGCCCCAAAGGCAAGATGGACCTGATCGTTAATCTCAACTTCAGGATGGATACTTCTGCATTGTATTCCGACATCGTGTTGCCTGCAGCTTCATGGTACGAAAAAACCGACCTGAACAGCACGGACATGCACTCCTTCATCCATCCCCTTTCGGCAGCCATAGACCCTGTCTGGGAATCAAAAAGCGACTGGGTTATCTTCAGGGAAATTGCAAAAGCCACCAGTGAACTGGCTAAAACGCATTTTTCGAAACCCGTCAAAGATATTGTCAATGTACCCATTGCCCACGATAGTCCAGGAGAAGTTGCGCAACCAGAAATCAAAGACTGGAGCAAAGGAGAGTGTGAAGCCATCCCCGGTAAAACCATGCACAACATTGTGGTGGTTGAAAGGGATTATACCAAAGTTTACGAAAAATTTATCCGTCTCGGACCCAACATCAAAAACGGGCTCGGTGCCCACGGCAACAGTTACGAATGTGCCGATTTCTACGAGCAGATGCTTGATGACAGAGATCATGTACGTGAGCTTGAAGGCAAAGAATTTCCGTCCATTTACGAAGATGAAGAAGCCGCCAATGCCGTACTCCATTTGTCAAGTTTAACCAATGGCGAACTGGCGCACCGGGCTTATAAAGTTGCAGAAAAGAAAACCGGCCTGACTCTTTGTGACCTTTCGGAAGGCAACAAAAATGTCAGGATGAGTTATAAAGACCTGCAAACCCGTCCTCACCGGTATTTGAATTCACCTGTCTGGTCAGGGTTACTTACCGGGGGACGGGCCTATTCAGCTTACACATACAATGTTGAGCGGCTTGTTCCCTGGCGTACACTCACAGGGAGGCAGCATCTTTACCTGGATCATGAAGGTTATATAAGGTTTGGTGAGCATTTGCCAACATACAAACCTTCTCCGAAACCGGAAGTTTATGG
>CAZMOS010000076.1:0-16943 GCA_964567945.1 uncultured Lentimicrobiaceae bacterium
GAACACACACAAAACTGTCATACATTATGGCCATGGAACCGGATTGCATAAAGTGATCAGGTTTGTAATAAACCCTTGAAAACGTCGTCTGGGTAATACCTGCCTGCCATAAAAAAAGAAAAGCAAAACCGAAGAAAATAAAATTTTTCATTTGTATTGGTTTTTGGTCTTCAGAAATTTGTTCATCATACGGAGTACGGTAAAACTACAAAAATTTATTGCAATTACCAAAAGCAGAGCCAAATGAAAAAAATCCCACGCAATATCAACGGACAAGATTAAAAACTTAAAAAGTCTGGATACATACAAACAAGGCAAATGGGAAGTCATATCAGACTGACAACTGAAAAGAGCGGAAGCAAACACAGATACATTTGGTGCTCTGGACGTTTAAATTTTCTGGCAGATATTTAATCAACCAATATTATTTCATCCATTTGAAAAGTTGGAAATTTGTACTTCTACAAAGTTACATACAACGTACCCTAAAGTCAAGAAATGCTGATCTGAATTTAGAAAAGTGAGAAGTGTTTTACCTAATGAAAATGCGTTTAGTTTATCAAAAACTAATGTTTCATGTGCAATTTTCTACTTATTTCCGGACATAAAGATCATGAATCAACTTTTCACTGTTTTCCAGAAACTTACTCCCACCAAACCTCGTCTGCAAATATCCAGGCCGGATTGCCGGCGCCTTTGTGCCAACCGGGGCACTGGCCGCGGTTTTTGGCAACAATATGAATATACCTGACTTTCTGGCTGGGAAAAGTCACCTCAAAATCCTTGATGACCCCTCCCCCGGCATGTTCGTCAATGTCGTTTCGAATTATTCCCACTTCTTTAAAACCCTTCCCGTCTTTCGACACTTCAAACTTCACCCATTCCGGCATAAAGATCCACGAATTCTGGTTTTGCAGAAAGCCGGCCCCTATCTTACTGATCTCTTGCGCTTTTCCCATGTCGATCACCCCATCCAGGTCCACACCGTAATAACCTTGCCAGTTGCCGGTCGTAAAATCGCGGCCTCCGCGTAATGAATTAACCAGCGCATTGTCACCACCTGCCGTATATTGCGGGCTGTAGGGATGTTTTATTTTCACCGACCCGCCGGCCGGGATTTTCACGTATTCCGCATATTCAAAAAAACTGTTTCTGCCGTTCCGTGAAGCCACCGCCGTAAATTTTGTACTCCGTGTGATCGTAAAAGGAGCGGTATATTTTTTCAGCGCCGGCTCGTCTTCTTCCGTCTGATATCCCCATCTGATCTGTGCGTCTGCGTACAGGTCATCTATTTCCACAGTCAGCCGGTTTTCAAAAGTTTTGGATGCCGCCTTGAAATATGGCATCGGCGTGATGAGGTATTTTGTGATTTTCTGTTCAGGACGGTTTTCCTTTGCTTTTCCGAATCCGGGATTGGGCACACTATCCATCTCAAACTCAAGCACGCCACCATCCATGATCATCTGATGGTTGATCCACGATCTCATCCACGGCTTTCCGTTGTAACTGACTTTTTGTACATAAAAATTATCCTGTGATAAATTCTTCGCCCTGACCTCAAAGACATTTCCGTTTTCAAGGTTTACTTTTATCGACTCGAACACCGGCGTACCTAAAACATAGATATCGCTCCCGGGCGTTACCGGATAAAAGCCCATGGCGCTCATCACATACCAGGCTGACATCTGCCCGCAATCCTCGTTACCGCTCAAACCGTTCGGTTGGTTTGTATATAATTCATCCGTGATCCGGTGCACCAGCTCCTGCGTTTTCCACGGGCTGCCCGTGTAATTGTACAAATAAGCCATATTGTGGCTGGGTTCATTGCCGTGGGCATACTGGCCGATCAGCCCGGTGATGTCGGACTGGTCACGTCCGGTCAGTTTGCTTTCCGTATGAAAAAGTTGATCCAGTTTGGCTTCGTATTTTTCATCCCCGCCCAGCAGTCCGATATGGGTATCAATATCCTGGGGAACAAAAAAGTTATACTGCCACGTGTTGGCTTCGGTAAGCATAAAATTCACTTCCGCGGGGTCGAAAGGTTTCACAAAACCGCCGTTGCTCCTTCCGCGAAAAAAACCGGTTTCTTTATCCAGCAGGTTTTTATAATACTGTGCACGCCGGGTAAACTCTTTTTCAACTCCACTCTTGCCCAGCATCTGTGCCATTCTGGCAATGCACCAGTCGTCGTAAGCATATTCAAGGGTTTTTGAAACGGACTCGCCCTCTTTGTCCGCCGGGATGTATCCTTTTTTTGTCAACCAGTCCAGCCCGGACAAACCGGAGTTGGCCGATGCCTGCATGGCTTTCAACGCAAGTTCCGCATCAAAGCCGCGGATCTCTTTCGCGTAAGCATCCGTGATCACCGGCACGGCGTGGTACCCGATCATGCAGTTGGTTTCGTTTCCGGCCAGTTCCCACACGGGCAGCAGGCCGTCATAGCTGTACATATTCAGCATTGAACGGATCAGATCAACAGTACGCTCCCGCTCGATGATGGTAAACAGCGGATGCAGTGTCCGGAATGTGTCCCAAAGCGAAAAAACAGTGTACATCGTAAAGGTAGTATCCCGGTGGATCTTATGGTCGTGTCCGCGGTATCTACCGTCCACATCCGAATAAATGTTGGGTGCCAGCATGGTATGATAGAGAGCGGTATAGAAGACTTCTTTTTGCGCATCTGTCCCCCCTTCAATTTTCATTTTTCCGATCTGGCCGCTCCACTGATTGCGCGCAGCAAAAACAACACTGTCGAAATCCCATCCGGGTATCTCGGTATAAAGATTGTTTTTTGCCCCTTTCACATCCACCGGCGAGATACCCACTTTTACGTAAATGATCTCTTTTTCTGCCACATCAAAATCCATCCACGCTTTCAGGTTGGTGCCGCGGGCTTCCTGCTCACCGGGCTTTTCAACATCATTATCCGTAATTCCAAACGATTTGAACGGCTTACTGAAATCGGCATAGAAATACACATACTGGTCATCCGCCCAGCCGTCAGTTCTCCGCAGGCCGGCGATCTCGTGCTCGCTGATAAACTGTATCCGGGAATCCAGTATCTTCTCGGAGGTCACACTTTCTTTCAGGTCAATGATGATGTGCCCCTCTCCCGGCGTTGCGAACATATATTTATGGAAACCGGTTCTTTTGGTGCCGGTCAAACCAACGTAAACATCGTAGTCTTCGAGGTAAACGCCGTAATAACCTGCTTTGGCCAGTTCTTTTTCATGACTGAACCGGGAGGCATAGCCCGAATCGGGATTTTGGGCTGTTCCCGGATTTGTTTTCAGGGGCCCCAGCGTGGGCATAAGGCGGATGTCTCCGTAATCTCCCACGCCTGTCCCGCTCAAATGGGTGTGGCTGAAACCGAATACCACACTGTCGGAATAATGATAGCCCGAGCAGCCATCCCAACTGTCTTTGCGGGTATCGGGGCTCAACTGCACTATCCCGAAAGGCACAACAGCGCCCGGATAGGTGTGGCCGTGGCCTCCGGTGCCGATGAACGGATTGATGTAGTCAACGGGTTGCCTGGGTTTGGACTTGCTGCAGGATGTGAGCAGCACCGGGATAAGGAGAATCCAGATAAACTTTTTCATAGATGCGCTTTTTTTACGCGGCGGCGCAACGGTCGCAGCGGATATTGTTGGTTTTCTTTATTAAAGTTCAAAAATAGTGTTTGTTTTCTTTTGCAGGGAATTATGATTATTTTTGTGGGGAGATTTCCTGGTTAACAAAACGTTTTAATATTTGAGCATTATGAAAATTACCATTGATTTTGATCTTTCCGATTCCAAAGCACTCGCGTTATTAAATTATATCCGAACCCTGGATTTTATAACTATTAAAGAAATTCCCGACGAACTTTCCAGCTACCAGAAACAAGCCATAGACAAAGGAATTGAGCAGCTTGATGAAGGCCAAAAGATTACACATGAACAAGTCTTGAAAGAATCAAAAGAGCGTTATCCAAATCTGTTTGAATGATGGCAACTATTTTCTGGTCTGAACTTTCGAGACAAGATTATTGGGAAAATATTGACTATTTATTGGAAGAATGGAGTGCTAAAGAAGCGTCTCGGTTTATTGATTTGGTAGATAAAAATATCAATTTAATAAAACAAAATCCAAGAATTTTTGCAAAGACCCGGTATAAAAATATCAGAGCCGTTGTAATAACTCCACAAATTACGTTATATTACAGGGTTATAAACAGAAACATTATTGAATTAATTCGATTTTGGAACAACTATCAAAATCCGGAAAACATTAATTTGGGGATACTGTAAAATGAATAACGAGAAAAGGGAAATGGTCTTTGATTGGGATACTTTGTAATGGGGAAATAAATTTAATATTGTATATGCACAGACGTTGGCGTACATTATAAATAAAGAGATAATATGAGGAAATTTGGAAAAACAATAAAACTATTTTTAATTGACGGGGAACCAAATGGTAGAATGACCTGTGAATTATCAAATTGGACCGGAAAAGCTTATAGAATTCCTAGAATTTTAGTTAAAGAATCAGCCGATAGAGAAGATCTTAAAAACCCTGGAATTTACCTGCTTTTTGGTAAAAATGAAGAGGGTAAAGAGATAGTTTATATTGGAGAAGCTGAAAACATTTTTGACAGAATCAGACAACATTTATCTCAAAAGGACTTTTGGAATGAAGTAATAACTTTTGTTAGTAAGGACGAGAACCTAAATAAAGCGCACATTAAATATCTCGAAAATAGATTGTTTGAAATAGCTCAAAAAACTAACAGATATATCCTTGAAAATAATACAACGCCTACAAAATCGTCTATTTCGGAATCAGATAGAGCAGAAATGGAAGAATTTATTGAAAATATAAAACTTTTGACTAATACATTAGGACATAAAGTTTTTGAAGAAATTCGAGAAACAAAAACAGTTAGACATGAAAAACAAAGGACTTTTGAAATAAAAGCTGCACGCGGAGCAAATGCAAAAGGAATTCCAACATCATCTGGTTTTGTAGTGCTTAAAGATTCTGAAATGGCAACTTCAATCGTAAATTCATTGACTGATTCTTTTAGAAAATTAAGAGCCAAAATCATTAGCGACGATATTGTTATTGAAAAGGATGGAAGATTGATATTTTCAAGGGATTTTGAATTTTCAAGTCCTTCAACCGCAGCGGTTGTGGTTATGGGAAGAAATGCTAACGGACTTACTGAATGGAAACTACCAGACGGTAAAACTCTCAAAGAATTTGAAAGTGAAGAGAAATAACGACACGCCAAGATTATAGAATTTAAGACCCACTAAAGCCCAAAAAAACCAAGCGACGGATCAGAAAAACTATTGCCATCATTTTTTTGATTTTGCAAACGATCTCCGGGTATAATGATCGTTCCGCTTGATGAAATCAATTTTCCTTTCTCAATAATTTCTTACCTGATTTTTTGTTCTCATTCCTGTATTTTACCGGGCTTCTCCGGCGGATGCACGGTGGCTTTATCCCTTTTCGTCCGGTTCAACAAAAGAGCTGTTCCGTTGGCATGCGGTACCTGTAAACTCTCAAAGTATATGTACGGGTTGTAATTCAAATAGTTATCAGACGAATTTTGCAAGGATGGCTGAAAATAAAAATACCGGAAAAAAAGATGAATATAAGGCCGGCATGTCACTTATTTTTTGTCTTTAAAAAAAATGTTCTATATTTGAATCTACAAGCAGATAACTTTCCATGTGAAATACTACCTGTTGTTCATAGCAATTAAAGTAAACACTGGGAGTATCAAAACCAAAAAAAAAAAATTTAATTATAAGCCCGGGAAAGATCAATTAATACTTCTTTCCTTTTTTCGGAGACATATTATATAACTAAAATCCAACATCATGAAAAAAAATCTTCAACTTTTAAAACACTTGTTTTTTACATTAATGGTCATATTTGTTAATGTAAACTTTCTCACGGCGCAGGTTGCCATCAATAACGATGGTTCCGCCCCAGACAATTCGGCCATGCTGGATGTGAAATCTTCGGACAAAGGTCTTCTTATACCGCGTCTGACAACTACTGCGCGGAACACCCTCGCTTCAACAGCCGTTGCCGGGCTGATGGTTTATGACACCGATCTGAATAAGTTTTTTCTTTTCAACGGAACCAAGTGGGTAGAGACTTCAACAGGCGGTATGTGGAGCTCGGATCCTACCAATGTTTATTTAACTGACGGGACAGACAGTCTTGGTATCGGAACCAGTAATCCGGGCCGGAAATTTGAAGTATATGGCGGATGGCAAACTGCCCGAATTTCATCAGGAGCAAGTGGAGCGTTTCTGGAATTTAAAGGTGCAACGAGCACATTAGACTGGGCAGTCGGGGAATGGGCCGGCAGTTTGCGGTTTCTTTCAACTACTGATGGTTTTTTGAACACTCAAGATCGGTATTTGTTCGATACTACTAAATTTATCCCTTTTATCGACAATAAAATATCTCTGGGTACAAGTAATAAACAATGGAGTAATTTCTACAGTGTTGACGGTCATTTCAGTGGTGATCTGTATGCCCCGACACTTAAAACACCGGTAAAAGTTTACGACGACATTAGTCAGAACACTACATTATATATTAATTCCAAAAGCATTAACGACAGCTCAACCCTGTATTTCGGAGAAGGCATAAATACATACTACGGTATGTATTTACTTTATGATGGTTATGGAAATGAACTCGAGGTATGGGGATATGATGGGAGTACGGATTTGGGGCCGCACATGGTGATAAAACGTTCGGGCAATGTGGGAATTGGGGTTACAAGCCCTGTTGACAGGCTTCATGTTGCTGCCACAGGAGATAACCGCACGGCCTATTTCACGGGTGAAGGCGCTGGCATACCAGATGCAACCGTTTACTCGGCAAATACAGGTACAAATGGTATTGCCGGATATTTTGAATCCAATGGCTCCGATGCGACCATGGTCATACAACAAAACGGAACAACCGGGCCATTCCTCAAAGCATTTGGCCCCAACGGAGGCAATGAAGAACTGAAAATAGATAATGACGGGAAAATCTCTATTTTTAACTCAAACTACAATAAAACAATAGAAATTAATCCGTCTGAAACCGGTACTGATGACGGAGGCCAGATCACATTGTATAATGCAGGCGGCACCGTGGCAACCATTGAAATAGACGGCAGTTATGCCGGTGACGGAAGAATAACAACCAACGAATTGCAAATCACCGGGGGAAGTGACCTTTCCGAATTTTTCGACCTCACCGGTTATGAAAGCATTCAAAAAGGGATGGTCGTCTCCATTGACGAAAACAACCCCGGTCATCTTGTGGTTTCGAAGGAAAAATATGATAAAAAAGTCGCCGGCATTGTGAGCGGCGCCAACGATATAGAACCCGGCCTCATTATGAGCCAGAAGGGTACGATTGCCGATGGTGAACACCTCGTTGCACTTTCCGGAAGAGCCTATTGCTGGGTTGATGCCACAAAGAATCCGGTTAAGATCGGGGATATGCTAACCACTTCAAACCTGCCCGGGTATGCTATGAAAGTAACGGATTTCGAAAAAGCCCGAGGCGCAATCATCGGAAAAGCAATGACTTCCCTGAAATCGGGAAAAGGCCTTGTGCTGGTTTTGGTTTCTCTACAATAAAAAAAGAAGACATGAAAAAGACTATTTTACTTATCCTGCCTTTTACTGTATTATTTGCATTTGCAATCTTTTATTTTCAGGTCTCTGACAACGGTATTGCTGAGGTGGACCACCCCCGTTTACAAAATGACAAAATTTTTGATAAGGCCACTCATGCCGCTGAATATTTCAAGTACAGAAGAAGATCAAGAGCAGACAAAAACGGCAACATCCCTATGGCTGGTTTAATTAAAGCAAAAAAACACATTGCTCAAATGAGGGGGGCGTCACGCGATGCAGGGCTATGGGAATGGGACTGGCTGGGGCCCTCAAATATTGGCGGAAGAATAAGAACCATTCTTCCCAACCCAAGTAATGCCAGCGTTTTATGGTTGGGATCGGTATCGGGAGGTATCTGGAAAAGTACAAACTCAGGGGCTTCATGGACTCCTGTTGACGATTTTATGACCAACCTGGCCATTACTTCCATGGTGTTTGACCCGTCCTCAACCAGCATCATGTACGCAGCCACGGGCGAAGGATTTTATAATTTCGATGCTTTGCCGGGGGCCGGTATTTTCAAAAGTACTGACGGCGGCGTTACGTGGAATCAACTGGCCAGCACAAATAATAATAATTTCAAGTATGTTAATCGCCTGGCAGCACATCCTGACAGCGCCGGGATTATCTATGCCGTGACCAGTGCCAATCGTGTATATAAAACAACGGATGGGGGTACTACGTGGGTCAATAAACTGAACACAGCAACAAGACCGGCTGATATAAGGGTTGACCCGAATAATCCGAATGAAGTTATCGTCGGATGCTACGGCGATGTCTATCTCTCAACTAATTATGGCGAAACATGGGCGAACCAGGCCACAGGTGCAACCAACAAGTTACCTTCGGACGGCGGAAGATGTGAGGTAAGTTTTTGCCCGTCAAACACAAGTAGGATTTATGTGTCAATGAACAGAAACGGAGGGGAAATATGGCGTTCAAGCGATAACGGCTCCACCTGGGTCAGGCAGTATGAGGGCACTGATTATTTAGGTGCTCAGGGATGGTACAACAACGCCCTGTGGGTTTGCCCGACAAACAGTAGCCGGATAATTGTAGGTGGAATTGATTTGTACCGGAGTCTTGACGGAGGGGCCAGTATTACAAAAATAAGCGACTGGCAAGATTACCATAACGGAGGCAGCGCCAATTCGGCCCATGCCGATCAGCATTTTATTGTTGAAGCTGCTGATTTTGATTACACTACAAATCCCGAGGTGTATTTCGGCAATGACGGGGGAATCCAGAAAACCAACGATGTCTGGACAGTTTCACAGAACTCGGGTTGGGTCAACCTGGCTAACACTTCGCTGGGAATTACCCAGTTTCACGGTGGCGCGGCTGCCAATGATGGCAGCATAATCGTCGGAGGAGCCCAGGATAATGATAAATTACGTTATAAGTCAAGCGGTTCATGGAGTGGTCCCAATAATTGGTACCAGGCAACAACAGGAGACGGCGGCCGTGCTGCAGTAAATTATAACAATAATAGTATTGTCTATGGGGAATATGTATATCTAAAAATAAAGAAAAGTACAAATGGCGGTGACAGTTACAGTAATGCCATTTCAGGTTTGTCAGATGCCAATAATGGTTTAAGAGCTTTGTTTATTGCTCCTTTCAGTATGGATCCAAATGACCCGACTATCCTCGTGGGCGGAGGTTCGAGAATCTGGAGAACAACCAATTCGGCAGGGAATTGGTCGCAGATAAGAGCAGAAATCGGATCATACATTAATGGCGACGGGGATACCGAGTACTATAAATGCAGTGCCACTGATATTGATTACGGTAACTCGGCGCTCATCTGGGTGGGATATGACAACGGCCATGTTGCCTATACTGCCAATACGGGAACAAGCTGGACCCGGGTTGATAATAACGACGGCGGGCTTCCCAACAGATATGTTACGGATATTGCCATCAATCCGAATAATTCAAATCAGGTGTTCGTAACCTTCGGCGGTTACAATAACGACAATGTATGGTACACACCCGATGCCGGAGTAACATGGGAAAACAGAAGCGGCACGGCGCCCAATGACCTGCCCGCATTACAGGTAAATACAGTCAGGTATCACCCCAGCAATTCCAACTGGGTATATATCGGAACCGACCTGGGTGTTTTTGCAACCAAGGACAGAGGGGTGAACTGGAGTGTTGTAACCAATTATACTGATAATGAAGGCCCCGTGAATACGGAAGTTTCAGAACTTTTCTGGCAGGGGAACGAATTCCTGATCGCGGCAACGCACGGCAGGGGAATGTTCCGTACAGCGGCTCCTCCCTATATAATTTATGTAGATGCCAGTGCAGCAGCAGGAGGTGACGGCAGCCAGGCCAATCCGTTTAAGACAATTTATGAAGCTGCACAAGTTTACGGACCCGGGACAACAATTTCAATTGAATCAGGAACTTATGACGAAACTCAGGTTGTTTATTTTTTGAGGGAAGGGTATATCATTGTTACCAATGGTTCAGTAACAATTTATTAGATTCCAAAATTGAGGTGAAAATACAGGAGGTGGTTACCGGGCGTATTGAAAAATGCTGTCCAAAGACCTGCTGGAAAAAGAAAGGGTTACGATCGTGGAATGGAGGTAGGGATATTGATGCTTAACCTTTTCGGTCGAAGCAAGTCGGTGAGGCAGGAACCGGAAAGGTTGGAAACTTGTAAAAATATTGAATATTGAATTTTGAAATGGTTTAGACCCCTCTGTCCTTCGGACATCTCCCCGATGGGGAGAAAAATCCCTCTGCCCTTCGGGCATCTCCCAACCCCCTCTGCCCTCCAGGCATCTCCCCCAAGGGGGGAGAAAACCCCTCTGCCCTTCGGGCATCTCCCCAAAGGGGAGAACAGAGTTGTGTTATTTGTTGGTTTATTCGTGTTTAAAGTTTCATCGTCTTCTGTCTTTTGTCTCATGTCTTGTTTCCTGTCTTTTGATTATTAATTCTTGTTTATCTAAAATCATCAATCACTCCCAAAGGGATGCCTTCAGCACAATCATAAATCACTATTCATCAATCACAAATCACTAATCCCCTCATTCCACTACCACCTCGTCGGCAAAGATCCAGCAGGTATCACCGGCGCCGGGATGCCAGTCAGGGCAAGTGCCCTTGTTCTTTCCGGTCACCCTGACATATTGCCCGGAAACATCTGTGAATTGTGCGGTGAACGGCTCGATAATCACCCCTTTGGTTCTGGGATCGGTTTTGGGTAAAACGGTCTGCGAAGCCACCACATTCCCACTGCTATCCAGCACTTCGATAACGACCTTCACAGGCAGAAATATCCAGGAACGCTGCCGCTGATAAAAGTTAACCGAAACCTGATGTACCGGAGTTTCTTTTTCAAGATCAATGGCGAAGTCCAGGTCATTTCCTTTGAATCCCAGCCAGTAACCGTCATTGTAACGCCGGGAACCGGTCATCCCGTCAACAAGCGTGAGGGCTTCCTTGCCGCTGTATTTTTTAGAAGGCAGACTTTTCAATTCAGCCGGTTTGCCCACTGCCTTGTGAAAGATGATGGATTTCTTGGCGTATTTTTCCTTCAACTGACCGTGATCAAAGATTCCGGCTTTAATGGTCACCGTATGATCAATCACTATGGGTTCTTTATAAAGCATCGAAGCTGTATCAGGATCGGAACCGTCAAGGGCATAATACACCGGGTATTCCGGTTGTTCGGTTTCCAGCACGATAGTAAACTTTTTTCCGTCTCCGGATAATTGAGGCAGGATATACACTTTCCAGGAACCTTTGGAATAATTCACGCCCATATAATCAAACCGTTTGAACTGGGTATTCAGCCGTTCCCTGAAATCTTCCCAGTTGCGTTCGGATGCCGGGCTCCAGGCTACTTCGGCAAGGGCTGTCATCCGGAGTACGGCCATATATTCGGCGTGTTCCGGCGTGGGGATGAATTCTGTCCACACATTGCCCTGCGTACCCAGAATATGTTTGGCTTCTTCAGGGGTCAGTTCTTTGGGTTCGGGCTCACACGAATAAACTTTTTTCAGTGTGGTAAATCCGCCGATTGCCTCGGGTTCAAAATCCGGGTCAGCCTGGTAGTAGTCAAAATAACAATGACTTACAGGGCACATGATTGCATCATGACCTTGTTTAGTTGATTCAATTCCTCCTTCAACACCCCGCCAGGACATCACTGTGGCCTCGGGTGCAAGCCCGCCTTCAAGGATATCATCCCATCCGATGAGTTTCTTACCATGCGCAACAAGGTAGTCTTCAATCCGTTTGACAAACCAGCTTTGCAATTCTTCTTCGTTTTTCAGGTGTTCATCTTTAATTCTTTTCTGGCATTTCGGACACTTTTTCCAGTTGGATTTGTCCGCCTCATCGCCGCCAATATGGATGTAAGGGGACGGGAACAATTGCATCACCTCATCCAGCACATCTTCCAGGAAAATAAAAACGCTGTCGTTGCCTGCACAAAAGATGTCATCGTTCGGCCAGTAACTTCCCGGCCTGACGAACGTCTTCTCTCCCGAACAGGACAGCGAGGGATAAGCGGCAAATACTTCGCTGGTATGTCCGGGCATCTCGATCTCGGGCAAAACCATGATCTGCCGTTCTGCAGCATATTTTACGATCTCACGGATGTCATCCTGTGTATAAAATCCGCCATAGGTGGCTTTCTCGCCGGGTTTCGGAGGTGTGCGCTCCCGCCACGGCTGATCTTCACGGTCCACCCGCCAGGCACTAACCTCCGTAAGTTTAGGATATTTTTTGATCTCAATACGCCAGCCGTTGTCATCAGTCAGATGCCAGTGGAACACATTCATCTTGTGCATAGCGATCAGGTCAATGTATGTTTTGATAAATTCTTTGGGGAAGAAATGCCGCGAGACATCCAGATGCATCCCGCGCCAGCCGAAACGGGGTTTGTCGAATACTGACACTGCCGGCATGGTCCACGCGGTTCCCGTGATCTTTTCCGGGCTGTAAATTTCAGGGGGCAGCAGTTGTAAAACGGTTTGAACACCGTAAAACAATCCCGACGAACCATTGGCGGAGATCACTACTTTTTCGGGACTGACATCCAGCAGATAACCTTCTTTTCCCAGCGTATCATTTTCCACAAGGCGAAAAACAATGACATTGGTTTTCGTTTTTTTGTTTCCTTTTTTCAATGTAAAGCCGGTAGGGTTTTCAATCCAGGCCTTAAAATAACCCGCCACCTGACGGGCTTCTTCCTTGTCGGGGTAAACAAGCTTTGTTTTTTCGTTAAGGACAAACTCTACTTGTTTCACTTTCATTTCCACAGGGACAGGGATGATGGCGAACTCCCTGTTTTGTCCGTTCAGAATTGAAGATGCTGTTACCATCAACACTGCTAAAGCAGCAAATACCAAAATTCGTTTCAATTTCACAGATATTGGTTTTTTATGCAAGATTAACGGAAATTCTTTTTTCTGAAAAATAATCTCTTTATTTTTTGATACCTTTGTAATAATGAAAAAATAAATTGGTAAAATGGATATCCAGGCACAAAAGGCAATAATTATTGAACAATTCAAACAAATCAATGACATTAACTTAATCAATGCCATAAAAAGTATGCTTGATTATGCTTTGAAAAAAGAAAAAGAAGAATATGATATTCCTCAAAGTCACAAGGAACTTGTTATGGAACGATTTGAAAAAATAAGAAAAAACCCTGAAAAATTAATGGACTGGGATGAAGCAAAAAAAACGTTAAAGCCTTGATGAAAAGATACAAAGTCAGAATTGTGCCTGAAGCACTGGAAGACATTCAAAACATTATTGATTAGTATAATGATCAACAAAATCATCTGGGAACAAGATTTCGTGATGTAGCACTAAAGCAAATAAATAGTTTAAAAAGAAACCCTCATATTTACGCTATCAAATACAATGAGATACGGTGTATGTTAATAAAGAAATTTCCATATCTGGTTCACTTTTACATTAATGAAGACACGAAAGAAATAGAAGTTTTAGCTATAATCAGTACTTACCGTGACCCGAAAGTATGGGAAGAAAAAACAAACAGATAAGTGATTTTTTAATAGTACGACCTGCTGTCAACCATCTTATTTTCCCCGTTCTGATGCACAGCATAATTAAAACCGGGTTGCAGACTGAAAGCTCCGGTTTCGCCGTTTTTGTTCACGGCAATGTAGCCCACCTGCCGTTTTTTAGCGTCGGGGTCTTTCTTTACGATGCGCATCACGGCTTCTTCGCAGGCCTGCTGCGGTGTTCTGCCGTTGCGCATCAGCTCCACAACGAGGAATGAGCCGAGGGTTTTCAGCACCAGCTCTCCCATTCCGGTAGCGGTGGCGCCTCCCACCTCATTGTCCATATAAAGCCCGGCGCCGATGATGGGCGAATCCCCCACCCTGCCGTGCATCTTGAAAGCCAGCCCGCTGGTTGTACATGCCCCGGCAATGTCCCCGTTTTTATCCACCGCAAGCAAACCGATGGTATCGTGATATTTGTTGGGCACGTTTTCCCAGTTGATCACCGGGTCATAATTGGATTTCTTCAACCAATTTTTCCATATCTTTTCCGCTTCGGGTGTGAGCAGATTTTGTTCTTTGAACCCGCTTTCAACGGCAAACTGCAGGGCGCCCTGGCCAGCGAGGATGACGTGGGGCGTTTTTTCCATCACCAGACGCGCTACCGAGACGGGATGGACAATATTCTGCAAAAAACAAACCGACCCGGCATTACCGACCGGAGCCATAATGGAAGCATCAAGCGTAACGTAGCCGTCCCTGTCGGGCAGGCCGCCTATCCCCACGCTGTGGTTTTTCGGATCGGCTTCCACAACCATCACACCTTTTTCAACGGCATCAAGTACACTGCCACCCGATTCCATGGTTTTCATCGCTTCGGCATTGGCGGGAATGCCGTGGTTCCAGGTGGAAATGATCACGGGTACCTGACTGTCTTCCAGGTTAAACATTGGTGTGGCATCCAGTTTTAGACGGCTGCCGATCAGGCCAAGCAGCCCGGCTGCCGATGCTTTTTCAAGGAATTTTCTTCTGTTTAACATAGCCCTCCTTTCATCCCCCCAAAGAGGAAAATTGTTTTTACGTTATTATTTTAAATCAGAAAAATCGTTTTAAAAAAACTCTATCTGTGTTTGTATGGTTTATATCCGTTCAGTCCGTAAAAGGCAATGTAAATGTAGCTGAAAACCGGGACGATGTAAGACAGGTGCACCCCGAAGCTGTCGGCAACCATACCCTGAAAAACAGGCAGGATGGCGCCGCCGAGGATCATCATCACCAGCAACGAAGACCCCTGGCTCGTATATTTTCCCAGCCCGGCAATGGCCAACGTGAAAATATTGGACCACATAATGGAATTGAACAGTCCGATGGCAATGACCGGCCACAGGGCAACAGGCCCTTTGTTTAACACCGCAATGGCAAGCAGGATGATATTCACAAACGCAAAAATGTAAAGCGTCCTCTGCGGCAATGACTTTCCGAGGAAAAATGCGCCCAGGTTGACCAGCAGAAAGATACCGTAGATCAGCGCCATCTCAAGACCATTGGTCATCCAGATCACCGCAAAAGCAGCCAAAGGAATTGCAATCATCCCCAGGTTTTTCAGCTCGGAATTTTTTGTCCGGCTCAGGGAAACAGCACCGAGAAACCTGCCGATCATCTGCCCGCCCCAGTATATGGAAACGAATCTACTGGCCTCTATGTGCAACAAACCGCCGATCTCATCCAGCCCGAGATAATTGATCATCATGCTGCCGATGCTCACCTCGCCGCCCACATACATAAAAATAGCGATCATCCCGAAAACCAGTTGCCGGTATTTCAAAGCGCCGAAACCGGTTTTGCTTTCCTCCGGGTTTGTAAAACGGGAAAGTTTTGTTGCTCGGATAAATCCCGCCATCAGCAAAAAAATAAGTGCAAAAAACAGATAAGGGATTTTCACGGCATCCGAGCCGGGAGCATCGGCAAAATATTTGAAGATCAGAAACCCGCCAATCACCGGCCCGATGGTCGTACCCAGTGAGTTAAATCCCTGCGCCAGATTGAGTCGTGAAGAGGCTGATTTTTCCGGCCCCAGGATGGCCACATAAGGATTAGCCGCGATCTGCAACAGGGTAAAACCCAGCCCCATCACGAACAATGCCGAAAGAAAAAATCCATACAAGTGGTATTGGGCCGCCGGGTAAAACAGCAGGGCGCCCGCGGCGGAAGTGAACAATCCGTAAATGATCCCTTTTTTATATCCCATCCTGTTGATCGGATCACCGGAAAGAACGGAAATGACAAAATAAACCACCGAACCCACAAAATACGCTCCGAAAAATGTAAACTGGATCAGCATGGATTTGGTGTAATTCAACTCGAAAACCTGTTTCATGTATGGGATCAGGATGTCATTGAGGACAGTCATAAATCCCCACATGAAAAACAGGAAAGTCAGGCTGATGAAAGCGGCGGTGTATGACGTTGAATTTGTTTTTCCGGGCATGAACTTGATTTCAGACCCGCAAATATCAAATATTTATTTGTTTATGGCAAACGAAGGGGGAAGATTTTGGGAGATAACGGGCTATCCAGAAAATTTTATTTCACGCGGAGACGCAAAGGCGCAAAGGTTATCCCTGAAACTATCTCTGCTTTAAGCGTCCACGCTTAAAGCATTCTGAAACAAAGTTATAACTGATGTGTTAATATCTTCAAGCGGGACGCTTGAAGCGGGGAGGGCTGACCTGGCGGGTGGCCCTGCATCCGCCAGGTCGAAAAAAAAAGAGACTTTTCAGACATGCCGGGAGGGGCAACGCCCCGTACCTTAACAAAACAGGCCGCAACGCAGTGAAGGCCTGTTATTAAAAAGCAGAGCAAAAAGCTCTGAAAGAGCGACCGGTGAATAACCATAAAAAATGTACTGGACTGCAAGCGGGACGCTTGAAACGAATGTGGGTGTGTGCATTTAAGCGTGGACGCTTAAACCGGGATTATAATGACAAAAGATAATAACCCTTCAAGCGAGACGCTTGAAGCGGGGGAATAGCAAGGAAAAATAGAAACCGGCGTAAACCTATTCATTGGGTTTACGCCGGTTTTCACTTAATAATATTTTCAAAATTATCTGATGCTCACCTTACGGACAAATGAACTGCTGCCGGCATCTACTTTTAAAAGATATATTCCGGGAAGTAAACCGGCTGTATTTATTTTAAACTGTTTCGGGCCGGGTGTCGCTTCCTCAATGCGCTCACTGTAAACCACT
>CAZMOS010000077.1:0-16795 GCA_964567945.1 uncultured Lentimicrobiaceae bacterium
GCATATAGCCGATCAAAACTCTTTGGTCTCCTTCCGATTTCCATTGTTTGGCACGAGTGTAATTCAGGTCGAACGCCAGTTCTTCACATGTATTAATTAATTGTTTTAATGATTCCAATTGTGATAATATTTATATAAAAAAATTTCCGGAAAATTTAATGCTTACTGAATCTTTTTGCTTTACCTTTCATCTCCTGGCAAATTTATTAATTTTTCAAAACTCAACCAATCATTTTTCAGGTATGATTTCCTGTCAGGGACTGAAACAGCTTACCTCTTTCTTTTAAATTTTTTAAAAAGAGCCTGGTAATCGCAACATTCAATAAGGTGGAGGGATGTTTTCTAACCAATTGATATTACTTTTGTTCAAGATTGGTTTTTACGGGCAAAAGCACATGCAAAGAAGCAACCGGAAAGGGAAAATGATGCTTACATTTTTTCTCTTTACCTCATTATGATTAATATTATAAAAGATGTTAAATTTCTTTATTGATCACGAGGGCAAAAAAATCGTTGTCGAGCGGAAGGTAGCCGTATTCATAACAGAAATAATAAATTTTACCTTCTTTTGTTTTATAAACATTGGTAAAGTATTTAAAACTGAACCCTTTGGCGAGCATAGTTTGTTTTTTAACTTTGGCTTTGCCGTTTGGGTTTAGCTCCTTGAGAATCCTGCGGTTTTTTCTCAATCGGTTGTTTATGTTTTTCATTACGGCCGTTTCATCCTTGTTCATCCGGTTATTGTAAGTATTCCGGCATTGGTCAGAGCAAAACTTCTGGTCTATCCGCCCATGTAATTTCGTGCCACATTCAAGGCAATAGCGATCCATTTTGTGTTTTTCCGTAAAATTACAAAAAAAGATTCTGATCTGAAATAATTATATCAGAACAAAAATAAAATAACCGAATACCACAATGACCTTAATGAATAGTTCTGGCGACCACCCTGTTATCAAAAAAGGTTGGGATGAGGATAAGTTTTTCATCGGGAATAAATCCCAGGTCTGCCGCCTGTATCTTTTGTTCGGTGGTGTTGCCCAGCACCACCTTTTCAGACGGGCTGACCAGCATCACACGGCCTGACCAGTCGGAGATGACAAACTTTTGCCCCCCTACCGGAACCAGCCCGTCAACCGGCCCCACTCCCTCAAATTTGACACGGACTGATTTGGATTCCGGATCAATAACAAGCACATCGTCTTTTGTACCGACCAGTAATTTATTTTTATTAAAGGCCAGTCCGTTAGGCGATATTATCTTTTCGTCCGTCATCCAGACTTTAACCGAATCGTTGGACATTTTCAGTATCTTGTTCGTTTTCGTATCGGAAATATATAGGTTGCCATGATCGTCTTTGGTAAGATCATTCAGAAACTCGGCACTGTCAACAGGTATTGTTTTAATGATCCTGGCCTGTGTAATGTTGATGACCCGGATACGGTCAATATCCGTAACATACAATAATGAATCTGATACGGCCATTCCTTTGGGGGCATCCAAACCCGTAACCCATTGTAATTTAATGATCTTACCATCCGGCCCAACCAGCGAGATAAAACCGTTGCCATTCTTGTCCAGCGGTTTTCCGTTGATATTGGAAACATAAATCTGATCACGGGCCTGGTCATAATATACCGATTCAGGTATACGTAAAACCGAGTCGGTTTCCCAGACTTTTTCAAATACCTGAGCACGAAGTGTTGACAGGGAAAAAGTGGCCAGGAGAATGAAAATAATCTGACTTGCTTTCATGAAGATAATGATAACTGAATGAATTTACTGCTGGTAAAAATAGGCAAAAAACTCAAAAACCAAAAAAACGGGGAGAACCCTTTAAAGGGGTTGGATTTGCCGTACCGGTAGATGAAGCTGCCGAACCCCGAAGAATAGGAAAACCTCGGAGAATCGGCGGCTAAAGCCGCCGGTAGGTAGCCGTTTCGGCAAAAACAAGGAACTAAACGTGGGTTGTGTGGTTGTCGGAGAGGACTCCAACAACGGGAAAGACAATGAGTCAAAGGTGCAACGCACCGAAAATATTTATAGAAACCTCAAAAAAGAAAAGAAAGGTACGGAGTACCGTAATATTTATTCCCTGCTTTAAGCGTCCACGCTTAAAGCATTATGAAACATTTTCTAACTCAGCTTCACCAGCTCCAGTACGGTGATTTCAGGGAGAATGCCGATGCGCCCGGGGTAGCCGATCACGCCCAGCCCGCGGTTGACGTACAGATAACGGCCATCATGATTTTGATAAAGTCCTGCCCAATGCTTGTACATCCATTTGGCAGGGCTCCATTTTACTTCCCGGGTTTCAATGCCGATCTGGAAGCCGTGCGTATGTCCCGAAAGGGTCAGGTCAACGGGATAACCGCCTGGAACGATCACATCATCCCAGTGTGTCGGGTCGTGCGACATCAGAATACGTGCCGTGACATCTTCGGTGCCCAGCAGCGCTTTTTCAATATCGCCGTATTTCGGGAAACGGGGACTGGCGCCCCAGTTTTCGACACCAACCAGCGCAAATTTTTCGCCGCCACGCTCAAAGACCACATTTTCATTGTTCAGCATTTTCCATCCGATCCTGTCGAAAAAAGCATACAGGTCATCCATATTTTTCCGCTTGGCTTCTGGTGTAGGCCATCTGACATAATCACCGTAATCGTGATTTCCCAGCGTGGTATAGACCCCCATAGGGGCAGTTAGTTTTTTCAGGGTTTCCTCAAAACGGAAGGCTTCTTTTGTGGCAAAATTGACGATGTCACCGGTGAACAGGATCATATCGGGTTGCATCACGTTGATCATCTCAATGGCCTGTTCCAGCGGCTTTTCCGATGTCCAGCTACCCAGGTGCATATCCGATATCTGAACTATTTTCAGGTTGTTAAAAGGTTTCGGTAAATGTGGTATTCTGATCTTTTCCTTTACAATGTTAAACTGATAGACCCATTTAAACATGCCCGTAAACATCGTACCCAGCACCAGCCCTCCGGTGATATATCCCAGATACTGAAGGAAACGGCTACGGGTGATCCCGCTTTGCTCTTCCCTGACCTTTCCCCTTTTTTCTTTGTCCATCAGGTGAAATACCCGGTCAATCAACCGGATGATGTCTGCCAGCAGTAGAAATATGATGGGGAACAATTTGGCTGTGTAAAAAACAAGGATAAAGCCCACGAGGTATGTCCTGAACACATCGTTCCAGTCAATGATCGGTACGATCAATAAGCCGATAACCAGAAAGATAAGCGATAGAAAAGGGAGCCAGTAGAATATGGAAATGAGCACCATCAGCCATTTTCGGTAATTAAAAACCGCTTTTTTGATGGACGACCAGAGGTAAAGGTCGCCGAGGATCAGGAGCACAAAAATAAAATAGCTGCCTGCATATTTCGGCATGCTGAAAATAATCAGGAAATATCCCAGGATAAACAATACCGGCAACAAAAAATAAACAATCCTCGTCTTCATCCGGCAAACAATATCAATTCCACGCTTTCGATCTTCAGACTTTTTCTTTTATATAATTCACTAACCCCCTGGCTTCAAAAATACCCATCAGCTTTTCGGGAAGCGCGGCAAAAGTAAATGTTTTTGTTCCAACTGATACCGTTCCTTCCGAAAAATTAACATTTACTTCGTCACCCGGCCGGTAAGCCTCAACAGCTTCGGGCAGAATAATGATAGGCAGTCCCTGATTAACGGACGAACGGTAAAATATTCTGTTGACCGATTTGCAGATCACTGCTTTCACGCCGGCATAAGCCAAACCCACTGCCGGATGCTCGCGCGAGCTTCCGCAACCGAAATTGGAACCTGCAATGATGATGTCACCCGGTTTTACGTTTTTGTTGAAATTCACGTCAAACCCCTGGAACAGGTGCGGCATAATGCTTTCGGCATCGGAGCTCAACACTTTATAGGTCAGGTTTCCGGCAAACATCTGGTCGGTGTTCAGGTCATTGACATCTTTGTAATTCCACACACCGTTGATGCGGCGGTTTTCATCTTCGGGGATGACCACTGTGGTGGTCTTGCGGGCTGCATACGGGAATTTCTCATTGTTGTCGAAGCCCCGGTCCACGATCTCACCGGCCAGTGCCGAGTGAGCAACCGTTGCCGGGGAAGCCAGGTAAATAAAGGCCTCCTTGTTTCCCATCCGTCCTTTGAAGTTCCGGTTGGAAGTGGAGATCACGTTATACCCGTCGGCAGGTATCCCCTGCCCTGTTCCGAGGCACGGGCCGCACGAAGCTGACAACACATTGGCGCCGGCTTCCATCAGCGTTTCAATGATGCCTTCACGCATAGCCTGTAAATAGATCTTTTTGGATGCCGGAACGATGATCAACTGGAAGTCTTCCGGTATTTTCTTTCCTTTCAATATTTCTGCGGCAATTTTCAGGTCTTCAAACCGGCCGTTGGTACAGGTCCCGATCATAGCTTCCTGTAGTTTTGTGCCTTTGACTTCGGCCACGGCTTTCACATTGTCCACCTGATGGGGAGCCGCCACAAGCGGGAAGATTCCCGAAAGGTTTATTTCAATCTCTTTGGCATATTCAGCACCTGGATCAGCCCAGACACAGTCAAATTTCTCATCACCGAGCCATTCCTGCAACACTTCATCATAAGGGAATACGGCATTTTTGGCACCCATTTCCGAAGCCAGGTTGGCCAGGGTCATCCGCTGGTCAATGGTCAGCGTTTTCACTCCCTCACCGTGATATTCGATGGACATATAATCGGCGCCGCTGGAACCGATCATCCCGATGATCCACAGCGAGATATCTTTGGCATAAACACCCGGTTTCAGTTTTCCGGTCAGCGTGATCTTCAGCGATTCCGGTACGCGGAACCACGTTTCTCCCTGTCGCCACAACCCGGCGGCTTCCGTTCGGTCAATGCCGGCAGCCAGCGCATTGAAGGCCCCTGCCGTGCAGGTGTGGCTGTCGCTGCCCACGATGATCATTCCGGGTTTGGCATAATCGGCCATGATCTGGTGGCAGATGCCTTTTCCGGCGTCGTGGAAATTGGTGATGCCCTGTTCGTGGACAATATCCCGCACTTTCTGGTATTGGTTGGCCAGCGCCGCACTGGTCGGGGGTGCATTGTGATCGAGAACGATCATCAGTTGTTCCGGGTATTTTACCCTTTCGCCATTCATCTTCTTAAAAGTGTTGTAGATGCTGGCCGTGTTGTCATGAGTGAGGATGATGTCGGGCTTTTTGAAAACGATGTTTCCTTTGTCGGCGCCCAGTATTTTTTCAACAAATGTTTTTCCTTTCATAGTTGTTCTTTTGTTTTCTTTTGAAACCAGATAATGTGATCTACAGTCAGGAGCACAGTTATAAAATAACTTGTAAAAGTTCATAAGTGTCCAAATAAAGAGGACAAAAATACGACGAAAAAAACACCTTGTAATACTTTGTCCGATTTTGTTGGAAAAACTCACGGGGATTTGAAGAAATGCCGTTTTTTTTTATTTGCTGATGACTGCCGTTTTCTTCGACCTTTCGGGACTCCTGCACACCTGCCTGCTTCGACCCGAAAGGTCAATCAACCCCTGACCCGCCGGGTGGGCTTGTTCCCGGCGGGTCGAAAATGAAACAACAAATTTTTTTCGACCCGCTGAAAGCTCCCGCCCACAAGCCTGCCCGATAGTCCGTTCAGCGGGTCAGGCAGCTCCCTCGCCTCGTTCTTCCCGCTATGCCTGTGCGTTGGCAGGACCTGGGCCACCCACTGGCGCAAGTCTTCCCGCCCGGCCAGTGCGTGGGCAGGACTTGGGCCAGGCTAAACAGCCTGAACCTTTTATAACCGACAAATCAATGCTAACCGGACAGCTATTCGTTTCTTTGTAAAAAGAATAGAAAATGAAGGTTTGAAGTTATAATCTGGCCCAAGTCAACTTCGCATAGTACCCGGTATACGAGATTTGCCCCGGAAATTGGGTAAGTAGTAATTTCACAACCAAATGCTAATTTTATTTTGAAACCGGAGGGATTTCCAATTGTTTACAGATTTTATTGCACATTAAATTGGATAGTTCACGTTGACGACTTACTGATGATTGTTTTTGGTTTTTTTGATTCATATAGATGGAATGATTTGCTCCTTCCCGTAAAAGAATACAATTATGCTTTTGGAGATATTTAAGAAATTGCTGACGTTTCATCAGATGACCAGTTGTTCTTTCCTAAATATTACTTTATCAATGTATTCCTTTTTTGTCATCTCTTTATTGGTTTCCATCAATAATTGTAACGCATCAATCAGGTTTTCTTTTAATTCATCAATAGTTCTCCCCTGTGAGATTGCTGCAGGAAACTCTTCAATCTGCCCAACATACCAGCCATCGTCAGATTTTTCTATAATCGCAGTAAGTTTCATTTTAAATAATGTTTAATCTTATATTACAAAGATACAAAACTTTGTTAAAGATTGGAAATGACTGAACTGCTATCAATTATTTTTCGACCCGCTGAAAGCTCCCCCCCAGCCGCCAACTGGCGCAAGTCTTCCCGCCCGGCCAGTGCGTTGGCAGGATCTGGGCCAGACTAAACAGCCCGAACCTATTATAACCTACAAATCAATACTAACCGGATAGATATTTTTATTTTTGTGGAATGAGCAGTAAATGTAGGTTTGAAGTTTTAGCCCGGCCCAAGTCAACCGCGCACAGTGCCTGCGCACAAGAGCCAGGGGGGTCTGGATTACAAATCCCGACTAGCTTTATAGCTTGACCGACATTAAGGATAAGCATTAATCAAAAACCACCTCAACATTCTTCCGAACATATTTTGTATTATTGCCTCCAAAGTTCACTTTAACCCGGATTGTGTTTTTATCCCTTCCCATTATCTCTCCGCCTTTAATTCTGAAATTTCTTTCATTAATATAAAACCTGACAACAACGTTTTTATTTGCCGGCGCTTCCAGTTCAACAACATATTTCCCGTCATTAAATCCCGAAGAAAGAATACGCACACCCGGAGCCGGATCGCCCGGTGAAGGATACTGAATATAGGGCAGGACGGCAATTCCTCCTTTGTAATTGATTTTCAGTGTCGCTGTCTTTTTCAGGACAAAATGGCAATTGACCACAGTTGCATCTGCTTTTTGTTCAATGGTGAACTCTTGTTCCTCACCATTCAGTAACACCTTTGACACATCCGTTTTTACCGGCAATACAGGATTGAAATCCATTTGGACCGGTTTATCATTCCGGCAATCCAACTGGTAAACGATCTTTCCGGGAGTGCGTTTCATTGTCATCTGAACTTTTTGTTTCCCAATGCGAATATTACTGGCCTCGAACCAGTTCCAGTCAGCAGGTAATGCAGGTGACAAAGTCAGTCGATCATTCAATGCATCCGGTTGATAA
Organism: uncultured Lentimicrobiaceae bacterium; assembly: GCA_964567945.1. GTDB lineage: Bacteria > Bacteroidota > Bacteroidia > Bacteroidales > F082 > JAADID01. The sequence goes on from CAZMOS010000077.1 coordinate 7,376, forward strand.
CCCAGCATCCCTTCCAGCAAAGGTTGCAATGCCATCGTTTCCGACCAGCACTGATGGCTGCATACACCTGAAGGCAGGTACGTTTCCCCATTGAGCACCTCTTCGATAAAACCTTTCTGCCAGAACTTGTAAACCATAATATTGTTCATCGTATGGCTGAAACCCTGCACCGGCCTGCCGTTCCGGTATTCAGCCAACGCCGTCCAGCCGGTATAAAGCGGCCACACGCTTCCCGTATGATAGCCCCTCGGGTTGAAATGACTGTTCTGTTCATCCACCATTCGCACACCCCAGTTTGTAGTGAAGCCATTGTCGGCCAGTTGTTCCAGCATTGCATAGGCATGATCATTCCGGATTTGACCAAAATACATCGGTACGGCAGGCATAACGGTCTTTTCGCGGATATAACTTCCATCGGATTTTACGCTATGGTTTAAAAAGTTATTTTCCTTGTCCCAGAAATGATCATTGATGATATCAACGACCGTTTTGCTTTCGTTGCGATATTTCTCAGCTTTGCTTTCATTTCCCAATGCCTGTACCATATAAGCCGCCTGATCGAGGGCTTCGGCCCAGCAGGAAGCCAGGTAAAGGGTTGTTTTTCCGCCGAACAAAAAGCCGCCTTCCACCCAGCCGTGGCCCACATTCGGGTTTTCGATCAGATGATCGCCGTCGGTGTCGGTGGAAAAGCAAAAGTCAATGGCCTGCTGAACGGAATTCCAGTTATCTTTAATAAACTGCTTATCTCCGGAAGCGTGCAGGTACTTCCCCGCCAGCACGATAAACAGCGGTGTAGCATCGGCAGCATCATAATGCACTGCGCCCGAGGTGGTCAGTTCGTGATAGATCTTTCCTTCCGGGCTTTGAAAACGGATGTACATTTTCAAAATGTCTTTCACCTTTTCAAAATCGCCGTAATCGTTGACGGCCATCCCGCTCCATTGCCCGTCGCGTCCAAAATACCAGGCATATCCGGGCCTGCCGCTGATCTTTTGTCCGCCGTCCCACCCTTTGGCGGTTGTGGCGTAACCGGCAACCAGCGATTTCCCGATGTCCGGCGTGTGGACAAAGAAACGGTCGGTACCTACCAAAGCCCAGCGGTAACCCTCATTCAGCTCCTTGTCGGGTGTATTGATGACCAGCTTGTCATCCGGCAAATCGGCATAATATGCATTGGCAGACCGGTAAACAGCAAACGGGTTTTGCAACGCTTTCAAATGATAATCCAGCGTTTTTTCAATGCCTTCATCCGAGGCCGAGATCACCACATCCAGAGAACCGTTGTGATTGATCTTCGTATTCATTAGTGCCGCAACCTGCAAAAGTGTTGTCGGCTTACCGTCAATTCCGGATGGCGTAACGTTAAGTATCTCAAACTGTCCTATCATGTGAACTTCCGTTTTTGCATTTGTTCCTACGCAGGTAACAAACTTTCCGCTTTCATCTTTGACGACAAACGACCGGATATTGTCGTCCCAGCCGTACAACAGGTTCCCCAGCACTTTGGAAGAATAAGGCCACATCAGCCGGAGATTGCTTTTGAACCGGATAAAAAGTTTAAGATCCCTATCGCCTGATACATCATAATGAACCACACTTACGGGCTTGCCGGGCGATACGGTTACGGTTTCTTTGATCGTTGTACCGTCCACCTGATAAGTCCTCATGATCTTATCCGGTGTAATCGTGATGACGGGCGTCAGCGTTGAAAACCATCGCACCGGGTCTTTTGCGCTGAACCGGACACCTGCTTCAAAATCACGCAAAGCCATAACGGGATGTGCCCATATCTCCTCAATCCCGGCATTTTCTTTTCCCATTACCAGGATGCGTTGTCCGGCAAGGTCCCATGAGTTTTGTGTGGCCTGCATATCCGGGAAAGACAAAACCGGAGGCAGGTCTTTCCAGATTTCCGGCTGCCCGGGTAAGTTCTTTTTGAAATGTGTTTCAAATGGCTTTACGTAACCCTCGTTGTATTTCCAGTAATGCAATCCTTTTTCTGGCAGGTTTTTCAGATAACGGAACAGGTTACTTGTAAAAATGTCAAACTCTTTCCGGTTTCTGTTTTTGATGGAAAAAAGCATATAGGAGCCGACGGCCACCACATCTCCCTTACTTGTCCTGTATTCCAAAACCAGTTTGTCGTTCTCTTTGAAAGTGATGTAACTCCAGTCAATACCAATCACTTTGGCATTCAACGTATCGTGTTTACCGAAATATCCGGTCTGGCGGATCGTGGTGTCGTTTTCGGGATTGAAAATGACTGCGCCGCCGAACAGTCCATCGAAAACGGGATGACTCAAAAAAGCATGAAACCCCAGCTTTTTCCCGTACCCGTAATCTTTCACCTCAACTTTCCGTGTTTTGGGAGGTTTTTGCTCCAGACCCAAGTTTGAAATGTATCGTGCAGCATCCTGGGTGAGCAGTAACCTGCCTCCGTTTTCAACATATTTTTTTAACGCCTTCACGGTTTTTGCGGCGGTGATGCTTTCAGGGAAGGCAGTGCTGTCAGGGTAATGAAACCAAAGAATGTCAAACTTGTCATTCAAATCAGACCGGTTTTGTATCTTTTCAAAGAATACTTTTTCCGCCTGATAATTTTTGTTGTCAGCCAGAAAATTGAATGCTGCCTGCATTTCAGGATTTAATTTTTGGCCCTCCGTAACCAGAAACCCGATTTTTATCTTTTTATCAGACTGACAACCCATAACAGTAAACATTAAGGCGAATAGAATAAAAGCAACTGATTTTAATTTTGTGAATTTTATCATTGTTTTTTATTTTTTCACGCAGAGACACGGAGACGCAAAGTTTTGTTTTTTCACGCAGAGACACGGAGACGCAAAGTTTTGTTTTTTCACGCAGAGACGCGGAGACGCAAAGTTTTATTTTTTATTCATCATCTGCTTTATCCGTTGAAAATTTATAGATCGTCGTTTGCCGGTATTCTTCCCCCGGGTTCAGGACCGTTGTGGGGAATGCCGGGTGATTGGGCGAATCTGGAAAGTGCTGGGCTTCGAGGCAGAATGCAGTCCGGAACTGATAAGCCACCCCGTTTTTTCCTTTATCGCTGCCATCGAGGAAATTACCCGAATAAAACTGCAATCCCGGTTCGGTAGTAAAAACCTGCAACCGTCTTCCCGTAACGGACTCGTAAACCTCTGCTGCAAGCGTCAGCGAATCCCCCGTTTTGTTCAACACCCAGTTGTGATCGTATCCGTTTGCATACCGGAGTTGTACAAAATCATTATTGATCCTTTGGCCAATGGCCACAAGTCTGGTAAAATCCATCGGAGTTCCTTTCACCGGAGCTATTTCACCGGTAGGGATGAAGTCCCGGTTGATCGGCGTGTACCGGTCAGCATTGATCTTCAAAATATGACCGGTGATTGGTGTTTTGCCGTCGTCTTTCAGATTGAAAAAGGAATGATGCGTCAGGTTGACAACTGTTTTTTTGTCCGTTGTGGCCAGGTAATCAATCTTCAGTTCATTATCATCATTCAGACTATAAGTGACAAAAACCGTCAATTTCCCCGGGAAACCTTCCTCTCCGTCTTTACTGATATATTTTAATTTCAAATAATGATTTTGATCATCATTTTTATAATCTGTCACCTCCCAGATCACATTATTAAAACCACCGGGGCCTCCGTGCAGGCAATTGTTTCCATTGTTTTTAGGCAGCGTGTATTCTTTACCGGCCAGGGTAAACTTACCTCCGGCTATCCGGTTGGCATACCTGCCGATGATGGCCCCGAAATAAGGGTTGCCGTTGATGTATTCCGCCGGGGTATCATAACCGAGGACAACATCACCCGGTGTGCCTTCGCGATCGGGGACTTTAAGCGACATCACCTTGCCGCCGAAATTCAGGATTTCAACCGACATTCCATGGTTATTTGTCAAGAGGTAGGTTTTTAGCTTTGATTTGTCAATCTTCTGTTTCCTGTTTCCACCACAGGAAAAAAGGGAAAGCAGGGTGACTGAAATGATTGATATTTTTAAAAAAATATATTTCATACATTTATGATCTTATAATCTACTGACTTTCTTTATATTGGTTTTGTCACGATTTTTGCTTCCTTCGGGCAAAAATCCCGCCAAAACGGGTAATTACTTATTTTGTACCCCGCATTCCGCTTCGCTCCATACGGGGCTAATAACATTGAACCCCTACGGGGTTTTCATCATTCTCTACAGCCCTTCCGGATTCCCATCCGAACGGTGTTCAGCCGGGTGGATGTAATCCGGAAGCTTTTTACTGCTCTTCCGGATTTGAAATCCAGAAGCTAAATGTTTAACATTCAAAGCATTAAAATAGATTTATAATCTCTTTAGGTCGGGATTGCTCCACGGGAGTGCCTTTGGCACAAATCCCGGCCTCATCCGTTGTTGGTGTCCTCACCAACAACATTACTTTTCCATAACCAGCAGTTGGTGGGGACACCAACTGCGGCATTCATGATTCATTCCACTTTCCATTCCAGTATCCCTCCCGAGAAACCTTCCTGCAGTTTTACCTCCAGGCGCAAAGCATCTGTTTTCACGGGAGATATTTCCAGCGTGTTGAATTTGTCTTTCTCAACCGGGTAGTCACCATGCTTGAAAACCTCCTTCCATTGCCCGTCTTTTCTGTACAACAGCCGCCATGTTTCCGGAACCCTGCACCCGCCGTCAGGGCCGTCGTCAAACCAGTAAATATGCACAAAGCTGACCATTGTATCCTGCTTAAAATCATATTGCACCCATTCTGTCGTTCCCTTGTGACTCCAGAAAGTCATCCGCGGGATATCCTGGTCACTGGAATTTTTCGGAATGACCTGATCATTCACGGCAGTCAGCACATCGTGGTAATAAGAAGCGGATACCCTGCTTTCCGAGGCGATTGTTGGCGAGGGCACAGGGCTGGCTGCAGACTCGTCATAAGGTAGCCAGACTGTCATTTCTCCCGGGCCTCTGTGCGCCCAGGCATAATACGGTATCGCCGTGAAAGATTGCTCCTTTTTCACGATCTGTCCGCGGCCATTCTTTGACAAAGCCCATGCCTGCCCGTGAATGACATCCACACCACCGATAAGTTCCTTTTTATACTCCACCGTAAACCGGCTGCCGGTATCCAGTAACAGATTTCTCGCTTTACCATGATTGTCCATCCACTCGGCACAATAAACCAGCGGCCCCCTTTCAATGGCAAATTTGCCGCGGTCTTCTGCCACTTTGGGATTGACAAGCATTTCCCTCACCCGCATGGGAAAATCCAGTTGTATTTCATCACCCTTTTTCCATTTCCTGTTTATGCTGATGTAGCCGTTCAGCAGCTCATAACTCACAGACTCCCCGTTGACCTTAACGATAACCGGCTCTTTCACTTCTTTTGCATACCGGTAAAGATCACCGGGTAAAGGTTTGGTGATCCACCCGGGCATTCTGACAGAAACCGTAAATTTTTTCTTCCTTTCGGGAATGATTATTATTGACACCCTGCCATCGAGCGGGTAAGCGGTTTTCTGGATTACGCCGACTTTACCAAAATCCATGTCAATTTCTGCACGGCTTCCCACAAAAAGGTTCACATACAGCTTGTCTTTATTTACCGCATACACATATCCGGGGAGTGAGGGCATAAAACGCACCACATTTGTGGGACAGCAGGAACACGTAAACCAGGGTTGCCGTTCATCGCTCCCGTCCGACTCCAGCGGGTTGGGATAGAAAAACTCTTCGCCGTGGATGGAAACACCTGAAAGAAATCCGTTGTACAATGTCTTTTCCAGCACATCAATATATTTGGCTTCTCCGGTAAGCAAAAACATACGCTGGTTCCAAAGCATATTGGCCACAGCCGCGCAGGTCTCGTTGTATGCCGTCAGGTTGGGCAATTCATAAGCTTTTCCAAAACCTTCCACAGCAGGTACCGATCCGATCCCACCCGTGATATACATTTTCCGGTAAACCACATCCTCCCAGAGTTTCCCGACGGCATTTCTATAAGCTTCATCATTTGTAAGCGCAGCAACATCAGCCATTGCCGAATACATATACCCTGCCCTGACCGCATGGCCCACTGCTTCGGTTTGTTCTGTCACCGGTTTGTGGTCCTGTGTGTAAGTCTTGTTGCTGCCGTCAGGACCGTAAACATACAGTTTGTGCCCCTGGGCATTACCTCTCTGATCAAGGAAATATTTCGCTTCTTTCAGATAACGTTCATCCCCTGTAACCCGAAACAGCTTTACCAGGCCTATTTCTATTTCCTGGTGTCCCGGAACACCGTGCAACCGGTTTTTGCCGGGACCGAAAGTCTTACAAACCAGGTCTGCACTTTTAATGGCCACATCCAGTAGCGTCCGTTTGCCCGTTGCCTGATAATAGGCAACTGCAGCTTCGTACATGTGGCCGATGTTATACAGCTCATGGCTGTCTTTCAGTTGCGACCATCGTTCTTTCCCTGTGTAAGGAGGAAGGCTGTCGGGATTGATCGTCCGGCAGGTATAAAGATAACCGTCATCTTCCTGTGCTGCTGCGATCAAAGCGATGAGCGAATCAAGGTAACGCTCCAAAGCCGGGTCAGGATACACGGCGAGAGAATATGCAGCACCTTCGATGATCTTGTAAACATCTGAGTCGTTGTAACGTATTCCTTCAAAAGGTCCTTTTTGCAAACCGCCCGCTTTGGCGAAATTGCTTATTCTCCCTGTCTCTTCGCTTTTCTTGAAGTCGTAAGGAATGGTAACCGTACGGTTGGTATCCAGCCGTGGCTTCCAGAAATTATCCGTAAAATGAACGGCTGTAAACGGTACGGGTTTTATGGGGTAATCTTTTTCCACAGTTCCGGTTTGACGGCATGCGCCCAAAAACAAAATGAAAAGGATAAAGGTAAATGCTTTATTCATCCGTAAATATTTTTACGAAAATAATTCAAAGAACTTTACAAAAGTCTGATTTTTTAGTTCATCCGAATAATATGTGTTTTTTGATCAAAACCTGAACCCGAGCGCTACGCCGAAGTTCATTCCGTACATCAGCCCGCGTAAGTCCACTGAAGCACCGTACTGGTCCACATAGATTGATTTGTCAGTACCGGGTAAATTTAAATCTTCGAGATATTGTCTTAAATCATCCTGATCCTGTTGAGACAACGGCACACTCGAAATGCCTGCTATATTTGAACTTTCATACCCAATAAGCGGGCCGAAAAACCACCAGTCCAGCGTAAAATGCTTTCCGAGAAACCATTGTGCGCCAAGCAGGACGCCTGCGTAATGTATATTAAATTTTCCTGAAAAACTGACGGCACTGTCCGGTGCAGGATAGTTGGCATAAATATAATTCAGATTATTTATTTTAAAATGTGAATACCGGTATGAAAAGGCGACATAAAAACCCTTCCCGAAACCTTTTTTTCCGGGATATAAGCGCACCTCGGGCGAAACGGAATAATTGCTCATTTTCATACCCCGAAAGGCGTCCCCGGTTGCGGGGTCATCACTACCTGAAATATTGCTAATGAGCCCTGCATAAGGAAGTGTTGTATTCGGCATGTACCTTGCCGTCAGGGTTACCGAAAGAAACTTAATGATCACCCTTTCGTATTGAAAGCTGATGTTTTTGAAAAAAGGCGACAACAGGTTGACTTTGATTATGTTCATTTCCCTACCGGTAGTTTCCGGTACCTGCCGGTAGCTTAACGCGAGGGAGTCGTAAGTGGCGTTGCCGGTCTGTGCTTTCAGGCCGGACTGTAAAAGGCCTGCCAGAATGACCAGTAAGAAAACACGTTTGAATATCATTTTATTTTTTTTAAGATCAAAGTTAATACCAATTATCATTTAAACCGATTAAAGCAGCTTTTGGTTACATTTGACTGCTGATAAAAAATAAAACAAATTTAATAAACTCTTCCGGATGGCAAAAGATCAAAAGCAGGAAGAAAGGGTTGTCATGCAATACTTTGTGGAAAAGTATCCCGCTTTCCCCAGAGGAAAGCTGATCCAGGCCGAATCCCCCGATTTTATTCTGAAAACCGGACAGCGCCATACTATCGGGATTGAGCTCACCCGCATCATTTCACCCCCCGAAGGTTTCCTGACTGTCACCCGGCTGTTTGAAGAAATTGACAAGATCATCAGGAAAAAGAATAACAAGCTCCGTATCTACAACGAAAAGAAATTCAATAAAACCTGGCTTGTCATCGCCTGCGACGACCTTTACATTTCCGGAAACCATCAGCTTGAAGACAGCTTGTCAAAAGCTGATTTTTCCTCCGGATTCGATAAGGTATTTTTGTTTGATCTGTTTTTGGGGAGGGTGTGGGAGGTTGAAATAATACGAAAACAGAAAATGAATGATGAGTTATGACCCGGGCTACAAATCCGCAGCAGCGAGTGGAATAGAAAATGAACAATAACGGGGACAGTTTGAATGAACCTGTCAAAATGTTTGACCATTTACCGGATACAAACATGTTGTTCACACATAACTATTAAAAAAGAGAAAAAGGATGATAGTTATCAGGAAATTGAAAGTCTGTTAATAGGACAACCTTTATACAAAAAAACTACTAATTACTTTAAAGGACAAACATCAGTTATCCACCAGCTACCAGAAAGGGGACATTCGCCTGTTAAATAATAGCCGGGCATAATACAGCGTACTCTTATTTTTTTAATTTTATAATTGCCCTTTGGATCTGAAAGAAAAGAGGGCTTCCAATCTATTTTAAGTGCTTTATTAAATGGAACCGCGTGAAAAAGAAAATCGTTTTTTGCAGCATCCCATTCACCAAAAGTTTTTTCCTTATAGTTATCATTTAAGTCATAAACAACTAACTGTATTTGAGCAAAATGCAAGAGGACTTTAACTTTCTTGCCATTTTTTGTAATTGTTGCACTATCGCCACATACACTTGTGAACGTTCTTTTGACATATAGATTTAACCCTTTAATATTTTGCCAATTCGAATTCTTTGTCAAATCCGGAGAATCAAAATATATTTCACATAAATCATTTTTATTATTTACCGCCAATACATAGGAGGCATTAGCTTCCAATCCGAGATTTTGATAATTAGAAAGTTTAAATGGTTTATACAGAATTAAACCCGGAGGAACAGCGACCTGCAACTGTTTATGCGTTTTGGAATTATAAAACTGGTCTAATGTCCATCCCTGTTTTGTGCCATCTTTAAAATAATAGCAGCCCGGATAATTAATAAAATATTTGTTGAACAGGAAATATCCTATTACTAAAAGAAAAATAACTCCGCCAATTCCATAAAGCCATTTAGGCCATTTAATTCTTTTCATTTTTTAGAGTTTTTGGTAAATAAACTAGAATACTAAATTATCAGTTTGATTAATAATTTTTAAAAATACAAAAATTAAAACCGATTGTCAAGTAAAAATTATGAAAAACAGATAAATATAT
>CAZMOS010000078.1:0-16524 GCA_964567945.1 uncultured Lentimicrobiaceae bacterium
AGTTAACACCCCTCTGCAAATATACACCTTGTATTATCAATGTATTAACAATATTTTATCAATATTTTAAATTCTGCAGCAAAACTAGATAGGGCCGGTTGAAAATTGCTCTAATTGCCCAAATTTCCAATTTCTAAATAATGCCTCAATTTCTAAATCCAAAACGCATTTACTTTTTTCTGCGTATAGAAATTTGGATTTATCCCATAGGTATTCCTTTGGAAGGATTTGTTTAGGTCAATTAGGTCAATTTGAGCAATTAGAAATTGAATGAAAATTGTTGTTCTTTAATCCCGCACAAGATTCTGCTTGCACAGGGGCCGGGGTGGGGGAAGAACTCAACACCTTGTCCAAATAACACAAGTCCCACTAGAATTATTAGGACTTAATTGTTTAGCGGTAGAGTTTTTTAATATTTGTTTCTTCTATTTAGAAGGATTATGTAAATAAATCTCTTTAATTATTCTTGAATCAATTTCTCCAATGAATAAGGGTTCACTAATCTTTGAATAAAAATGACTTTTGGGATTCTTGTCAGGCCAAGTTCCAATATACATTGAATAGTCAAATGATTCAGGCCAGTTTGCATAATTACTTTCACCAATAAGATTAGTATCAATAAAAAACTTGATAAAGTCCATTTGTATTGACCATTCAACTGAGAATAGATGCCAACCACTTGATAATGATTTGTTGGATTCTATAGATGTTCTCTCTTGTTCTACTCCATTACAAATAAAACTCCATTTTCCCAATTTATTTTGAGGGGTTGGAGTTTCCCTTAAAATCGCCCACATATTTGGGTAACGTGCATTGTTTGGAGTAGCCATGTAATTAGTAGAATAGGAACTTGCAATATATAGATGTCTTCTGGCTGGCTTTATTAGGTTATGATGATTTTCAACTTTTGCCCAGAAATTAAGTATTCCAGAACTATTTTTTATGTATGGTATAAAAGTAGTTTTTAATTGAATTTTTGGTGTATATACTTTAATATTACTTAAATAATCTTTCTTGAAAAAACTGTCTGTACTTTCAATTGTTGGTGTTTCATTCTGAGTTAAAGGGGGTTCGCTGATATTATATTCTTTCAGTATGTCACTTACTAAATTATTTATGCATTTTTTGAAGTGAATTCCTTCTTTCCTTTTATTGTCTATGAAACTTTGAAAGGTGTATGATAAATCAACTTGTTTATGAATAAATCCTTTTAGATCATTAATTATCTGGTTATCAATGATCGGCATGATTTTAATATCCGGTAAGGCAGTTGCATAACCAACTTCCTGATTTACCCATTGTGAACTAATTGATTCTCTTGTCAATATAGGGATTATGATTTGAGATTCTTTAATTCCGTCTTCAACTTTTTTAGATAACGGGACAAGTGATTTACGTCTCTCAGCAATAACAATTGGGATTAGTTTTTTATTCGTATTAAGTAATTTTTTTAGGATCAACATTTTGTTGCTATCCTTACTATAATAACTGATAAAAATTTTCACATTCATATACTGTTTCCTGTCTTTAAATAGTGTTATATCAATCGTCCTACGCAAAGATACGCAAGATGGCGATAATTAAAAAATCACAGGAAGTTATTTAGCAAGAGTGTGGAAAGGATGATTGATATAACAAGTTGAACGAAGAATCATGTCTATTGGCATAGTTTGCACGGTACTTTTTCCATGGCAGGCATTCTCCCCGGCCACAAATCACCTGGAAGGCTATTTTTAAGCCGGATAACCCGTTTATCATCATGGTTGCCCTCTTTTAATTTTTACAAACATTTAGCACATCCCCCTTCAGCCAATCCGGAGAAATGGCCGATCATTTCTTTTAGCCCGGTTTTTCTTTTACGATGGGTTCTTAAAAGAAAATGAAATCGCTGTGTCCGTTAAAATGAAAGAATATTCTCCCCGGATAAATCTGTATGTTTGCATTTTTAAAAACCGGAAAAGATGAAAAACAACCTTTCGATGAATCCCAACCCGATCGTCCAGTATCTGGGCAAGCATCCCGAGCAATTGACCAAGGATGACCTGATCCGGTTCATCGAGGATCACGATATCGAAATGATCAACTTCAGGTATGCCGGCTGGGACGGACGGCTGAAAACGCTGAACTTTGTGATCAACAGCCGGGAGCACCTCGAGAACCTGCTCATGGCCGGCGAACGGGTTGACGGCTCCAGCCTGTTTCCGTTTATCGAAGCGGGCTCTTCCGACCTGTACGTCATTCCCAGGTACAAGACCGCTTTTGTCAACCCTTTTGCCGAAGTGCCTACCCTTGACATCCTTTGCTCTTATTACGATCGTGATGGAAATGCCCTGGACGGAGCCCCCGAAAACATTCTGAAGAAAGCCCACGATGCATTCAAAAAAGTTACAGGCCTGGAGTTTGAGACCATGGGTGAGCTGGAGTATTACATCATCAGCGAGGACGATGGCCTTTTCAAAGCCGACGACCAGCGCGGATATCATGAGTCGTCTCCTTTTTCCAAATGGAACGATTTCCGTACACATGCCATGAAACTCATTGCCGAAGCGGGAGGCATGATCAAATACGGTCATTCGGAAGTTGGCAACTTTACCAAAGAAGGCCGCGTGTACGAACAAAATGAAATCGAATTTCTTCCTACCAACGTGGAAGATTCTGCCGACCAACTGTTGAAAGCAAAATGGATTGTCCGTACGCTGGCATACCAATATGGTGTTACGGTCACGTTTGCCCCGAAAATTACGGTGGGCAAGGCGGGAAGCGGGTTGCACATTCATACCCGCGTGATGAAAGACGGAATAAATCAAATGACACGGAATGGCAAACTGAGTGATATTGCCAAAAAAGCCATCGCCGGATATATGGAACTGGCCCCTTCACTAACGGCATTCGGCAACCTGAATCCTACTTCCTATTTCCGGCTGGTGCCCCATCAGGAAGCGCCGACAAACATCTGCTGGGGCGACCGCAACCGTTCGGTATTGGTGCGTGTTCCCCTGGGATGGTCCACACCCTCAAACATGGCACACTCGGTAAACCCGCAGGAAAGCGGCAGCGTGGTTGACTTTTCAGATAAACAAACCGTGGAATTCCGTTGTCCCGACGGATCTGCCGATATTTATCTTTTGCTGGCAGGATTAACAGTGGCTGCCCGGCATGGATTTGAAATGAAAAATGCTTTAAAAGCGGCAGATAAAACCTATGTTGACGTGAATATCTTCGACCCGGAATACAAAAACAGGCAGGATGCGCTGGCAAAATTGCCGACATCCTGTGTTGAATCGGCAGATCAATTGTTAAAACAACAGGATTACTACATGAAGTATGATGTTTTCCCGCTGAAAGTGCTGGTCAGTCTTGCCGGTTCCCTGAAAAGTTACAACGACAAGGGACTGATCGCCCGCATACAAAATGATGACGAAAAAGTGATGGAGTTGGTAAACCGGTTCTTTTATTGCGGATAGTTACGTACCGGCGACTTTAGTCGCCGACATCACGCCAACTTCCCGTCGTTGGTGTCTTCACCAACGGCTTCTTCTATTTCTGCTATTAGTGTTAAGTCAACTATGATATGGCGTTTTCATAGCCACGCACACCCTTTAATCCCCTAAAGGGGATCCAACGCGCGTAAGCATTCCCCTTTAGGGGTCAGGGGTAGCAAAGGGAAAAGACATGATATATTTGACTTGACATTAGTGTCACCGCCAACAACATTATTATTTCCAGATTGCGTTTGGTAAGGACACCAACCGGGGGGATGGACCTGGGAATAAGCTATTTGTAATAGTTATACTTCACCACCTTCGAAAAGTCCTTCCTGATCTTTTTTCTGTGTTTGTAATCGTCAGGGGTGTAACCCACCACGATCAGGAGCGGGATGTTTTTGTTCTCGGGGACATGGATCAGCTCTTTCACACTTTTCTCGTCGAACCATCCCAGCATGCAAGTGCCCAATCCTAACTCGGTGGCCTGCAGGCAAAAGTGCTCTGCTGCAATGCCAATATCCATAAGCGGATATTCCTTCTTTTTGATACGGCCTCCCACCTCGGTGATCAATTTGGGAGGCTCCATAACAATGGCCACAATTAGCGGCGCCTGGGGTACAAACTTGTTGAAACTTTTCAACGGGCCGTAAGTTTTGTGTGCCACTTTTTTCACCAGGACAGGGTCATTGACCACCACAAAGGTCCACGGTTGCGAATTGCTTGCCGATGGAGCCAGACGTGCAGCTTCGAGGCAAAGCTCCAGTTTTTCCTTTTCCACAGGTCTGTCCGTATATTTCCGGTCGCTCTGCCTCTTTATGACAAGGTCCATAAGTTTCATTGCGAAATCTTTTTAAATGTAAAAACTACTTCTTTGTTTCCCCTGATGTTGGTCGCTCGTGTTTCAAGCAGGGTGTCTTTTTTAAGTAAGTAAACGATGATACCCGGATAATCGTTTACGGGATTTTCGAAAGTCCAGTGTCTGTATCCCGCTTTCGTAAGACGAAACAATACGTATTCTTTTTCCGGGTTAGGCTGTGCAGCATACCAGATGTTTTCGCCTGTACGAAAAATTTTCAGCCGTTCCTGAAAAACCGTGTCCCCGCCGTTAAGACTGAAGCCGGTTCCTGTCATCAGGGTATCCGACACCACCTTCCAGTTTTCGTTGAAAAGGGTCGTCCCCGTGGATACCCATTTGCCTTCCAACGCTTTTATATCGTTAAATGCTTCTTTGGGCGTGGGATGGTAACAACCGGCAAGCAGGATAGCTGGTAAAATTGTCATGAGTAAAAAACGGGTTGGATACAAAAACGCTGGAACATTCCGGGGATCACCGTTTTGGTGCACGCAGAGACGCAAAAACACACAGTTCAGATGCAGTAGAAATAATAAGATTTCACGAAAATATATTCTCTGCGCCTTTGCGCCTTCGCGTGAAAAAATACTTATCGTCCTCCGGGCCCCAACATTCATGCTCACAACCTTTTCCTGATGTTTTCGGTTTCTTTTTCAAATCCAGGTTTCCCCAGCAAGGCAAACATATTCCGCTTGTAAGCTTCCACGCCGGGCTGGTCGAAGGGGTTGACGCTCAGAATGTAACCGCTTACCGCACAGGCCATTTCATAAAAATAGATCAACTGCCCGATCGTGTTTTCATTGATTTCGGGAATGCTGATCCGCAGGTTGGGGACACCGCCGTCAACATGGGCAAGGGCCGTTGCCAGTTCGGCCTGATGGTTAACTTCGTGGATGGCTTTTCCGGCAATGTAATTCAGCTTGTCCAGGTTCTTTTTATCTTCCGGTATCTTCATCTCCCTGCGCGGCTTTTCTATCGAAAGGACGGTCTCGAAAATATTGCGCAATCCTTCCTGGATGTATTGCCCCATAGAATGCAGGTCGGTGGTAAAGCTCACCCCTGCCGGGAAGATGCCTTTGTTTTCCTTGCCCTCACTTTCGCCGTATAACTGCTTCCACCATTCTGTAAAATAAAACAGGCGGGGTTCATAATTGACCATGATCTCGGTGGTGTATCCTTTGTTATACAATGCATTCCTGACGGCTGCATAGGCTGCCACAGGGTTTTCTTCAATCTTTGTGGATCCGGAAATACGCGCTTTCATAGCTTTTGCCCCTCCAAGCAGTTGGCGGATATCGAAACCGGCAATGGCCACGGGCAAAAGGCCCACCGGAGTGAGCACCGAATACCGGCCTCCCACATCATCGGGGATGACGTAAGTTTCGTATCCTTCTTCACTGGCCAGTTGTTTCAACGCCCCCTTTTCCCTATCGGTGATGGCTATGATACGCTTACGGGCTTCCGCTGTTCCGTATCTTTCTTCAAGGTTTTCGCGTAAAATACGGAAAGCAATGGCAGGCTCGGTCGTTGTGCCCGACTTGGAAATTACGGCTACGGAATAATCCCGGTTTTTCAGTATATCCAGCATATCGGAAAGGTAATCTTCGCTGATGTTATTGCCCGCATACAGGATGAGCGGGGATTTTTTCTCCTGATCCAGATGGCTGAAATGATGCGACAGGGCTTCGGTCACGGCCCGGGCGCCGAGGTAGGAACCGCCGATGCCGATGACCACGAAAACGTCCGACTGGCCTTGCGTCCTTTGTGCTGTGGCCTCAATTCCGGAGATCAGAGTTTCGTTAACATTGTCCGGCAAGTCAACCCAGCCGAGGAAGTCGTTGCCTTTGCCTGTCTTGTTGTAAATGGCTTCGAAATGCCTGTCTGTTTCCGGCTGGAAATGAAATATTTCGTCTTTAGTAACAAAGTTCAGGGCTTTGTCGTAACTGAATATAAATTCGCTCATGATCATAAAATTTCGGGGCGGTGAAAATACGAAAAAAGGTCGTTGCGAGGGGGAAGGATGATTGTCTGTTTTTTATAGCTAACCAAATTTTTTCACGCCACAGCCTGGCGACGCGGCGTTTTATGATTTTTATTCGTATCTTTACGCTAAACAAAAAAACCGGAATAATTTTGATGAAAGAAATACAATTACTTGAACAACAGATCAAACGGCTGGATGAAAAAGGTTTTGAACTGGAGGCGTGGAAAAAATATACCATTGTCATTCTGGCCAGGATTTTCGGGCCAAAGGATGAAAAGATCAGTCAGATCGAAAAGCTGGAATATGAATTTACCTCATGGTCGTTGCGGGATGCTTCGGGCAACGAATCTTATGAAGAAGGCACCAAAAAGCTGGCCCGTGAAATCCTTCAGGCTGCCATTGACGAGTTGAAAATATTCGGCATTCCTGAAAAAGAAGAAGAAGAAGACCAGTCAGGTAAAGCGATACAGGACTTTATGAATATCCTGCTGGATGAAATGAAAGGCTCGCAGGTGAAACAACTGAAAACCATCCTTTCTTCACGCGAGAACAAAGAAGAAAAACGCCGCCAGATCAGGGAACTGCTGTCAGGTATAGATGAACACGAAGTTTACGAAATCCTCGCTTCCATGCTGATGCACCCGGAGGCGGTGAAGTTGATCAAAAGCTGAGTTAACCGCATTGGACGCAATGGAGACGCAAAGGGATTAAGTTAATTTACCAAAGCTGGTCGGAATTTGCAATCCCGACCCCGGAAGATGGATTACTCCAAAAGAGTGCCTTTGGCACAAATCCATAATAACAAGTTGATTAAGATTATTTTAGCTTCCGATTACAAATCCGGAAGAGCGTAATAAATCCGGAAAAGCAGCAGATCATTCCCCTTTCGTCTTCTTCGGCGGGTTGGTGATCAGGTCACCTTCCAGCATTCTTTTTTCCAGACTTTTGCGTTTCACCTTTCCCGTCAGGTATTTTTCGATCATCAGGCTGGCAATGGGGGCTGCCCAGGTGGATCCGTAGCCCGAGTTTTCAACGATTACCGATATGGCGATCTGCGGGTCATCCATAGGCGCAAAAGCAATAAAAATGGAATGGTCGGCGCCGAAAGGGTTTTGTACCGTTCCCGTTTTACCGCACTGTTTGATACTGTCCATCCGGTACCAGTATGCCGTTCCGTGTTCCCGCTCAAAAACGTCAAGCATAGCATTACGGACGATATCAAAATTTTTGGCGTCAATGTCTGTGCTTTTCAACGTATGAAATCTGATTGAGTCCGTTTTGTCCCCGGCAATTCTGACCATCAGGTGGGGTGGGTAATAAGTGCCTTTGTTGGCGATAACAGCAACCAGGCTGGCCAGTTGGATAGGTGTCACGAGAATCTCGCCTTGTCCGATGGCCAGCGACCGGACTGTCAGTGCATTCCAGGATCCGCGATAGAGCTTGTCGTAGTATTCTTTTGACGGAATGTTGCCTGAAACTTCATAAGGGATATCAGTATTGAATTTATGCCCGAAGCCGAATTTGGTCACGTAATCGTACCACGCTTCATATCCTTTCTGCGGGTTGCCATACCGTGGATTGTTCAGTGTGTTCCGGAAAGTCTGCCAGAAAAAAGCGTTACACGACTGCTTGATGGCTTCGTTCAAAGCGAGTGGAGAAATATGATTGTGTGTACATTTGATAGGACGGCTTTCAGGTCCCTGGCATGTGAACATGGTGTGCGGTGTGATGGCTTTTTCCTGCAAAGCGATCAGCGCATTGACCAGTTTGAAAGTGGACCCCGGGGGATAAGTTCCCATTACAGCACGGTTCAGTAATGGCTCCAATGTATCTTTCATCAGCCGGGAATAATTTCCGGAACGTTCGCGTCCGACCAGCATGTTGGGGTCGAATGACGGACTGCTCACCATAGCCAGGATTCCACCGGTTTTGGGGTCAATGGCCACGATACTCCCTTTTTTCATTTGCATCAGTTGTTCACCATATTGCTGCAACGTGGCATCCAGACTCAAGGTGATGTTTTTTCCGGGTACGGCCAGCGTGTCGTATTTTCCGTTTTTGTAGCTCCCTTTCATGCGGTTGTAAACGTCCACTTCCACTATCTTCATTCCTTTCTTGCCCCGCAGATATTTTTCATAATACCTTTCAATGCCAGACTTGCCGATGTAGTCGCCCGGCTTGTAAAACGGGTCGCGGTCAATTTCTTTTTGACTTACTTCACCAATGCTTCCGAGCAGGTGTCCGGCAATGGGCAGGGGATAGCGGCGTAAAGTCCTTGTCTGCGCATAAAATCCGGGATATTTGTACAGCTTTTCCTGGATCACGCCGTAATCTTCTTTGGAGATTTGTTTGATAAAAACAGAAGGTCTGAAACGGGAATAACTGTTTGCCTTTTTCAGTTTTTTAACACACGTTTCCCTGTCAATACCTACCAGCTTGCAAAAAGCGGCGGTATCAATGTTTTTCACCTGCCGGGGGATGATCATCAGGTCGTAAGCGGCTTCGTTGTAAACAAGCAGTTGCCCGTTACGATCGTAGATACGTCCGCGTGGAGGATATTGCCGGATGTTGCGCAAAACGATGTTGTCAGCCGACAGCTTGAATTTGTTCTCGACAACCTGTATATAAAAAAGGCGGATCAAAAACACCATCACCACCAGGATGACAACACCTATGATGATATATTTTCGGTTCGAATAATCTCTTGCGTACATCTGCTTCCTTCCTTCTCCAGCAAATAAAAAGTGACAGGGTTTGCAAAGTTAATCCAAAATTATTTTTGGAATTGGTAAATGAAATAAACAAAACAAATTTTATCTGTTACTACTGCAGTTTTGAAATAATGTTCTCTTGCCTTAGCTTCTTTCCATATTTTTTTTAATTCCCCGGCTGGTCGGGATTTGTAATCCCGACTTTAATGCTCAATGGATTATAGATAATGTAAATCAGTAAGTTAATATTTGGATTATTCCAAAGGAGTCTCATTGGCAAAAATCCGGTAGAGATGGATACAATAGTTTCCGGATTGCTCCAAGGGAGTGCCTTTGGCACAAATCCGGAAGAGCGGGAAAAAAGTTTCTTACTTCACCTCGCTTCCATTCGAAATCTCCTCGGTGGGGGCAACAAAACACAATTTTCCGTCGGTATCTTCAGCCATCAGGATCATCCCCTGTGATTCTATACCGCGTAATTTTCTGGGCGCAAGGTTCACCAGGATGCACACTTTC
Source organism: uncultured Lentimicrobiaceae bacterium (assembly GCA_964567945.1). Lineage (GTDB taxonomy): Bacteria > Bacteroidota > Bacteroidia > Bacteroidales > F082 > JAADID01. The sequence goes on from CAZMOS010000078.1 coordinate 9,550, forward strand.
TGCCCGATGATGTCTTCGGCTTTATAATATTCCGCAATACCGGAAACCACCGTACGCTGGTCAATGCCTGTATCAATTTTCAGCTTGATCAGCTTGTCGGTTTTCGGCACTTTTTCGGCTTCCAGAATGGTTCCGGTACGGATATCCATTTTCATAAAATCCTCATAAGTAATTTCTTCTTTCTGCGGTTTTATCATAATCTCTTTTTCGTTTTCTTTTTTGGTATCCAGTAGTTTATTGATCTGCTCTTCGATGGTGGCATCTTCTATTTTTTCAAACAAGAATTCCGGTTTGTTCAGCACATGTCCGGTTTTCAGGATACCGGCGCTGCCTGCCTCATCCCATTTCATCTCAGGAAGATTTAGCATATGCCGTAATTTCTTAGCAGTGAACGGCAGGAAAGGTTCCGACAGAATAGCCAGATTGGCAGCGATCTGAAGCGAAATATTCAGGATGGTTTTCACTTTTCCCTCGTCCGTCCTGATCAGTTTCCACGGCTCCATATCGGTGAGGTATTTGTTCCCCAGCCGGGCAAGGTTCATCAACTCGTTCAAAGCTTCGCGGAAACGGTAACGATCAATGCTGGAAGAGATCTTTCCGGGGAACCCGGCCATAGCTTCAATCACCTGCTTTGCTTCTTCATCCGGTTCTCCCGCTTCGGGAACAATACCGTCGAAATATTTACGGGTGAGCACCAGCGTGCGGTTTACAAAGTTGCCGAAGATAGCCAGCAGCTCGTTATTGTTCCGCGCCTGGAAATCGCGCCAGGTAAAGTCGTTGTCTTTTGTCTCGGGGGCATTGGCTGTCAGCACATACCGGAGCACATCCTGTTTGCCGGGAAATTCTTCAAGGTATTCGTGCAGCCAAACCGCCCAGTTGCGGGAGGTGGATATCTTGTCATTTTCCAGATTCAGGAACTCATTGGCCGGCACATTTTCGGGAACAATGTAAGTACCTTCGGCATGCAGCATCACGGGGAAGATGATGCAATGGAAAACGATGTTGTCCTTCCCGATAAAATGCACCAGTTTGGTGTTTTCGTCTTTCCAGTAAGGTTTCCAGTCTTTACCTGTTTTTTCGCCCCATTCTTTCGTAGCCGAGATGTATCCGATGGGTGCATCAAACCACACATAAAGCACTTTCCCCTCTGTTCCTTCAATGGGTACTTTGACTCCCCAATCCAGATCACGGGTTACTGCACGCGGTTTCAGGCCGTGGTCTATCCATGATTTTACCTGACCGTAAACATTGGTTTTCCAGTCGTCTTTATGGCCTTCCAGTATCCATTCTTTCAGCCAGTCTTCATATTGATCCAGCGGCAGATACCAGTGTTTTGTTTCTTTCAGCACGGGCACATTGCCGCTCAATGCCGACTTGGAGTTGATCAGCTCGAGCGGGCTTAACGAGGTGCCGCAATTTTCGCACTGGTCACCGTAAGCTTTTTCGTATCCGCAATGGGGACAGGTTCCCGTAATGTAACGGTCGGCAAGAAATTGTTTTGTTTCCTCGTCGTAATATTGTTCTGTTGTCTTTTCAATGAATTTGCCGTCGTTGTACAACTTTTCAAAGAATTCGGAAGCGGTCCTGTGATGAACGGGTGCCGAGGTGCGGGAATACACATCAAAGGAAATCCCGAAATCTTCAAATGATTTTTTGATCATCTCATGATAGCGGTCAACGATGACTTGCGGGCTGACCCCTTCCGTACGGGCTTTGATGGTGATGGGCACGCCATGCTCATCGGAACCGCCAATAAACACAACATCCTTGCCTTTCATTCGCAGGTAGCGGGCATATATGTCGGCAGGCACATAAACCCCTGCCAAATGCCCGATATGTATGGGGCCGTTGGCATAAGGCAGGGCGGAAGTAACGGTATAACGTGCAAACTTTTTGGCCATAAAATCAGATTTTCCGTAATTTCGGCAAAGTTAACCAATCATTTGAATGTGAAACGTCCTCCGGCACTCAAAAAAGGTGACGGGATCGGCATAGCCGCTCCTGCACGAAAGATATCTTTTGATGAAATAGCGAAAGCGATCAGCATATTTGAAGATCGTGGTTATCAGGTTGTTTATGATGATGCGCTCTTTGCCGTGGAAAATCAATATGCAGGTGACGATCAGTTACGTGCAGCTTATTTTCAGAAACTGTTGGATGATAAAAAGGTAAAAGCCATTTTCCCGGCCCGCGGTGGCTATGGCAGCGTCCGGATCATTGACAGGCTGGATTTTTCCGGTTTTCGCCGGAACCCCAAATGGATCGTGGGTTACAGCGACATTACTGTTTTTCACAATCACATCAACCGGAATTTCGGGATTCAGACACTGCACGCTACTATGCCCGTTAATTTTGCAGGAAACACAAAGGAAGCGCTCGATAGGATGTTTGAAGTGCTGGAGGGTGAATCGCCCCGGTACGAAATAAACAGTCACGAACTGAACAGGCCGGGTGGCGCCAAAGGAATTCTCACCGGAGGCAACCTCTCGGTGTTGTACAGCCTTTGCGGTAGTAAATCTTTTCCGGAAACCGGAGGGAGAATCCTGTTCCTCGAAGACCTGGATGAATACCTATACCACATTGACCGGATGATGGTCGCTCTGAAAAGGGCTGGTATTCTGAAAAATCTGGCAGGATTAATTGTCGGCGGAATGACCAAAATGAATGACAATGAGATCCCTTTCGGGAAAACAGCGGAAGAGATCATCAGGGAAGCAACGGATGAATATGATTACCCGGTATGCTTCGGCTTTCCGGCAGGGCATATCTTTGATAACCGCCCGCTGATCATGGGAGCGGAAGTGGAGATGCTGGTGGGAGAGAAGGTGGAGATCGGGTTTATGACTATATGAAATAAAAAGAATATAACCCCCCCATAAATGGTGGGGAAACTGAAAGCGAAGAAAAAATATTATTATGAAACAAATCAATTACCCTACCCTTTAGGGTGGGGCTATGAACCAAATCAGTTACCCTGTCCTTTAGGGCTGGGTGAACCAAATCAGTTACCCTGTCCTTTAGGGCTGGGGAAAAACAAATCAGTTATCCCTCCCGATAGTAGCTATCGGGATCAGGGCAAGGATATTCAAACAATTGTTGCGTCCGTTGCGCCGCAGCGTGAAAAGAACAATGGCAAAACACATCACACTGGGTAAAAAAGGAGAGGAGCTGGCCAGAAAATACCTGGAAGACAAGGGCTACCTGATCCTGGAAACCAACTGGCGTCACGACCGGGATGAAGTGGACATCATTGCCATGGACGGAGATGAGCTGGTGATCGTGGAAGTGAAAACCCGCAGCAGCGACCGTTACGGCGAACCTGAAGATGATGTGAGTTGGGCAAAGGAAAAATTCCTGATACGTGCAACCGAAGCTTACCTGGAAGAAAAAGACCTGGACATTGACAGCCGTTTCGACATCATTTCCATCATCCTGAACGAAAATGAATGCAGGATCAAACACATCGAAGACGCCTTTTATCCGGAATGATGAAACAAAAGTTGCTGAATTTTTTCAAAAAGAAATACGGCCGGCTCATCCTGCTGATCATTGGAATGTTTCTCGCGTTCCGCCTTTTTACCAGAGAATGCAACCTCTTGCTTTGCGGGGCTTTTATTGTAACTGTAGTGGCTTACATTATTTTATCCGATTACTGGAGCGACTGAAAAACCAGTAATGGAATGTTGGTTTGGAACAGGAATTTTTTGGTCATGCTGGGTTGAAACAACCGTGTAATGAAATTCCTTTTGCGTGTAGTCATGGCCAGCACATCAATGTTGTGTTCTTCAATGAAGTCTTCAATACCCTGTTGTATATCATAGGTTTCCAGCAACCCGCATTCAATATGATAGGTGTCAATCAATTGAAACAGATAAGTTTTAATTCTCCGAAGCTGGGCTTCATCCATTTCGCCGGCTTCTTCAAATGCTGCATGAACACAATATATTTTGGCATTAAATGGCTTTACGAAGTTTACCAGCCGGTGCAGTGCATCAAAATCGCTGGTGTTGAAATTAGTGGCATACAATACATTTTTCGGTGGTCTGAAGTTCATGGAATCAAAAGATTTGGGAATGGCAAGCACGGGGACATGCGACTTCTGGATCAGATGGGCCGTTACGCTGCCAAAAGCCCTGAACCCTTCCAGTTCACTGCCGCGTGTGCCGATAACCACCAGTCCCGGTCTGTAATCTTCAATTTCCTGTAAGATCACATCCACGGCATTCCCCTTGAAGAGATCAAGTCCGATCCTGGTCTTTCTCAACCCCCTTTCATTTATTTCATTTTTCAACCTTGTACGCAAGGCTTCCAGGCTTTTTCCGGCTTCCTCTTCAATTTCGCGAATTACCTTTTCAATGTTGATCTGATAAGTGTAAGATTCAAGATAAGTCTGCGGAGCTCCCATGGGATCAAGATAGGCATTGACCAGCTTGATGTCGGCTTTCAGCTTGTCGGCAATGAATAAGGCATAATATGCCGCATTTTCGGAATGAACCGTAAAATCTACCGGTACCAATATCCTTCTTACACTTTTCAGGTATCCCACGGCTCTTTCCCTTTCTTTCTGATAATTCTTTTTAAAATCATCCAGGATGGCCAGCGCGGTTTCAAGGTTTTCCTCATCAATCATCACATCCACACCGCCCGGCGCTTCTTTGATCTCGTTGATATTTGTCAGAAAACAAGGTATTCCGTTTTGCTGCAACATGGAAGCAAGTAATTGTGCCCTCATGTATGTTAACGTTGTCAGGGGAATGATCTTTTCAGCCATGGATTTTTCTCCTTTTAAAATTAATGAGGTAAATATAGTGAATTAACTCAAGAAAAGCAAGTATTATGTTTCTTTCATATTTGTTGACCCGGATGTTGTTGGCGCTGTTGGTTTGATTAATTTTGCAGAAGAGAGATAAAAAGATTAAAAATTAACCTTTTTTAATATTACAGAATATTAGGCCTAATTATTAATGAAAATATTATGGTAGTTTTAAAAAAGCAAACACTGGAAAAAATTAAAGCCAGGTTTTCCCAGATGGAACATTCTTGGGGGACTGATGATTTTACCGGAAAACCAGGTATGTTGAAAGATTTGGCTAAGGAAAAAGAAAAAAGGCTCAAAGAATATTCGACATTAGACTCAACTGTTTTTCCAATCCTCAACACGGCTTTGGTAATTAACTGGAAATGGGAAACAGCCAAAAAAAGAATAGACAGGTTTTTTAGACTTTTCCCTCAAATTAACAGTTTACAAAAATTAAATATGGAAATCGAGAGAAACGATCCGATTAAATTTTGTATCACTTATTTACAAATAAATGCATCTTCCGATAAAAATCCTAAATACCAACTGCTACGGAACTTATGTCAGGAATTTCTTGCTTATCAATCGGAGTATAATTTTTCAACTGAAAAAGAAGCTTTGTTACAATGGGCAAACAATGTTGATATGTCGAATTTAAAAAATGATCCGATTGGAAAGTTACATTTAGTAGGACCTGCAGCAGTTGAAAATCTAAGAATGATGATGGGTATTGATGTTGTAAAACCTGACCGTCATGTTCTTCGTGTTATCAAATCAGAATTTGGTGTTACAATAGATTGCGATGAATTTAATGATTTTGCAAAAGCACTAGGTGTTTCGCCTACATACCTTGATAAAGTTCTTTATGAGTATGGGCGAAATAAATGAATTGAACTTTTTTTAATCATTTATCGCCAAAGGCGGAAGTCCTATTAACAAAACAAGAGTTGCTAATGTCCTGACCTGGTTTGTTTGATTATCTTTGCCAGCTTAAAATAAAAGAGCCTGGCTGACAGGATCAAAAAAATCAAATGGTAAGTTGAAAAGAAAAATGAAAACAGCAACATTCTATTGCCATTAATCCATCAGCCCGATATTCCATTATTCCAAATAGTAAGCTGATGCCCGGAAAACCACAACATAAAAAATCAAAACCTGAAATACGGAAACGCTCAACACGAAAAAGTGTAAAACCTGCAGAATTCCAGGGAAAGAAATCAAAAAAGAAACCGGGTGAAGAAAACCTGATCCGGTTAAACAAATATCTTGCGGATGCCGGGATTTGCAGCCGCCGCGAAGCCGATGTGTACATTGCAAGCGGAGCCGTAATGGTCAACGGAAAAGTGGTTACGCAACTGGGGACAAAAGTCAGGCCCACCGACAAGGTACAATATGGCGGCGAAACCCTGAAACGGGAAAAGCTGCAGTATGTTTTGTTGAACAAACCCAAGGATTACATCACCACTTCGGAAGACCCGCAACACAGGAAAACGGTGCTGAACCTGGTGGAAAAGTCCTGCAAGGAAAGAATTTATCCGGTCGGCCGGCTTGACCGGAATACGACGGGACTACTGCTTTTTACCAATGACGGGGAGCTGGCCAAAAAGCTTACCCATCCCAAACATCGTATCAAAAAGATATACCATGTCGTCCTTGACAAGTCACTCTCACAAAAAGATATGCTTGCCATTGCAGAAGGTATTCAACTTGATGACGGCTTCATCCAGCCGGACAAAATAGCGTACGTGGAAAGCGTTGCAGGCAAGCGTGAAATCGGCCTCGAGCTGCACTCGGGCAGAAACCGTATTGTCAGACGCATATTTGAAAAACTGGGTTATAAAGTCGTTAAACTTGACCGGGTGTTTTTTGCCGGACTGACAAAAAAAGACCTCCCCCGTGGAAGATGGCGGCACCTTGAGCAAAATGAGGTGAATATGCTGAAGAGGATCTGATATTGAGTAAGGTGTTAGGGGGGAAAGAGTTATGTGTTTTCACTGCTTTATTGTTCTACTGTTCTACTGTTGAGTCCACTCCGAAAAATAAATATTTTGCCATTTCAAAACTACCCATTCCCACCTCACAACTGTCAAGACACAACCCGCCGGCCGGCAGAGACCTGACAGGAGGAGCGCCCCCGCACCCTGTTCACCAATCACTATTCTCCATTTCCTATATCC
>CAZMOS010000079.1:0-12348 GCA_964567945.1 uncultured Lentimicrobiaceae bacterium
AGGCAAACCGGTAATGGAAGGGAAAGGCCTTTTGTTTAAAGTATTTTCCGATATTGATGTTTTTGATATTGAAGTCAATGAAACGGATATTGATAAATTCATCGAAACGGTAAAAGCTATTTCCCCGACTTTCGGCGGCATCAACCTCGAAGACATCAAAGCACCGGAATGTTTTGAGATAGAGGAACGCCTGAAAGCGGAACTTAATATCCCCATCATGCACGACGACCAGCACGGAACAGCCATCATCACGGCTGCCGGACTGCTGAATGCCCTGGAAATGGCCGGAAAAAGGATTGAAGATATTAAAATTGTTGTTAGTGGTGCCGGCGCAGCATCGGTTTCATGTACAAAACTGTACGTTAAACTTGGCGCAAACCCCGACAACATTATTATGCTCGACAGCAAAGGGGTAATTCACAAAGACAGGACAGACCTGAACGAAATTAAAAAACGGTTTGTTACTGATAAACCGGTCCATACACTTGAAGAAGCCTTAAAAGGTGCCGATATGTTCCTGGGACTTTCCGTAGGTGGGGTACTCAAAAAAGAGATGCTCCTCACCATGGCGGATAACCCGATCGTTTTTGCTTTGGCAAATCCGGTTCCTGAAATTGGATATGAAGAAGCCATATCAACACGTGATGACCTCATTATGGCAACCGGACGGTCGGATTACCCCAATCAGATCAATAATGTTCTGGGATTCCCGTTTATCTTTCGCGGCGCATTGGATGTCAGGGCAAGCGAAATCAATGACGAAATGAAACTGGCAGCCTCCAAAGCATTGGCCGAACTGGCCAAAGAACCTGTTCCGGAAGAAGTGAATATTGCTTTTGATGTACAGAACCTGAAATTCGGCAGGGAATACATCATTCCCAAACCAACCGACCCACGGCTCATTGAGCGGGTTGCACCGGCTGTAGCAAAAGCAGCTATGGAAACCGGTATTGCCAAAAAGCCTGTTGAAGACTGGAAAAAATACCTTGAAGAATTACGCCGCAGAATGGGACTGAGCAATAAACTCAGCAGGCAAATGAAAGCAACATGTATTCGTGCTCCGAAAAAAGTAGTTCTGGCTGATGCCCAGGACTATAAAATGCTTAAAGCTGCCGAAATTGTTGTGAACGAAAAACTGGCAGTTCCGGTATTATTAGGCGATGAGGAGATTATCCGGAGCTTAATTAAAGAAAATGAATTGGAACTGGATGGCGTTGAAATTATTGACAACAAAGCGGACAAGGAAAAGGACAAAAGACATCAGTTTGCAAAAATCCTGTACGAGAAAAGAAAGAGAAAAGGTGTTACCATGACAGCAGCTATGGATATGGTTGCCCACCGGAACTATTTTGCTACCATGCTGGTGGAAACAGGTTATGCCGATGCAATCCTTCTCGGTTTGACACGGAATTATCCTGATTCAATCATTCCGGCTTTACACACCATCGGAAGACGTGAAAACAACAGAACCGTAAGTGGGATGTATATCATCAACACAAAGGAAGGCCCTTTCTTTTTAAGCGACTGTACGGTGAACATGGATCCGTCAACTGAAGAACTGGTTGACATTATTATTCAAACGGCTGAAGAAGTCAGGCGTTTCATGATCGAACCCAGAATTGCTCTGTTATCCTATTCAAACTTCGGTTCGGTAAAAAGTGTTGTGAATGAAAAACTGATGAAAGTTATTGAAGTCATGCACCGGGATTATCCCGACCTGATCGTTGATGGTGAAATGCAGGCCAGCATGGCACTGGATACGGAACTGCGCAATGAACTTTTCCCCTTTACCAAACTAAAGGACATGAAAGCCAATACCTTGATATTCCCCAATTTGTCTTCTGCAAACATTGCCCATAAATTGCTGATGGAAATTGCAAAAGCCGAAGCCATCGGGCCCATCCTTAACGGTATGAAAAAACCGGTACATGTGTTAAGGATCGGTAGCAGTGTCAAGGAAATTGTTGACATGATCATGGTCGCAGTAATGGATGCACAGAAGAAGAAAAGTTAGTTCTTTATTCATACCTGATACAGCCTCCCGTTCGATAGCAGGAGGCTGTTTTTTTTGGTTTCAAATAGGAAATTATCTTTGTCCCATGAAAAAAAGGACAAAAATACTTGCCGGCATCATTATTCTGGTTGCCGTTGTTTTGATGTTTATGCCCCGTTATGCGTGGAGGGCATTGTGGTTTCAACTTCCCGACATTAACGATTATCATATTTTTTATAACCGAACAATCAAAGCCGGTGATTACCAACCCTGGGAGGTGGCCGGGGATTACAACAAGGCTGTCCTTGCCGACAGTACTATGCAAGCTATGATGTCGTACGACCCGGTTGCTTTTCTGGTCATACAGGATGGAAAGATCATTTATGAAAAATACTGGGAAGGATATGATACCAATTCGCTTTCAAATTCATTCAGTGCCGCAAAAAGCATTGTCGGACTGCTGGTTGGGGCTGCTTTGGATGACGGTTACATTAAAAGTCTTGACCAGAAAGTTGCCGATTTTCTACCCTCGTTTCAAAATGGCGGAAAAGAAAAGGTGAGCATTAAGAACCTGCTGACCATGAGCTCCGGACTGAAATGGGATGAGGCTTATTCAAGTCTTTTTTCACCCACAACAGAGATCTATTATACCGATGACATCCGAAAGATGGTCAATGACCTGAAAATGATGGAGGAGCCGGGAAAGCGTCATTATTACCGCAGCATTGATACCGAGGTGCTGGCGATGGTCATCCAGGCGGCCACCGGCAGAACCATCAGTGAATATACTTCTGAAAAATTCTGGAAAAATATCGGTGCCAGACACGATGCGCTCTGGTGCCTCGATCACGAAAACGGAATGGAAAAAGCCTATTGTTGCTTCAATACCAATGCCCGTGATTTTGCACGCTGGGGTCAACTGGTCCTGAACCATGGAAAATGGAACGGCAAACAGCTCATTTCTGAAAAATATCTCGAAGAGGCAACTTCTCCCGACACTTTTTTAATTGATGATGAGGGGAATCATGTTGATTATTACGGATACCAATGGTGGATCATCAATTACAAAGGCTATAAAATACCATACATGCGTGGCATACTTGGCCAGTATGTCTTTGCCATTCCTGGTAAAAATGCGGTCGTTGTCCGTCTGGGACACAAGCGCAGTGATGAATTGATCGGGCCAAACCGCAAGGATATGTATGTTTATCTGGACGCCGCTTTTCAGGTCCTGAAATAGGACGGCCAACTTTAATATTTAGAATGGTTTAAAAATACGGGATGTTGCCGTTTTCGGGTAACAAAAACCCGTTATTATTGTTATTTTTGTTCAAACTAATAAATACGGTTAACATTAATAGTTAAAAGATTAAAAAAATGAAAAAAGTAACGGTTGTAGGAGCAGGACATGTGGGAGCAACATGTACTGATGTTTTGGCTCAACGAAACTTTCTTGATGAAGTGGTGCTTATTGACATAAAAGAAGGCCTTGCCGAAGGCAAAGCACTGGACATCTGGGAAAGCTCTCCCATTAAATATTTTGACACAAGAGTTGTTGGTTATACCAACGATTATTCCAAAACCGAAGGTTCGGACGTTGTGGTGATCACTTCCGGCGTTCCGCGTAAGCCGGGCATGTCGCGTGACGATCTGATCTCCACCAATGCCAAGATCGTGATGGAAGTAACAAATAATGTGATGTCCGCATCACCGGATGCCATCATCATTATTGTTTCAAACCCGTTGGACGTAATGACCTATGCCGCACATACGGCTTCGGGGAAACCGGCCAACGAGGTGTTCGGCCAGGCCGGTGTGCTCGATACGGCCCGGTACAGGGCTTTTATTGCCAATGAACTCAATGTTTCACCGATGGATATTCAGGCATTGCTTCTGGGTGGTCATGGCGATACAATGGTTCCGTTGCCGCGCTATACTACGATTTCCGGTATTCCCGTTACTGAGCTGATACCGAAAGAAAGACTGGATGAGATCGTTGCCCGCACACGTAAAGGGGGTGGCGAAATTGTTAACCTGCTGGGTACTTCAGCATGGTATGCTCCCGGTGCGGCTGCCGCACAAATGGTTGAGTCGGTCATCCTGAACCAGAATCATATTTTCCCTTGCTGTGTTCGCCTTGACGGACAGTGGGGTGAAAAAGATATTTACCTGGGTTCACCGGTCAAGCTGGGCAGAAACGGCATTGAAGAAATTATTGAAATCCAGTTGAACGAGGAAGAAATGGCCCTGTTAAAAGCCTCTTCACAACACGTTCGCGATGTGATGAAAGTATTCGACGGTATGGGATTGCTGTAAAAGTATTGCCTATATCATTAATGGTTGCGATTCTTGTTTAGGCAAAAGCGCCCCTGAAAAGGGGCGTTTTTTATCTTTGCATAAACTATATCATTTATGGAAAAAATCGTCGTTCTCACCGGGGCCGGCATAAGCGCCGAGAGCGGGGTAAGGACATTTCGCGACAGTGACGGACTGTGGAACAATTACCGCATTGAAGAAGTGGCTTCACCCGTTGCCTGGGAAAATGATCCGGAAATGGTTCTTGATTTTTACAACCAGCGCCGCAAACAGCTTTTTGAGGTGGAACCCAACGCAGGGCATCTGGCACTGGTAAAACTTGAGGAAAAATATGATGTACAGATCATTACCCAGAATGTGGATGACCTGCATGAACGTGCCGGATCCTCCAATGTACTGCACCTGCACGGAGAACTGAAAAAGGCCCGAAGCACCGTTGACCCGAACCTGGTTTATACCCTTGACCACTGGGAGCTCAAACTGGGTGATAAATGTGAAAAAGGCTCCCAACTCCGTCCGCACATTGTCTGGTTTGGTGAACCGGTGGATATGATCGGCCCGGCCGTTGAAGTCATCTCCGGAGCAGATATTGTCATCGTGATCGGAACTTCGATGGTTGTGTATCCTGCTGCCGGACTTCTTCATTATGTAAAAGATGAAGTACCCAAATATTACATTGACCCGAAGGCATTTCAGGTTCACGGCATTGCCAATTTGGAAATTATCCGTAAGAAAGCCGGGGAAGGTGTGCCTGAATTGATTGAAAGATTACTGAAACAGGCATGATCATTTCGGCTCTGCCTGCATTTCTTCCAGTTTCTTCTGACTTTTTGGTGTTACCGGAAATCTTCTGAAAACCTGGCTGATGGTCATGGGTAGTCTGCGATCACGCTTATTCAGATTATCGGTTACCTCGCCGGAAGCAATGCCCTGCCAGATTTGTACTTTATCCGAGTGCCTGAAAATATCAATGATCAATGTTCCTTTGTTATAAGAAGTGCTGACAACTGTCGGATTATATGCCGGTCCCACGTATCCTACACCCCAGCCATAACCGTAATAACCGGCATAACCGTAATTCCATCCCCCGCCAAAATGATGGTTATATGCCTGATAGCTGGTTTCCTCCTGAACGATAACAAAAACCGAAATGATCAAATCGCCCCCTTCTTCGACATATTTGTATCCCCGTTTGTTCATCTCATTTTTAATGGCGCCAAGGATGGTCAGCTTGTCATACTCATTGACAACTTCATCGTTTTGTTTATCCCACGAAAAGAAACTGTATGTTTTAAACTCCTCGAAATCAACGGTCTTGTCCCGGTTATTTGAGATTTTGACACCTGTACATGAACTGAAAAGAAGCAGAATAATAAAGGGAATGAGAAGCTTTTTCATATTGTTGATTTTACATAAAATGAACGGCAAAAGTAATAATATTTAAAAGCGGCATTTTAATTTTTCAGGCTGCTCATATTTTATATTATACGAATTTCAATGAATTGCCTGTTCTTACCTGTGAAGATGAGTACAGGACTCCTGAAAATATTTTCATATTGAAGGGTAGAGAGATAAGGAAGAACGGAATCGTTATCTGACAACGGTTATTTTCTTCACCATCTGTTGTCCCGGCTTATTTCTGAAAACCAGAAGATAATTTCCTGTTTTCAGATAAGAAATACTCAATTCGTTCGGGCCGGTATTTAGCAAGGTATTATTCAGTTTGTTCCCGTTCATGTCTATGATCTGCATTTCTATGCTTTTTTCATTTGGCGGAACCAGGACTTTCAACCGGTTATGGATCAATAAAACTTCCACACCTTTTAGTTCGTTGTTTTTTGCAACACCAGCGACAACCGAAGAATTATAAATCTTCAGATTTCGCCAGTAGCCTTTAAAGGTTTGTCCGTTACCGCCATGATCATTTATAAACTTTCCATCGTTATTGTGTGTTAAATCCGTTACATTTCCTTCGGTGATCAATTTACTGTTCAGGTAGATGCGCAGTTGCTGTTCTGCTTTGTTATAAGACAGGGCAAGCGTGTTCCAGGTATTAAGTGCAACAACTTCATCGGTTTGAAAAAAATCACTGCCGTCATTGGCCATTAACGAGAGCCTGCCTCCTTCATCCAGATAAGCACCTAACCACCTCCAGGAAGGGCCGCCGATAATGATGGGTTTGTTGAAATCAGGATATTCCTCAACATAAAAATCAAGAAGAACCGTAAAATCATTGAAATCGAATTTATTGATTGCCGGGGTTTGAATCACAGAACCCATTGTATCATTTCCATAATAAATCCCGTTTGAATAAACACCACCGTTACTGAAAGAGGCGTTTTTCAGAAACATATCCTCATTGTTACCCGTTGTGTCTGCCCCGTTTGATTTTAAAGGATAAAAGGCAAGTAATGTTTGTGCCTGTAAACCAGCAATTGTTAATAAAGTTATTACTAACGTAAGATAGATTTTTTTCATGTTTTAAAAATTTGAGGTTAGAATTCGGTTACCTTTAACGCAAATATAGAAAAATAGTTTAAAAATATATATCTGTCGGGTTACAGAACAACTGACCAAAACGGACTTTGGAACGGTGGATGACAGGTTTTTTTCAAAAGATCTTTTACATGCAGGTTTATATTTATCAGAAAAAACCGGGCATTTCACTATTTTTGCTCAAATAAAAATAGGTGAATGATGATGAAGAGAAAGACAATATTGCTGACAGGATTGATACTGGGTGCATTTTTTATTATAGAAGGATGTAAAAAGACAGAGGATACAGGACCTTCACAAGCTGACCTGGATCATGAAACAATTTTACAATACGTCAAGGATAATAACATTGACGGTGATTTTACCGAAGGGGGGGTGTTTTATCATATTGTTGAGCCTGGTAATGACAATCATCCGACTTATAACTCAATCGTAACGGTTAGTTATAAAGGATATTATCTGGATGGCACTTTGTTGGATGAAGGTTCATTTTTCACACAAAAGCTGTTTAACCTGATAGAAGGATGGAAACAGGGGTTGCCTCTGATCGGTGAAGGGGGTAAAATCAAGCTGATCGTACCTTCACATTTGGCCTATAACAACGGAATACTTATCTTTGACATAACTCTACACTATTTTTCTAAATAAAAAACTGCTTTTGCGCTTGCGCGGAGTGTGTTATTTACAAACTAAAAACAAATTTATGACTGAGGAAACTTTTATTCTCGACAAAGCCCGAAAATATTGCGCATTCCAGGAGCGGTGCATTTTTGATGTGGATAAAAAACTCCGTGAATGGCAGGTATCGGAAAAAAATATCCCGGGGATCATCAAAAAACTTGAAGAAGAAGATTACATTAACGAAGAACGTTATGCCGTCACTTATGCCGTAAGCAAAATGCGCAACAACAAATGGGGGAAGAACAAAATATTCTATGAGCTGAGCAAGAAAAACATCCCCGAGATTTATGTCCAGATGGGCCTGAACGAAATTGATCAACAGGAATATATTCAGATACTGAAAAAACTACTGGCAAAGAAGAAAATCAGGGAAAGTGACGAATACCGCCGCAACAGAAAACTGGTGAATTATGCCATCCAAAAAGGATTTCACCCCAATCTGGCCTGGCAGGTGGTTAGAGGGGAGGTTTAGGATTGGGAATTAGTGAGTTGTGATTAGTGATTGGTGATTGTGAATTAAAGAGCCAGGAACCGATACAGAAGACAAAAGACAGAAGACAGATTAACCATAAACTTGAGTAAATCAACAGATAACACAACTTGATTCTTTCTCGTTGAAAAAAAAGAGGACAAAATAAGACTGGAATTTGCGGATGACGGTATCGGATTCGATGAGGAAAAGTCGCCGAAAGAAAAGATGTTCGGGCTTTCGGGAATTCGGCCAAAAGTCGAATATCTCGGCGGCACTGCCGAGATAAAAAGCGAACCCGGCAAAGGCACTTTTTGTTCGATTACCATACCTTATTCTGAAAAAACCAAATAATCCATTGCAAAGAATGAAAATAAATAAAAGAAAATAGTTGGTTCATGCTCATTTTATTTGTATATTGGCCTCAATCAATATGATACGACAAACTATCACCGGCAATCATAAAATGAATAGTTTTTCACAACCTGAAAAAAGCGGCTTGCGAAGCAATTGCTCATAAACAGAGCCGTTGGTTTCCGGCTTGGAAATGAATCCGGCATCACAAGTGCGGGCTAGGTAAAATAAAAGTAATAACCTAAAACTAAAAATTATGGGAAATCTGATCAAAAACTTTATCGTGTGCTACCCGATTCAAATAAAATTGTACGGGTATTTTGACTTAAACGCCGACGAAGGGGTAGAACTGGTGTCTGTTTACAAGGAGCTGCCACCAAGTGTCAACCTGGTAACTAGCTACCGCTATATTGATGAACCGGGGGCATCTGCCCGTAAATACACCCTTGTTGAAACAATACCATGGAGCGGAACGCCATATACTGTGGTTGCTAAAACTGAAGACAAATATGGCGTCCTGACAGCAGAGAATGATTCGATGGATACCGGTGGCGCGCCAGCTAATTAGCATTATTTAATTAACGTGAGTTCGGGATGAAACTGTTTAATATTGAATAGCTTAAATAAATAATATCGTTTAAGTTTTTGTGTTTCCTTGTAGTTTTGTTGCCTGGGTGGCATAAATAATGGCCACCAGGACGCAAAGGCACGTGATTTCACTATGGTATAAAGTGAGATCAATACATTGAATTTGTTTTACTTACACCGAACACATATTGATTAAGAATCTGATATTGGGATCAACTAATCCCGGGTCTAATGATAAAATATCTATAAGGAATGAAAAAAATAGCAATAATAATCAGTCTTTTGGCAAATGCCTGGGTCGTTAATGCTGCGAATGACGTAAAAGACAGCATTGAAATGTACATTGAGCAAGCTGAAAATTTCGGAAATCAGTCTGATTTTGACGCTGCAATAGCGTATTATGACAAAGCTTTCCGGCTTGCCCGGGATGCCGGTGACGCACTCTACATGGTTTATCTCTCGAGGTTAAAAGGAAATACTTACGTTGATTTGAATAACTATGACAGCGCAAAGATCTATCTCCATCGGGCAATCCGGCAGTCCCGCCTTTGCAATTGCGATACAATAAAAGCCCTGGCTCAACTTGACCTGGGGTGGTTTTACCAGCTAACCGGCAACAGTGATTCAGCCTATCAGTACTACCAGGAGGGACTAAAAACATACGAATCCCTCAACGATACCCTGGGTATGGCAAGGGGATACAGTCATCTGTCAATCTATTATAAATATTCAGGCGATTTCGACAAACAGTTGGAATATGCGATGAAGTCGTATATGATCTACAAAAAACACGGCATCAGCAAATATTATATCAATTCATTGATTCATCTTGGTAATGCGTATGAAAAACTAAAAGAGAACGATACGGCTATTGCCTGTTACGAAATGGTATATCGGTTAAGCAGTGAAAACGACCTGCCCGCGTATGCGTCCACCGCACTTTTAAATATTGCAGTCATTCATTTTAATTACGGGAGAAAGTTAGACCGGGCGAATGAACCGGAAAAAGCCCGGGATGAATACAAGCTGTCGGAAAAATACTTACTGAGGGCAATAGATTTCAATAAAAGTGTAAACAACAAAAAAGAACTTGCCAGGTTATATTCAAATATTTCAATCATTTACCGTTATCTCGGACAATTGGAAAAATCAGTAAACGCTGCCTCGGAATCCGTTCGTATAGCCACCGAGATAAATGATCCTACAAAAAAACTGAACTCGTTAAATAACCTGGGAATGACTTACAAGCTCCTTGAAAGATACGATAAAGCAGCAGCATGCTACCTGGAAAGTCTTGAACTTGCTAAAAAGGCCAAACAAAAGGAGATGATTAAAAAAGCAAGCAGCAACCTGATGATGCTGTACGAAAAATTGGGGCGCTACAAAGAGGCGCTGAAATATTCGAAGATGAGCGCGGCTTACAATGATTCCATTTTCAATGAAGTAAAACAACGGGAAATCGAAAAGCACAAGACCAATTTTGAAATTCTGCGCCTGAAAGACCAAAACCGCATAAAAGAGCTGGACAAACAACGAATACGCGCCGAGCGGAATGTAACGGTATGGGTGGCCGTTTCCCTGATTGTCGTTTTGGCGGGATTGCTGCTCTATTTCAGGATGCGTGTCCGCAAAAACCGCATCATCGCCGAGCAAAGGATACAGAAGCTGGAAGATGAGAAAAAACTCATGGCCGCCCAGGCCGTGCTTGTGGGTCAGGAAAAGGAACGTGAACGCATCGCCCGCGAACTGCACGACGGCATCGGTGTGCTGCTTTCCACGGCAAGCATCCATTTCTCGAGTGTGGAAAGCAAAACCGACAAGGAAACGCAGGATATGCTGAACAAAGCCAATAAGCTGCTTAAGGAAGCAAGCAAAGAGGTACGCCAGATTTCACACAATATGATGCCAGGGGTGCTTTCCAAGTTCGGACTGAAAGAAGCTGTTGAAGATATGTTTGAAAAAGTGGAAGATACAGGTGAAGCAAAGGTTGATCTCCGGCTGGAAATGGAAGACAGACGGCTGCCTGAAAACACGGAGATCATGGTCTTTCGCATTATCCAGGAAATGCTGAACAACACGCTGAAACATGCCAAAGCATCGAAAATTACCTTCTCGTTAAAGAAAGCGGGCGATAAACTCCAAATGGAATTTGCGGACGACGGTATTGGCTTTGATGAAGACAAAATACCGAAAGAAAAAAATCTCGGACTTTCGGGCATCCGTTCACGGGTTGAATACCTCGGGGGATCAGTGAAACTCGAAAGCCGTCCCGGAAAAGGTACACGTTATTTCATTGATATAACCCTGAAAGAAAATGACGGATAATCTCTTTCACGAGGGAAAACATGAAATCCGTTAACCCATACTGCGTACCTTGCCACCCGCAACTAAAAATCACTATTTTTGCCCCAAAATCAAAACGAGCATGTACACACCAGAAGGAGTAAAGGACCTGTCGGAACGGCTGGAGGCCCTGAGGAGGTTTCTTTGACATTGACGGGAAAGTGAAAAAGATCAAAGAAGAAGAAGAGAAAACCCAAGCAACCAATTTTTGGGACGACCCTAAAAAAGCCGAACAATTATTAAAACAGATCAAGGAAAAAAAGCGCTGGACCGATGCTTTTGCCCTGGCCGAAGAAGAGCTGAACGACCTGAAAGTGATGGAAGAGTTCCTGGAAGCCGGTGAAGCCACCCAGCAGGAAATGGACGCGCAGTTCAAAAAGGCGGAAGCAAAGATCAAGGACCTTGAGTTTTTGAAAATGCTTTCCGCTCCCGAAGACAAGCTGAATGCCATTATGAAGATCAACCCCGGTGCCGGTGGAACCGAAAGCCAGGACTGGGCCGAGATGCTTATGCGTATGTACATCCGCTACGGAGAACGAAAGAATTTCAAAGTCCGTGAGCTGGATTTCCAGGAAGGTGATGTGGCCGGTATCAAGTCGGTAACGCTTGAATTCGACGGCGATTTTGCCTTCGGATACCTGAAAGGTGAAAACGGTGTCCACAGGCTGGTGCGGCTGTCACCGTTCGACTCGGGCAACCGCCGCCACACTTCGTTTGCTTCGGTTTATGTTTATCCCGTGGTTGAAGACGACATTGAAATTGAGATCAGCGCTGCCGACATTTCTTGGGACACTTTCCGCTCCAGCGGCCCCGGCGGACAGAATGTGAACAAAGTGGAAACGGCTGTACGCCTGCACCATGCCCCGTCAGGCATCGTGGTGGAATGCCAGGAAACCCGCTCGCAGGGCCAGAACCGCGAAAAAGCGCTGCAGATGCTCAAATCGCAGTTGTATGAAATAGAAATGCGCAAAAAGCGCGAAGCCCAGGCAAAGATCGAAGGCAACAAGAAAAAGATAGAATGGGGCTCGCAGATCCGCTCTTATGTGCTGCATCCTTACAAAATGGTGAAAGATCACCGGGTGGAGGTGGAAACCTCCAACGTGCAGGC
>CAZMOS010000079.1:12448-16521 GCA_964567945.1 uncultured Lentimicrobiaceae bacterium
GTTCATTTCACAAACAACCTGTAATCAAACGAAAACTTTTCGGTTTTCAGGATTCTGATCTTTTTGAATTCCTTGTGTGCGGGATTGATCAGATAATTGAAATCCCCCTGTACAACTGCCGAAGGAACTCTGATGACCGCATATTTGTTTTCCCTGATCAGGGCATCCCCCAATTCCTGTGTCTTCCCGGTATGCGGAATGGATTTCCAGTCGGCGGGTAATTTATCAACCGGAATTTCAATGATTTCTATGGCGTCAGGGATTTCAATGGTTACCGGCTCATAATCATCAGGGACAATGCCCAGGGGGGTATGAACGGCGATTTCGGTAACACACAGCGCTCTTGAATCACTCGTATAAACCACCGAAACACCCCGGCTGTTCCAGCGACCGCCTGCCTGTTCGGCGCCTTTCCCGGAAAGGTCACGGGCAAACTTCCTTTTGGACAAACGGTAAACCTTCATGCCAGCACACCATGTTCAATGCGGGTCAGTTCATCTTTCAGCATCCCGATGCCAAACGAGCTGTCCAGCAACTCTTTGGGTTTAATACCACCCAGCGCCACGCTTTTGGTATTCAGCCAGGTATTGAATTTTTGCTGATCGCCGAAGACTTCAATGCCATATTTGTTCAGCATGGTGATCTCAATGATCTTTTCGGAAGCCGCAGCCCCGAAAGTGCCTTTTAACTTTTTATAGCGCTGCAAAGAACGCTCCGACAGGTGGAGGTACGACGACCACTCCCGCAGCGTGAACGGAATATTATTGGCGAGCCGTTCAAAAAATGAATAATTTATCCCTTTTTTTATGGCATTAATCAGACGGAAAGCATCCCTGTCATCAAGGGTATTGTATGTGATGGTCGGTTCGTTGAATTCAAAATTATCGGACATGATTGTTGTTTTTTACAAAGATAAGTAATCTGTCGGATATATTACGTCAATTGGCGTTTGTATTTTTTCTCTGCAGTCGGTGAGGACACCGACAACGGTATGAGAACCCTGACCCGTCGGTGACCCGGGTAAGTTCATCAAAGCTTATCTGATGGAATCTGGCGGGGAGTTATTGTACCGGCGACTTTAGTCGCCGTTTTTCAAAAATTTAACGTTCACCAACCGGAGATCTCCTAATTTAGAATACACTTTACGCCAGTTTTCCCTACTTTTGTTTTTCTTTAAAAACATACTGTTATGTACACCATTTATCACAATCCCCGCTGCAAAAAATCAAGGGCGGGACTGGAATACATGAAAAGCAAAACCAATGACTTCAAGGTGGTTGAATACCTGAAAAATCCGCTAACGGAAGACGAGCTGAAAAAGCTGTTGATGAAGCTCAACAAAAAGCCGCACGACATGATCCGGACGCAGGAAGCCATTTACAAACAAAGTTTTAAAGGAAAGAATTTTACCGATGGCGAGTGGATAAAGATCATGATTGAAAACCCGAAGCTCATCAAGCGTCCCATAGTGGTCAAAGGCAACAAAGCCGTCTGGGGCGACCCGGCGGAGGAGATTGAAGCGTTGTTTTAAGAGTAACAAAGTTCATTGAATTCAATTACCCCGCCATTCATGGCGGGGCTTAAACCAATAATAATTAATAAAAGAATCATGGAATACAGAATAGAACATGACACCATGGGCGAAGTAAAGGTGCCGGCAGACAAATACTGGGGAGCCCAGACCCAGCGTTCGAAAATGAATTTTAAGATCGGACCCGAAGCTTCCATGCCGCATGAGATCATCGAAGCTTTTGCTTACCTGAAAAAAGGTGCAGCAATGACCAATGCCGAACTCGGCGTCCTGGCACAGGAAAAAGCCGATATGATCGCCAGAGTTTGCGACGAAATACTGGAAGGCAAACTGAACGACAACTTCCCGCTGGTCATCTGGCAAACCGGATCGGGGACACAGTCGAACATGAACATGAATGAAGTGATCGCCAACCGCGGTCATGTGATCCACGGCGGGAAACTCACCGACAGCAAAAAGTTCCTCCATCCCAACGACGACGTGAACAAATCGCAGTCATCCAACGACACTTTCCCCACAGCTATGCACATTGCGGCCTACAAGATGCTGGTGGAAACCACCATCCCCGGTGTGGAAATGCTGCGTGATGCCCTGGCAAAAAAGGCGGAAGAATTCAAAGACATTGTCAAGACAGGCCGCACCCACCTGATGGATGCCACGCCCCTTACGCTGGGGCAGGAATTCTCGGGTTATGTCTCGCAATTGGACCACGGCCTGAAAGCACTGAAAGCCACCCTTGACCATCTGACGGAACTGGCGCTGGGCGGCACGGCTGTAGGTACCGGACTGAACACGCCGGAAGGTTATGCTGAAAAAGTGGCTGAAAAGATCGCCCAACTGACCGGGTTTCCTTTCAGAACGGCAGAAAATAAATTTGAATCCCTTTCGGCTCACGATGCCATCGTTGAATCATCAGGCGCGCTGAAAACACTGGCCGTCAGCTTGATGCACATTGGTAATAACATCCGCTTTCTGGCTTCAGGCCCGCGGTGCAGCATCGGTGAGATACAGTTGCCTGCCAATGAGCCCGGTTCATCCATTATGCCCGGAAAAGTAAATCCGACACAAAATGAAGCCCTTACGATGGTTTGCGCCCAGGTGATCGGCAACGATGTGGCCATCAACACCGGCGGCATGCAGGGCCATTTTCAACTGAATGTTTTCAAACCGGTGATGATTGCCAACTTACTCCAGTCCGCACGGTTGCTGGGGGATGCCTGTGTTTCGTTTGCCAAAAATGCGGTAACGGGTATTGAGCCAAACCTGAAAGCTATAGAAAGAAACCTGGAAAATTCACTGATGCTGGTTACGGCTCTCAATACTCATATCGGGTATGAAAAAGCAGCTGAGATCGCCAAAAAAGCACACAAAGAAGGAACTACCCTTCGTGAGGCAGCTTTGGCGCTGGGGTATGTAACGGATGAAGAATTCACCGAATGGGTTGACCCGGCTAAAATGATATAGTATGGTTAATTCATTCAAGTAAATTTATGAATTAATCAGGATAAGTCTATTTTTTCAAAAAACTGAAAAAATAATGTAATAAGGTTGGGGATATCTTTTATATTTCCTGCTACTAAGGTATTAAACTTGCCTTTCATCAGGGTTTAATTTCTCATTTTTGAATAATTCTGCTGACCGGATGAAGGATAGTACCGACCCCGCAAATAAGGTTTTATGGCCAGCAAAGAGTTTTTTTCGTCTGTTTCATACATCAACCCCAAAAACCTTATCAAATAATAATACCTTAGTAGCACCATCAATCCAACAACAATTTTACCTTATTACCTTCTATTTTTTTATTATTTTTACCCATCATGAAGAAAAAAGTAAAATACAAATACGAGGAAGTTCCCGAAAAGGAAATCATTGACGGCGAAGAGGTTTTTAACCTGGGCGCCAGTGAAGCCGATGCAGACCCAATTCGTTACAGTAGATTGATCAAAGAAGGAAAGCTGGAAGAAGCGAAAAAAATGCTGGAAGGAAAAATGTACCGGGTCAGGCTGGAAGACGGCACTTATTTATAAATCAAAAAATCAAATTACCGAAAATTTCCCGATGGATAAACCCGTAATTGTTCAGAAAAGCTCCCTGAAACTGTTAATGGAACCCGGCACCTACTGGTACTGTGCCTGTGGCCGGAGCAACAACCAGCCGTTTTGTGACGGTTCACATAAAGGAACAACATTCATGCCTGATAAAGTGGTCATCGAAGAGAGCCGGCTGGTGGCGTGGTGCATGTGCCGCCACAGCAAAAAAGGATATTTGTGCGATAACAAACACAGGGAGCTGTAGTCCCTAGCCATTCCCGTACCGGCGACTTCAGTCGCCGTTTTGAATCACCCTAAAATTCAGATCTCCTGACCTAACGTAAATAATATAGTGTCGTGAGAATAACTCTCTTAGTGTAAACTTTGAGCTTTGGTCCCGATATTTATCGGGATTGTAGCTGTTATTTATTAATGGATTTTCCTGCCACCAAGCCAGCAAGGCACGAAGCAATCACAAAGGTTCACGACATTGAAAATTACGATACAAATAA
>CAZMOS010000080.1:0-16217 GCA_964567945.1 uncultured Lentimicrobiaceae bacterium
GTGAGCAGCAGATAGTAGATAAAGAAAGTGATGATGAATGAAACCGCATTTTCGCGATTGAACCATGCATAAACGAAAATAATGACGGAATATACAATCAACTTGGCAAAAGTTCCCAGCATGTAAACATTGGCAAAACGGCTGATCTTTTCGGTGGCCGATTTGATGAAAAAATAAAAACTGACCAGTGTCACAGCATAAAGAATCAGTAAAATATAAACAAACTCTGCATTGATACTGATTTGAGGAACCCGGTAATAGATTATCAGGCTGGCCAGCATGATTAAAGCGACATAGATCGAAAATCTAAAAGCAAAGCTGTAGAATTTGTTTTTCATTACCGGAATTATTTTTTATCCTGCTTGAAAAATTCACGGATACCGTAAATAATGGACATAATCACGGCAAGTATCGTCAGGACAAGAGTAAAAACAGGAAATCCCCATTCAAGCTTGTTATCCAATGCCCGTCCGCCAAAAGCGCCGATAAGGATAATTGCCAGCATTTGAAATCCCAACGCCGAATATTTAGCGTAAAATTTTAACGGATGATCCTTGCTTTTCTGATCTTTTTCGTTATTGAACGACTTTTGTTTTGACATCGGGTTTAATGTGTGATGGCACAGTGGGTTGCGAAGACGACCCCATCTGACAGGTTCCCGAGAATATGGCACCGGGTTCGATGGATATTTTTTTTGTAATGATATCGCCCGAAAATTTTGATGTTGCCCTCAGGGTGGTCAGCTCGGAAGCGTCAAGTTTTATCTTTGCAGTGCCTGATATATCTGCACTCTGACAATGGATGTGACCTTCAACATTCCCGGTTTCGCCAATCACAACTTTCCCTTTTACCTTGATGGAGCCGTTCAGGGACCCTTCAATTCTCAAATCACCTGATGAGATAATATCCCCCTGAATGGTTGTACCCTGTGCAATGATGTTTCTTGCAACCGTGTCGCCGTTTCCGTTTTTCATCTTTTTCAATGGTATTTATTTTTGATCATTTAAATGTGAAAAAAATTACTTCTCAAAGTTACTATAATATTTGTTAAAAAACGCTTCGTATAATTTTACGTCTTTTTCGCGATAAAAGATCGGATAATTATTAATGGAAATAGTAAACATCTGGTAATCACCTGGGGAGAGTCCCGAAAGAACATATTTGTCATTTTCAAGGGCCGAATAAAAATCATCCGCTGCTGCTTTGTTTTGAAAATTGCCGATCGTTATCAGCGTTCTCTGGTTGTCCAGCATCAGGCTTTTCACGTTGAGCCGTTTCAGCCTGAAATACTTTTTCTTGAAGTCAGATAACCTGACTTTCAGCGGATTGATCTTAACATCCGGTGAATTGATGATCAGCATAAAAAGGTGCATTTTTTGCGGGGCAAAAGTAAACGGTGAAGTTTCTTCTCCTTTTGCGGCTTCTTCTTCCAAAGCCTTTTTTTGTTCTTCGGTGATGCCCAGCCCGTATTCCAGTTGCAGCATTCTCAAAACCGATTGTGCCATTGGTGTAATCGAACTTTTGGGATATTTTACGATCAGTTGGTCAAGTGCGGCATACAGAGAGTCGGGAACGTCAACTTTTCCTATGGAGATGGCACGCAGGTACAAGAATTTAGGGATCAGTACAGTGTCTTCAGGAAACTGATTAACAGCCCGGTTGGCATAGGTGATCACGCGGTAATATTGTTCCCGTTCGAAAGCCTTGTAAGTACGTTCATATAACTTGGCCGATTCGTTTTTGGCTTCATTCAGTTTAGTATAATAATCGGGATCAAGAATGACATGCGCATAATCACTGTCAGGATAATTGCTTACGATCAAATCTTTGTAATAACCTGCTTTTCCCGTGTTTTTTTCTTCACTGTAGATTTTATACAGGGCATACCACGATTCAAGGCGGTATTTGTTATCAGGATACCGGGCCTGGAAATCAAGGTAAGTTTGCAGGGCATTGGCCGTATCATTCAGTTTTTCAAGATAAAGAAAGCTGAGATTTTTATAGGCTTCAATGATCATACTGTCAGAGGCCTGTATGGCTTCAGGGGTTGATGGAATATTGACCAGATAAAAAGTGCGTGTTTCGGGATCGCTCGGACGTTGCCGGCCTTGTACAGAATCATTTGAAACAACTTCACCTTCCTCTTGCTGTGTTTCCTGTGAACCCTGTAACAATCCCCGCTTGTCGGTAATAAACCAATAGTCTTCCAACTTGCGATTGCCCCATTTCTGGATAAAGGCCGACCGCCCCATACTGACGGCCTGCGGATTATAAAAGTACCATTTTCCGCCCAATGACTGGCCCGGCCGGCCGCCACCGATATCCACAAATTCGACGCCTCCTCCCGACATGGCCTCTTCAACTTGCTGTTCTTTTTTTTCTTTCTCTTTCCTGTAATTTTCAATGATGCCGTCAATTACAGCATATAACTCGGTGGAGTCCATGGTTGCCAGCTTTTGCAGACTATCCTGTGTCTGAATAGTCTGGGCATAAGTAACCAGTTCGGATAAAACTGCGGCTTTGTTTTTGATTGCATCAAAATTGGGATAATCCTCGGGCAAAAATGAAGCAGCCGTATCGTAATAGGCCTGGGCCCCGGGATAATTTCCCCTTTCAAAATAAAGATCGGCAAGGGAGAGTGATGAAGTGGTTTTCTGGTAGTCATCATTTTTACTGGAACTAACGGACAGTTTCAGGTATTCGATGGCTTTTTCAACATTATGATCTTTTAGTGCCACTTCGGCAAGGGCATAATATATCTGGTCCTTGAATTCATTGTACTGAAAGTTCTTCACCATTTTAAGCAATACCCTGTTGATGTTTTTGCTGTCACCGGTACCTTCGTCATACGATTTGGCCATATTGATCCGGGCCTCAAAATCCATGATATAGTCCGGGTTCATTTTAATGACTTTTTTATAAAAAGCGGATGCCAGATTAAGGTTGCCTTCCATTTGATTGATCTGTCCGAGAATAAAATTCGCCCTTATGATCACATCCCGTTTATTTCCCAGCTCAATTCCCCTTTCCAGAAAGCTGTAAGCCATGTCATATTTTCCCATGGCAATATACAGGTCAGCCAAGACCATGGGCAGGTCGCGTTTTACATCATACGGAAAATCTTTCTCGTCGTAACGACTTTGCAGGAAGTTGAGCGCGGCTTCGGCTTTTGCATAATTTTCGGTTTCAATGAAGGTTTTGGCCAGCCACAAATAGCCGTTATAATGAATGGGACTATCCTCGTACTGTTTGGCAACATAATCAAACACCCTTCGTGCACTGATGTAATCGTGTTTGTAAAAATGGGCTTTCCCCATCATAAAGTAGCTGTATTTCACCCATTTGATCCTTTCTTCGCCGCCAAAAAACATGGAATGTTTCTGTATGCCGATGGAAGCTTTTTTGATGGTGCGGTCAAGTTTGGGATACAGGCCCTGGGCAGCCTTTTTGGTTCCGTAATTGTAAACTCTTAATATTTCATTGTAATTGTCCTTGGTGCTTTTTTTGAGTGTCTGTTCAGCTTCTTTCAGGCTTTGTTCACCGTTCCAGTAAACATTATAATGACAGGTGACCGAATGATAGGCACGCCTCGACCATGTGTTTTTTTTGGTCGAGCAACCTGCAATTGCCAATAATAACAGCAATCCTGAAAAAGTAAAAAGAATAATGTGTTTTTGGTTTGGCACCGGGTTCTTAATTTTTCTTATAACTGAATTTGGTGAAAATTATTACAAAACAGGAGGCAAAAATAACATGTGTCTGGAATTAAAGTTAAATCAGGTTAAAATTATTGCGCAAACTTATGATAATTCAATTGTTCCACCTATTTAAATTATAAATTTGCACTTGTTTCTGACAGGCAGTTTATGGCGAAAAGGTATAAAAAGAAAAAATGGTACAAAAGATTAAGGAATGAATATCGCCTGGTGATCTTTGATAACCAAACATTTGAGGAGCGTTTTTCGTTCCGCCTGACACGTCTGAACCTGATCGTCTCCCTGTTCAGCCTGGGTGTGATTTTTGTTACGATTACTTTTTTTGTTATTGCTTACACACCATTAAAAGAATACATTCCGGGTTATCCTAATTCTGACGAACGCATCAAGCTGTACAATCTTGCTGTCAGGGCCGATTCCCTGTTATATACATTAAACCAAAGAGAAAGGTATCTGGAGAACATTAAAAAGATTATATCCGGACAGGAAGTGGGAAACGAGGTTGTTGAACCGGAAAGCTTATCGAAAAACTACGACACCATTCAACTTCGGAAATCGTTGGAGGACAGTCTTCTTCGGGCTGAATTTGAAAATCAGAACATGTACAGTCTGTATTTTAATGAGACCGAGCAACCTGCTGATATTTCGGTGTCGTCAATAAGGAACTTTAATTTTTTCCCTCCTGTACGGGGTATCATATCAGCGCCGTTCAATGTAGTGCAGGAGCATTATGGTACAGATTTGGTAACTGCTCCAAATGAAGCCGTAAAGGCTACCCTTGAAGGTACCGTGATCTACTCGGGCTGGACGCTCGAAACGGGCAATGTGATTGCTATTCAGCATCGTTTTAATCTGGTATCCGTTTATAAACACAACTCAATTCTATTAAAAAAGGAGGGGGAATTTGTTAAAGCCGGCGAACCCATAGCCATAACAGGCCAGTCGGGAGAGCTGTCAACCGGTCCGCACCTTCATTTTGAATTGTGGTACAACGGCACAGCACTTGACCCCGAAGAATACATCCTTTTTAACTAAATAAGATTCATTGAAAAAACGTATCGGCATATTCGGCTCCACGGGATCGGTTGGCAGGCAGGCACTTGAAGTGATCGTTGAACAAAAAGATTATTTTGAAGTGGAAGCGCTTACTGCCCATAGCAATGCGGAGTTGCTCATCCACCAGGCACTGCAATATAAACCCAATGTGGTAGTTATTAATGACAAAAATCTCTATAAACAGGTTTTCGAGTCCCTCGATCCTCATGACATTAAGGTGTATGCCGGTGATGAAGCAATGATCCAGATAATGGAAATGGAGAGCATGGACATTGTCCTGATGGCAATAGTGGGGTTTGCAGCACTGGCTCCCACGCTGGCCGCTCTGCGGAATAAAAAACAGCTTGCCCTGGCAAGTAAAGAATCACTGGTTGTGGCAGGTGAGCTGATCCGGAAGTTGACGATTGAAAACCGGATTCCGCTCATTCCCGTTGACTCGGAACACAATGCCGTTTTTCAATCGCTGATGGGTGAAGGCAACAATCCCATTGAAAAGATCGTGCTGACAGCATCGGGAGGTCCTTTCAGGGGTTTCAACCGGAAAAAGCTGGAAAAAGTTACCCCGGCCGATGCCTTGAAACATCCGGTGTGGAACATGGGGCCGAAAGTTTCCATAGACTCGGCAACCTTGATGAACAAAGGGTTTGAAGCTATTGAGGCCTATTGGTTATTTGGCCTGAATATACAGCAAATTCAGGTACTCATTCATCCGGAATCCCTGATCCATTCACTTGTTTATTTTACTGATGGTTCGGTAAAAACACAGATGAGCCGGCCCGATATGAAAATACCGATCCAGTTTGCACTGAGTTACCCAGACCGTTTGCCCAATCACCTGGAACGACTTGATTTACTTAAACAAAACACATTGCATTTTGAGTTACCTGATGTTGAAAATTTTCGTAATCTTGCACTCGCTTTCGAAGCACTGGAAAAAGGCGGAAATTTACCCTGTATCCTGAACGCTGCCAATGAAATAGCCGTTCAGGCTTTTTTACGGGAACAAATAGGATTTCTGGAAATTTCCGAAGTTGTCGAAAGCTGCATGCACACTGTTGATTTTATCAGTGAGCCTGCCGTGGAAGATTATTTTGAAACAGATAAGCTTACCCGCATCAAAGCGAAGGAAAGCATTAAAAAATTTGATTAAAAACAGGAATGGTTATATTAATTAAGGTATTACAGCTTATACTAAGTCTTTCCATACTCGTTATTGTTCACGAATTCGGACATTTTATAGCTGCAAAGATTTTTAAAACAAAAGTTGAGAAGTTTTATCTTTTCTTCAACCCTTGGTTTTCTATTTTCAAGTTCAAATTTAGAGATACAGAATACGGCCTGGGCTGGCTGCCTTTGGGCGGTTATGTTAAAATTGCCGGGATGATTGACGAGTCCATGGACAAAGAGCAGATGAAAAAGCCGCCGCAACCCTGGGAATTCAGGTCGAAACCGGCCTGGCAAAGGCTGATCATCATGCTGGGCGGAGTGATCATGAATGTGGTGCTGGCCATTGTCATTTATATTTTCATGCTCAGCTATTACGGCGAAGAATATTTACCCACTTCCGAGGCCAACAAGTACGGTATCAGTGTAGATAGTACGGCCATGACCATGGGATTCCGGGACGGGGACAAGATCCTTTCGATTGATGGAAAATATATTGATAATTTTCAGAAGATACCGGTAGATATTATTTTGAACGAAGCCAAAACCGCTCAGGTGCTGCGTGATGGAAAGCAAGTCAACATTACTTTCCCCGAAGGGAGTTTAAGTAAGTTGATCAAACAAAAGTCTCCGGGATTTATTTCAGTTCGTATTCCTTTTGTTGTGGATAGATTCAGCCCGGGCTCGGTAGCAAAAAAAGCCGGAGTCTTACCCGGCGATACTATTCTGGGAATAAACGGGATGAACCTGAAGTTTTTCAATGAATTCAGGGAAGAGATACAAAAGCATAAAGACCAGGAAGTAACAATTGATCTGAAAAGGGGAAATGACACCCTGCATTTTCAGATGGCATTGGATGAAAAAGGGCTTATCGGAGTGTATCCCAAAGCGGATTTATCAGCTTTTTTCCACCTCAAAGAAAAGAGATATACGGTCGTGCAGGCTATTCCTGCCGGGTTTACCCGTACTTGGGATGGCATTGGAAATTACCTTAAACAACTTAAGCTGTTGTTTTCTCCCGAAGTGAAAGCTTATGAAAGCATTGGCGGTTTTGGTACCATTGCCAGCATCTTTCCGGCGCAATGGCACTGGGAGAGTTTCTGGCGGCTGACTGCTTTCCTCTCCATTATGCTGGCTATTCTGAACGTTTTACCTATTCCGGCGCTGGATGGAGGACATGTCCTTTTCCTTCTTTATGAGATTATCACGGGCAGAAAGCCAAGTGATAAGTTTCTGGAATACGCACAGATCGTTGGGATGATCATTTTGTTCAGCCTGCTTATCCTGGCAAACGGGAATGACATTATCCGGTTCTTCAGTAAATAATTTCTGATCCTGATCAGAAATTGTCTTTTATTTTCAGCGATTTAAACCCCTCTCCCAATATTTCGTTGGCATTAAGCACTGTAACAAATGCTTTCGGGTCAATTTGCCGGATGTAATCCTGAAGGATAACGGTTTCGCGGCGGTTGACAACCGTAAAGACAATGGAACGGTCCGTTTGATTGTATAATCCTTTTCCTTCTATCAGGGTGCCGCCCCGATTGAGGTCGTGGATGATCTTATCCCTGATCTCCTGTGTTTGGTCCGAAATAATGAAAAGGACTTTGTCGTAATTCATGCCTTCCAGGATCGTATCAATTACTTTGCCGGTAATGAAAATTACAATGAGCGAATACAACGGGATCTTCCAGTCACCGAAAGCAACCAGCCCGAGAAGGACAATCGTTGAATCAACGGCAATCATCAATTGTCCGACCGGCATACGGCTATATTTACTCAGCATCATGGCAACAATATCAGTTCCACCGGAAGTGGCCTTGGATTTAAAGATCAGACCGAGACCCACACCGGCAAACAAACCACCGAAAATGGATGACAACAGCGCGTCATCTTCCACAAGAGGTACGGTGCCGTACAACAGGGTAAGCCCGTCAACAAATACGGCAGTAAGCGTAAATCCCAGCACTGTTTTTATCCCGAAACGAGGACCGAGAACCTTCAGGCCGATGATGGTTAACGGAATATCAAAGGCAAGGGCTACCATACCTACCGGAGTTCCCAGCAAGTAGTGCAATACAATGGATATCCCGTAAACCCCGCCGGGAACTATTTTATAAGGTGTAATGAAAAGCACAAAGGAGGCGGAAAGGATAAAAGCGCCCAAAACAATAAAACTATAGTTTTTCAATCCGCTCTTGCTGAATAGTTTTTCTTTTTGTAAGAATGCCATGTCCGTTAATTTTAAAGATTATACACTCAAAAAAAGCGGGCAAAAGTAAGGAGTTTAAATTCCCGGCAACAGGGTTTGGAAAAATATTTTTTGATTGACAGGGAAATGCAGGATATTATTAAGTTCTGGCTTTCAGGCTGAAAAAGGCATGTAAAAAACACGGCACGAAAAGCCCTGAAAGAGTGACAGATCAACACAAATATTGTCAGTGAGGACGCTGACAGCAGGGTGAAGTTATTAAACGCCTTTTATATCTCCTGCTATCCCTACCCGTCTCCTTCAGAATCCGGTCAGGCCCGCCTGAAGGGTATCAGTCAGTCAGGCTGTCGGCTGTTCACAACACCATCATCAGGATCAAAACAACAATAGCTGCCGGGAACAAACCGAATAATGCGAGTTCCAGGTATTGATTTAAAGTTTCCATGACAGATAGTTTTAATGGTTTTTAATGAATCAAAGGTGCAACAGGAAAAGATAAGATTTTTAACCTTTTCCGGCCAATTTTTATAAATAGTTGGTTTCCGCTAAATGAACAGACCTTTGAAAGTTTTATTCTTTTTTCACATTTGCTGAGCGCAAGAATTGGTTAATTTTGGCGATTGAAACATTAAAACTTACTAAAATGACAAAGATTTCAGAAAAGATTAAACCGGGTATCGTAACCGGTGATGACGTCCAATATATTTTTAAAGTTGCCAAAGAAGAAGGTTTTGCCCTTCCGGCGGTGAATGTGGTGGGATCCAACAGCATCAACGCTGCCCTGGAAGCGGCTGCATCGGTGAATTCCCCGATCATTATCCAGTTTTCCAACGGCGGCGGTTCTTTTTATGCGGGCAAAGGATTGAAAGCCGAGGGACAGGAAGGGGCCGTTTTGGGTTCGATATCCGGAGCCACCCATATTCATCAACTGGCGGAGAAATATGAAATACCTGTGATCATTCACACGGATCATGCTGCAAAAAAACTTTTACCCTGGATTGACGGCCTGCTTGATGCGGGAGAGGTATTTTACAAAGATCACGGCTATCCGTTATTCAGCTCGCACATGCTTGACCTTTCGGTTGAACCGCTGGAGGAAAACCTGGAAATCTCAAAACGATACCTTGAAAGAATGAGCAAAATGGATATGACCCTGGAAATAGAGCTGGGCATAACCGGTGGTGAAGAAGACGGGGTTGACCATTCGGGAGTTGAAAATTCACGTCTTTACACACAGCCCGAAGAAGTGGCACAGGCTTATGAGACATTACTTTCCGTCAGTCCGCGTTTTACCATTGCCGCCGCATTTGGAAATGTACACGGCGTTTACAAACCGGGAAATGTAAAGCTGGAACCTGTCATTCTGAAAAATTCGCAGGATTATATCCGTGAAAAATACGGCACAGGCCCTAAACCCGTGAGCTTTGTATTTCACGGCGGCTCCGGATCGGAACCTGAAAAAATTGCAGAAGCCATTTCTTACGGCGTGGTGAAAATGAACATTGACACCGACACCCAGTGGGCATTCTGGGATGGCGTGCGCGGTTATGAGGCGAAATATCATGATTATCTGCAGGGACAGATTGGTAATCCCGAAGGGGAAGAGGTTCCGAACAAAAAATATTACGACCCTCGGAAATGGTTGCGCGAAGGAGAGGTTTCCATGGTGAAACGGCTGGAACGTGCTTTTAGAGAATTGAATTGCCTGAACAGGTATTGATTAAATCCAGGATTCAAGAAGCGTATTTTAAGGGCTAACCTTCTCGCGGAATGCCCTTTTTTTCTTTAAAATGATCACATCCTGAAAATCTTTTGCCGTTTCTTTTTTCCGTCCTGACCAGTAACCGTAATGAATACTGCTCAATTCAAAGCCCGTGTTATTGAAAAGGCCCATTAAAAAATCTTCGTCAAATGCGACATTGGCTTCTTTAACATTTGTGTTGTGCAGATAATAATTTCCGTAATCGGCATCGAACCTGATCCCGTCAATTGTATTCATCAATCTTTTCGATTCTTTATTCATGACAAAAAAAGTACAAAAACAGGTTCCGTCCTTTTTCAGTACCCGGTTTAGTTGTCTTAAATATCCTTCCACATCTTCGGGCATCATGTGGGTAAATACCGAGATCAGGAAAGCAAAGTCAAACTCTTCATCCCGGTAAGGGAATACAAAATCCCTGGCCCTGTATTCCGTTGTCAGGTTGTACAGTTCATTTTTGAGGTCAATGTGTTTAAAATTGAAATTCGGATAATCGGTACTGATGTGTTTTTTACACCAGTTAATTCCTGATTTTACAATATCAAAGCCCTCGTAAGAACCCTTACTGCTTAAAAATCTTGTCAACGGAACCGCAATTCGGCCGATGCCGCATCCCACGTCCAGCACCCTGTCATCCGGCTTCAGGCCGCCCGATTCAGTCATTTGTTGTAGTATGTGTTCACCCTGACGTCTGAAATCTCCCGACCCGATAAATATCCGGCCTTTGGGCGGTGTCAGCTTATCCCTTTTTCCAGTGACGGAATCAAAAAAGTCAACAGGAAAATAGTAGATCCTGCGGGCTGCTCTTCTCAATCGTGGGCTTAACGTATAGTAAATTTCTCTTTTCATTAATTAGGAATAAAATGATAACCTGTGAAAATGGTCAAACCAAATGTACAATAATTGTGATTAATTAAAAGTTGTTTTTATTGGAAAAAATTTCCGGTAAAATGAACAAAATATCTGATTTCCTTTGTACTTTTACAACAATGCTAGATTATCCGGTAAAAATATTGCTTGCTTTTGCGAAAACCTTTGATGAGGAAGGGGGGGAAGAGTTTTTCAAGTGGCTGCTTGAAAACGGTTATCCCGAAATGGCTGCACTGAGCAGTGCAATTCGTGGCAGCCGTGAAGCTTTCGGCTGGCTGATGAAGAACAAATTTGCACAATTTGCAGCTTTCGACGAAGCCATTGACAGGAGCCCCAAAGCGTATGCCTGGCTCCGGAAATACAATTTCGATTTCCTGATCGTCCTGGCTGATGCTGTTAACGAAAAAAGCGAAGCCATCGAATGGTTAAGCCGTAACAAATTGTTTATTTTCCTGGATATCGCCCGCAGGATCAGAGAGTACCGCAACAGGCAAACGTTTGATTACCATAAGTTGCACTTTTAAAAAAGGCGGGATAAATGTGAATAACCCCGTACGAAGTGCGGGGTTTTCTTTTCTTTTTATAGTTTCAGGACAGGTGGTTTCATTTTAATTTTTCTGTTTTGAAACAAATGTTTTGCACCGGGAAGACTTCTTATTATTTTCTTTTTCGATTATTTTATTACGGAAACTTTAAACAACTTCATTTATTAAATTTATACACATACAGTAAAGATTCTGAAATAACCGGATTCAAAAGAGACAGGGATGCACAATACCTCCTAAAACTTAGGAAGATTAATCCGTCTGATTATTGTACCTTTGAAACTGCAAACCCGGATCAATGATCAATAGCATTTTGAATTATAAAGAACTAATCATACAAGAGAAAGCAGCAGACCTGAAAAGAGAGCAGGACCTGTTAACTCATTTTAATTCTTTCTTCCCGGAAAAGGAAGCGCGGCTGAAGATTAAAGATGAAAAGCTGGTGCTGATGTTGAAGGAAATTGACATCAATAAATTAAAGGATTACGTCAAAGAACAATCAACAACACAGGCCAAACACAAACTCCTTACCGGAATACTGGAAAAAATCGAAAGCATCAAAAGCTACGGGCTGAACAACGGCAAACGGAATTATGTTGATTACAACAAAGAACGGAAAGTAGCAGGACGAAAGGGAAAGGAAAAAAACAGGGGGATTTATTATTATGCACAGGGTCATCCTTTTTCAAAACAAAACCACGATCTTCCCGGGAATTTTGAAAACAAGATCATTTGTGGCGACAGCTTAACGGTTCTCAAGAAATTGCCGGATAATTGTGTGGATTTGGTGTTCACTTCTCCGCCTTACAATTTTGGCCTGGAATATTCCGACAGTGCAGATGCTCATTACTGGGAGAAATATTTTAGCCGGCTCTTTGCCATTTTTGACGAAACCATCAGGGTGCTTAAATACGGAGGCAGGATCATTGTAAATGTGCAGCCCTTGTTTTCCGATTACATCCCCAGCCACCACATCATCAGCAATTATTTTATTAAAAAGAAGCTAATCTGGAAAGGGGAAATCCTGTGGGAAAAGAACAATTACAACTGTAAATATACGGCCTGGGGAAGCTGGAAAAGCCCGGGCAGCCCTTACCTGAAATATACATGGGAATTTCTTGAAGTTTTCAGTAAAGGCGATCTTAAACATGAAGGGAGAAAGGAGAATATTGACATATCGGCCGAGGAGTTTAAAAAGTTTGTGGTCGCCAAATGGTCAATAGCTCCTGAAAGGGATATGAAAAAGTACGGACACCCTGCCATGTTCCCTGAAAAACTGGTGGAACAAGCGCTTAAATTGTTTTCGTTCAAAAACGATGTCATCCTGGATCCTTTCAATGGTGTGGGAACAACTACCGCAGTGGCGAAACGGCTGGGCAGACGCTATCTCGGGATAGACATCTCAAAAGAGTATTGTAACGTGGCCATTCAACGTGTAAATAATTAACGATGCTAAATTATTTTGATCATGTTCACCGTTCCCGCAAAACCGGAAATCATTCAGCATTGCAAAAAACAACTGGAGAAATACAATTTCGGTAAGCGGGGAATCGCCGACGGAACCCCGGAACAGCAATTGACAGGAATTGTCGGGCAAACTGTTGTGCTGGACCTGTTCAACCTGCCCTGGGTAGATGGAAGCAGTGGTTTTGACGAGGGTGTTGACCTTGTTTATCACGGTTTGTCCATTGATGTGAAGACCATGGGAAGAACAACAGATGTGAGGCCTTATTATGTGAATAATTTCATCGGTTTGCAGAAAGATTATCTTGTTGATGCTTATATTTTCGCTTCACTCAACAAAAAGACAAATGAACTGACCATCGTAGGCTGGTTGCCGAAGAACGAGCTGTTGAGAAGAGCCGCGTTTTATGAAAAAGGAAGAATCCGCAAACGGTCGGATGGCAGTACCTTTGAGACTTTTGCCGACCTGTATGAGGTAGAAAACAGGAAGTTGTATCATATTTCCTCGTTCAGTGACCTGACAAAACAACTTGACCGACATATCCGGAAAATAAAAACGGGGAAATAAGCATTTCCCCTTTTAAGCCCGAATTGCTCAATTTGGATTAAAAACGTCAGGATAACATTCTGTCAACCAGCAGATCAGCCGCATTTGGAGTATCCACAGGTGTTGCATGTGAGGCAGCCGTCCTGATAGATCAGTGTGGTTTGTCCGCATTCGGGACAGGTCTTTTTGGTTGATGTGCCATCGGGTACGAATTTTTTCAGAGCCCTGACCACACCGTTTTTCCAGGTATTTATGGTGTCTTCCGGAACATTCAGGTTGGATACCAGGTCAATGACATAGGTAATGGGCATGCCGTGGCGCAACACGCCGCTGATCAGCTTGGCATAATTCCAGTATTCTTCATTAAAAGACCGCGAGAGCCCCTCAATAGTTATCCGGTAACCCTGTTTGTCTTTGAACTGGAAATCATACCGGGAATGGCCCTCTGATTTTTCTTTGATAACCCAGCCTTTTTCTACCCAGGGCGGAAGGAGGAAAAAGTCTTCGGCCAAACCGGTAAAAATTTCATAGGGTTTTCCATCCAGAAGGCCCACGACAGCCATCCATTTTTCATAATTATTCTGAAAACGGATCACAGTGGCTTCCAGCACCTTTGGCCTGGGAGGCGCCTTGGTTTCCTGGAATACCGCTTCTTTCTTTTCATCGTTTTTAACAAGAACGCCCGAGCGGGAGCCTTCACGATAAATTGTCATTCCTTTGCAACCGCTTTCCCAGGCTTTCATGTAAATCTGGCTCACGAGATCTTCGCTGATGTCTTCAGGCACATTTACGGTTACGCTGATGGAATGGTCAACCCATTTTTGAATGGCGCCCTGCATGGTCACCTTGCTCACCCAGTCAATATCATTTGATGTGGCTTTATAGTAAGGGGATTGTTTAATGATTTTTTTCAGTTTCTCCTCGGATAAATTTTTAACTTCTTCAACATCATACCCGTTATTACGCAACCACACTTCAAACTTGGGATGGAATACATTGAATTCTTCCCAGGTATCGCCCACTTCGTCCATCATGGTGATGTTTACATTTTTGTCGTTGGGGTTCACTTTCCTGCGACGTTTGTAGCTGACCATAAAGACCGGTTCAATTCCGGATGTGGTTTGAGTGCAAATGCTTACGCTTCCGGTCGGGGCAACAGTAAGCAGGGAAATATTACGTCTTCCCACCTTGATCATTTTTTCATAAACGACAGGAGCATTTTCTTTGATGCGTTCTATGAAAGGATTTCCGGTTTCCCTTTGGGCATCATAAATGGGGAACGGGCCTCTTTCTTCAGCCAGGTTGACGGATGCGCGGTAAACTTCGATGGCAAGCAGCTTATGTACTTCGGTGGAAAAGGTGATGGCCTCTTTTGAGCCGTAACGATGTCCAAGTGCTGCCAGCATGTCGCCTTCAGCGGTAATTCCAATACCTGTTCTTCTGCCCTGCAACGTCTTTTTGCGGATATTTTCCCACAGGTTTCTCTCAACCCATTTGAGTTCTTCCGGTTCCGGGTCGGAATTAATTTTTTCGATGATGGCCTCAATCTTTTCAGCTTCAAGATCTATGATGTCATCCATGATGCGTTGGGCAATCTGGGCATGCTCGGTAAAAAGCTCACTATTAAAATAAGCATCTTTCGTAAAAGGATTTTCAACATAGCTGTATAAATTAATAGCAAGCAGGCGGCAACTGTCATAGGGGCAAAGTGGAATTTCCCCGCACGGGTTGGTTGACACGGTTTCAAATCCCAGATCAGAATATCTGTCGGGGATGGCTTCGCGGTGAATGGTGTCCCAGAATAATATGCCCGGCTCGGCTGATGCCCAGGCATTGTGAATGATCTTCTTCCAGAGTTTACCGGCATCAATGTCTTTTACCACTTTTGGGTTATCAGAATTGACAGGATATTGCTGACGGTAAGGTATTCCTTCTTTTACTGCCCGCATAAAATCGTCATCAATCTTTACCGAGATGTTGGCTCCGGTAACTTTTCCCTGTTGCAGTTTGGCGTCAATGAAATGCTCCGAATCAGGATGTTTGATACTGATGCTGAGCATCAGGGCACCGCGTCGTCCGTCCTGTGCCACTTCACGGGTCGAGTTGGAATATCTTTCCATAAAAGGAACTACACCCGTGGAAGTCAATGCCGAGTTTTTAACCGGGCTACCTGCCGGACGGATGTGTGTCAGATCGTGGCCGACACCTCCCCGGCGTTTCATCAGTTGCACCTGCTCCTGGTCAATTTTCATGATTCCGCCATAGGAATCCGATTGTCCTTCGTTGCCGATTACAAAGCAATTGGAAAGGGAGGATATCTGGTATTTGTTGCCTATGCCGGCCATGGGACTACCCTGCGGGACGATGTATTTAAAATTTTTAATGACTTTATAAATATCCTCTTCGCTCATGGGACTGGGATACTTCCGTTCGATACGGGCGAGTTCGGAAGCTATCCGGCGATGCATGTCATCGGGGGTAAGCTCGTAAAAATTACCGTCACTGTCTTTCAGTGCGTATTTGTTCATCCATACATTGGCTGCCAGTTCATCACCATTAAAATATTCGATGGATGCAGCAAGCACCTCTTCATAGGGATATATTTTTGGTGTGCCGGGTTTTATTCCTGAAAGTTCCTTCAAAACATTAACCGGTTTTGCAGCAACGTGCTTCGGACTCCCTGCCTGTATGGCTGACTTCTTCCTTTTCTCTGCGATCTCGTCGTAAAAGTCTTTTTCCTCCGTTAAATCAGCCGGTTTTTCTTTGATTTTTTCCGTCGTTCCCGATTCAAAATCCAAAAATAAATTTTGTTCCATTTATTACTTTTAATAAAAAGGTTAATAATATTAAAGCGTTAAAATACAGGCAAATACCAGTTCAGGAT
>CAZMOS010000081.1:0-16166 GCA_964567945.1 uncultured Lentimicrobiaceae bacterium
ATAATAATCAGTTTCGTCCTTTTTCTTAATTTTTTGCCCGGCTTCATTATTTAATATTAATAAGGTTTTTGTTTCTTACGTTTGCAGGTAACTACTTCTATATTCATATTTTCCTAATATGGCCAACAGCGCATTCTGGTTTTTTTGTTGTAACTCGTAAAATTAGTATTTATTTTGCATTTTATCGCGATGCTGATCAAAAAACTATTGATATGAAACTTCTGTTTGTAGTCAATCCCATATCGGGTGGCGTTGATAAGGAGCCTTTTCTGAAAGATGCCAAAGCGTTTTGTGATAAATACGGTATCCGTTATCACATTTTCAGGACCACCGGAAAAGCGGAAATTCTTTTTGAAGAACCCCGTTTGTTGCAACTGGACGGGGAAGTGATCGGGAAATTTCAGGAGATCAGGGTCGAGATCATAAAAGGTGCTGTGCTGTTTATCACACATGGTGATAATAAATACATCCGGTGATCATTTTTAACATTGATTTAACACGACTTTGGTTGGAGGAAAACTTACTTGTCTATTTTTGCCTGCTTGATTTTTAACCTTAAAACAAAAAAAGAATGATGAATACAGAAAAATTCAGAGATGCATGTGAGGCAGCCGTCCGGACCTTCGCAAAACTCAACAAGGAAGAATTTACCGAAATACAGTCAAAGCTGGAATACTGCATCGGTAGTTACGATCACGACAAAAACCCTTCGGGATTGATCGAATACGGCCGCATGGCTTTAACAGAGTTAAAAGCATTCAAAAAAAGGAACCCGAGGAAAGTCAACAGGAAAATTCTTGCCGACCTGGAAAAGCATTTACAATAAGCACGTTTCCAATTCCCGAAAAGCTGTACTAATTTATTCGTGCAGCTTTTTTTGTTAAAAAACCCGGAGAAAATTCCCCGGGTTTTCTGATCTGAAACGTGAAGGTCATTTCATTTCTCCAGTTCTTTCTCCCTTTCTTCTTTTCCTTCTTCCTGGAATTTCCAGCCACCGATAATTGAGGACATCGTTCCGTTCCAGTCAATATAGTCGTGATAAAACACGAGATAAACGTGAATAATGGCAAAAATTATGAAAAACCACATCAGGATGTGATGTATCGTTCGGGTTGCCATATCTCCTCCGAGCACCACAGGAACCCAGGTGAACAAGGATGAAAACCAGGCTCCGCTTGATGCGGAATAAAGTCCGAATCCTGTCAGTACCGTCAACACGAATACCAGGAAAAGAAGGAAATAGACAAAACTTGCCAGCGCATTATGCCCGAGATATGGGTTGTCCTCGCATTTAACCTGAAAAACATCCACACGGAAAATCTCCCATATATCCCGCCATTGCCGTTTTCTGTAAGGAATAAAATTTTTCCAGTTGGCAAAGCGGTTGCCTACAAATCCCCAGTAAATTCTTACTAAAAAATTGAAAAAGAACACGTAGGCAGAGATAAAATGGATAAGTCTGATCGTCCCAAACCAATAACTGTTGGAAGCTTCCAAAGA
This sequence comes from uncultured Lentimicrobiaceae bacterium, assembly GCA_964567945.1. Taxonomy (GTDB): domain Bacteria; phylum Bacteroidota; class Bacteroidia; order Bacteroidales; family F082; genus JAADID01. The sequence goes on from CAZMOS010000081.1 coordinate 1,501, forward strand.
ACTTTGAATAGCGGGCGGAGTACCCATCAAATAACCGGTTACAATAAGTGCAAGAACACTTAGCGCATTAATCCAGTGGAAAAACCGCACCGGCAGCTCCCACACATATACGGGGTGCATCAACGATTTGGTAATGTGATTATTTGTTCGCATGGCTAAAAGGTTTGAACTTGGTGAACATAACTTCCTTTTTCATCATACACGTGCACGGCACAGGCAATGCACGGATCGAAAGAATGAATGGTACGAAGCAACTCAAGGGGTTGCTCGGGATTGGAAACCGGAGTTCCGATCAAAGCGGCTTCATAAGCCGACATCTGTCCCTTCGTATCACGTGGTGAAGCATTCCATGTGCTGGGAACCACCAGTTGGTAATTATCAATTGCCTGGTTTTTGATGATGATCCAATGTGCCAGCGCCCCCCGCGGAGCTTCGGTCATACCGACCCCTTTGGCTTCTTTGGGCCACTCTTTGGGTTCCCACATGTATTTGGTATGCAGCCGGGTATCACCGTTTTTGATGTTGGTTATCAACTGGTCGAAAAATTCCTGTGCCCACCCGGCAACCAGTTTGGTTTCGAGTCCCCTTGCTGCCGTACGGCCTAAGGTAGAGAACAGGGCTGTTATGGGAACATCAAGATAGTTCAAAGCATAATTGACGACCTCCTGGTATTCTTTACGTCCCGAAGCATAACCTACGAGCATACGTGCCAGCGGGCCGACCTCCATAGGATTGCCTTTCCATCGCGGAGTTTTCAGCCAACTGTATTTGCTTTCAACATTCAATTGATCATACGGTGGTTTCGGACCGGTATAATTCAGGTTGGTTTCACCTTCCCACGGATGTTTCCCGCTGTTATTTCCGCTGTCATAGTCATACCATGAATGGGAAATGAATTCCTTGATCTGTTCGGGGTCGCTGGTATCCACTTCATGAACTTTGCTCACATCCCTTCCCAGGATGATCCCCCGAGGAAACTTAAAGCTGCTCGGGTCGTTGTATCCGTTGGTTGGCAGGTCACCATAAACCAGATAGTTTTCAAGGCCGCCACCGATGGCACCCCAGTCTTTATAGAATGAAGCCACAGCAAGCAAGTCGGGAATATATACCTGGTCAATAAAAGTTTTTGCATCATCAAGCAACTGTTTAACATAGGCAAAGCGTTCTGCATTCAACGCGTTTACACCATCAAGATTAATGGCAGCAGGCACGCCGCCAACCAGATAATTCGGATGCGGGTTTTTACCGCCGAAGATGGTATGGATCTTTACAATCTCTTTCTGCCATTCAAGGGCTTCCAGGTAATGGGCTACAGCCATCAGGTTGGCTTCGGGAGGGAGCTTGTAGGCTTTGTTGCCCCAGTAGCCGTTGGCAAAAATGCCCAGTTGTCCGCTTTCCACAAATTTTTTAACCCTGTTCTGGACATCTTTAAAATAACCCACCGAATTTTTGGGCCATGGTGAAATGCTCATAGCCAGTTGCGAGGTGGCTTTGGGGTCTGCACTCAAAGCAGAAACAACATCAACCCAGTCCAGGGCATGGAGATGATAAAAATGAACAACATGGTCCTGCATCATTTGTGTACAAAACATCAGGTTACGAACCAGTTCGGCGTTTGGCGGGATCACGATACCCAGGGCATTTTCAACCGTGCGGCATGAAGCCAGCGCATGAACTGTTGTACAAACACCGCATACCCTTTCGGTGAATGCCCATGCATCACGCGGATCGCGGCCTTTCAGAATGATCTCTAATCCGCGGACCATCGTCCCGGAACAATAAGCATCAACGATTTTATTGTTTTTTATTTCAACTTCAACCCTTAAATGTCCTTCTATTCTTGTAATCGGGTCAACTATTATTCTTTTTTCCATAATATTTCCTTTTTATGATTCTTTGGTTTTGTCCTCTTCCGGCTTACATTCCTTTGTATTAATTAACTGACGTTTTCTTATATTCGTCGAAATGGCATGGGCGACAAGGCCTACGCCGGTAGCTATACCCAGCCCGAGGCCAACTTTGTCGGCAGTTGATTCAATACCGAATCCCGGGATACTGGTTAAATGACGGTAGAACGGGCCATTGTCCCAGAAATTGGCTTCGCTGCAACCCAGGCAGGGATGGCCGGAACGAATGGGAAAACTAACGCCGTTGTTCCATTGGGTTACGCCGCAGGCATTGTAAGTAACCGGTCCGCGGCATCCCATCTTGTAAAGACAATAACCTTGTTTTGCATTTCCATCGTCAAACGATTCAACAAACAATCCTGCATCATAGTTTGGCCGGCGATAGCACGTGTCGTGTACGCGTTTGGAGTAAAAGGCTTTTGGCCTGCCCAGCCTGTCAAGCTCGGGTAACCTGCCAAAGGTGAGGATATGAACAATTACCCCGGCCATAATGTCGGCGATGGGAGGACATCCCTGCACATTGATAACGGGCTTACCGCTGATCAATTTATGAATGGGGGTAGCTCCTGTGGGATTGGGCTTGGCAGCCTGAACGCATCCTGCTGATGCACAGTTCCCCCAGGCAATAACAGCCTGAGCGCCATCGGCAGCTTCGGCTATTATGTCTTCGAATGTTCTGCCACCGATACAGCAATATACTCCCTCATTGTTTAACGGAACCGAACCTTCAACGGTAAGCACATACTGTCCGTGGTATTTTTCCATCGTTTCCGTTAAAGATTTTTCTGCCTGATATCCGGCAGGAGCCATAAGGGTCTCCGTATAGTCCAGGGATATTTTATCCAGTAAGATATCGGCAACCAGCGGGTGTGAACTCCTGATAAACGATTCACTGCAACAGGTACATTCCTGCCCGTGCAACCAGATGACTGGCAAACGGGTTTTTGTTTCCAGTGCTTTGGCAACCTTTCCGATCGCACTTGATTCAAGGCCGAGCATGGCTGCCATCATAGCACTAAACTTCATAAAGTCGCGCCTTGAATAGCCCTTTTCTAAGGCAATTTCATAATACGTCTTTGGTTTTTCACTCATAATGTATTTATTTAGGTTAACTATGTTTTAATTGTATTTGACAATCATTTCCCTTAACACGGGAATTATCTGTCAGGCTCAATCTCTGTAAATTGTATTGATTTTATTTTCAGTTCACCTTCAATGGTCACATCGCCCCCGAGTTCGAGATTTTCAATGTTTTCAACAGAGATGAGGAGACTGTCGGTATCGCAAACAATTTTTGCCTGGACGATGCCCTGGTGGTCTAATAGTTCAGCTACTTTTCCTTTGAAACAGATTGTGGCTTTTTCCATAGGGGGTGATGTTGCAATCGGTTCTTTTAGGCAACAGTTGAGCCGGAATTGATTTTGCTGTTTTCAGAAAAAAATAAAACTTTGTAAGGTATTGAAATAGAATTGAAAAAGGAAAGGTGCTTTGATTAATTCATAACTATTCTAAATAAGACAAATTGCAGATTTGCGGAAATCCGTGAATTAAGTGCGGGAATGCGTAAAGTTTTCACTTGGGCTTAAGGATTACTTTGCCGGAGAAAAAGACCTGTTCAATAAAGATATTTTGTCCTGCTATTTATATCACTCCTTCGGAGTTTCCTGCTCTTGTTTTTATTTACTAAAATCATATCATCCTTTCAGGATTTTTCCATCCGCTAACTCTGATTCGGGTAAGTGGGCCGGGATATCTCCTAACACACCTGGTTCTTCTTCAGCTTATCCCTGAAGGTGGAGAGTTTCAGTCCCAGTTTGCGGGCGGCTATGCTTTGGTTGCCGTCGGCGTCGGCAAGGGCTTCGCGCAAAAGCCGTGATTCGAGACATTGCATTACGGCGTTGTATGGCATTTTGCCGTTACTGAAACACGCCTGGCAGGCCTTTACAATTCTTTCAATATGGTCCTGCTGGACAAGGTCATCCGGAAGGTCTGAAATCCCGATTTCCTTTTCCGCAAAAAGCATAGCCCGCTGGACGACATTCCTTAATTCGCGCACGTTGCCGGGCCAGTGATAGTCCATCAGCACTTCCCAGACCTCTTTGGAAACTTTCAGGTTTTTTTCCGGGGCAAAACGGTTTATGAAATGCTCAACAAGCAGAGGAACGTCTTCCTTGCGGTTCCTCAATGGCGGAATCCTGATCTGCACAATGTTGATCCGGTAATACAAATCCAGCCGGAAGCGGTTTTTCTCCACAAGGTCTTTCAGGTCTATCTTCGAAGCACTGATCAGTCTGACATCAACAGGTATCGGTGTAGTCCCTCCGATATGCCTGACGACGTTTGTTTCAAGAACCCTTAAAAGTTTTGACTGAATGTTTAATGGTGTATCATCTATGTCATCGAGGAAAAGACTGCCGCCGCTGGCAACCTCAAACATACCTTTTTTCTGATGGTCGGCATTGGTAAATGATCCTTTTTCAAAACCAAACAACTCACTCTCCAGCAAGTCGGGAGGGAGGGCAGCCAGGCCGATTTTCACAAAAGGCCCCGAGCCGCGGTTACTCAGACGGTGGATATAATCTGCAAAAACTTCTTTGCCTGTTCCCGTTTCTCCGATGAGTAACACACTGCTGTTCGAATCCACTACTTTATTGACTTTTTCGATCAGCCTGAGCATTTCAGGATCGCGTGTAATAAGCGAAACCGAATGTAACCTGTTCATTCCGGAAGGTTTAGTGGCCGTTTTTGTTCTTCCTCTTCCAGTATTTTGCTTAATTCATTCAAAGCCGTAATACTTTCAAGGGCGCTGGTTTCATCCAGTACTGTCAGCGCTGTCCCCACGTGTGCCAAAACATAGTCCCCGACATTGGCTTCAGGCACCCATTCCACGCAAACTTCGCGTTTGACACCTCCAAAATCCACTTCAGCCATCCGCAATTCCGAAGTGTCGTCAATACTTATAATTTTTCCTGGTAAAGAAAGACACATATTGTCTGTTTTTTTATTTGTGGGGCTAATATAGATTTTTTTCATTTATGACTAAAATCAGGGAAAGGTCAATTTGAATTTCTAATTTTTAATTGTACAAATTGCGCTAAACAAATCCTAAATCCAAATGTCAAAAACGTTCAAACCTTGTTGGTAATTTTTTGGATTTAGTCATTAATTATTATTTTGGATCAATTCGACATTAGCAATTAGGTCAATTTCTTTATTATTTTTGCACCCTGAAAAATTTTGAACATGTTTGAAGGATTAAGCGACAGACTTGAACGCTCTTTTAAGATTTTAAAAGGGCATGGAAGAATCACGGAGATCAACGTAGCCGAGTCGGTAAAGGAAATCCGCAAGGCACTAATTGAAGCTGATGTCAGCTACAAGATTGCCAAGGATTTTACCAGCCATGTAAAGGAAAAAGCACTGGGGCAGAATGTACTGAATGCTGTTAAGCCCGGAGAATTGATGGTCAAGATTGTCCACGACGAACTGGCCGAACTGATGGGTGGTGAACAGGTGGACATCAACATTACAGGCAGCCCGGCGGTAATATTGATTGCCGGTTTGCAGGGTTCCGGTAAAACAACCTTTGCCGCCAAGCTGGCCAATTACCTGAAAAGCAAAAAAGGGAAACAACCGTTGCTTGTGGCGGGAGACATTTACAGGCCTGCTGCTATTGACCAGTTAAAAGTGCTCGGCGGGCAGGTTGGAGTTGAAGTTTATACCGAAGACGGAAATAAAAATCCGGTTCAAATTGCCGGCAATGCCATCAAATACGCCAAAAACAATGCGAAGAATATCGTCATTGTGGATACGGCCGGACGGTTGGCTATTGACGAGGAGATGATGAATGAAATATCGTCCATCAAGGAAGCCATAAAACCGCAGGAAATATTGTTTGTTGTGGATGCCATGACCGGTCAGGATGCCGTAAACACAGCCAAGGCCTTCAACGAGCGGCTCGATTTTGACGGCGTTGTACTGACAAAATTAGACGGTGACACAAGAGGTGGTGCGGCACTGACCATCCGGACTGTTGTAAACAAACCCGTCAAGTTTGTGGGGATTGGCGAAAAAATGGATGCGCTCGATCTTTTCCACCCCTCGCGTATGGCTGACAGGATACTGGGCATGGGCGACATTGTCACCCTCGTCGAAAAAGCACAGGAACAATTTGATGAAGAAGAAGCCCGCCAGCTTCAGAAAAAGATCGCCAAAAACCAGTTCAATTTCAACGATTTCCTGAAACAAATTCAGCAAATTAAAAAAATGGGGAACGTAAAAGACCTGATGGCTATGATACCGGGCATGGGCAAGGCCTTGCGTGATACAGAAATTGACGACGATGCTTTCAAAAGCATTGAAGCGATCATTTATTCAATGACGCCTGACGAAAGGGAAAACCCCAGGCTGCTCAACGGTTCAAGGCGGAAGCGTATTGCGCGGGGGAGTGGAACGGACATCGTGGAAGTCAACCGGCTGATCAAACAATTCGGCGAAACCAGTAAAATGATGCGTGCCATGACCACCGGCGGCGGCAGGAATATGATGAACACTATGAAAGCTGCCAAAAGACACAGAAGATAAATATTTATTGCCTGAACCCATGAAATCCCCTGAAGGGGTGTAAACGCGCAAGAATGCTTTTAGGGGACCCTGGGTGGGACAGGAAATATTATCTTAAAATTAACTTTATAAGTAAATATAAACCCAATGCCAAAGAAAAAACAAGCTAAGATCATTGACGGAAAAGCAATCGCCGCCCGGGTAATGGAAGAGATCAAAGCCCTTGTGGCCGATATGATTGACAACGAAACCCACGCTCCGCATCTTGCCGCTGTTATTGTGGGTGAAGACCCGGCCAGCCAGACTTATGTTTCCAGCAAGGAAAAAGCCGCCAAACGTGTGGGCATGATCTCTTCGGTTTACCACCTGCCTGAAGACATCACGGAAGAAGAATTGCTGAAAACCATTGATTTTCTGAATAAGGACAAAGAAATTGACGGCTTCATTGTCCAGTTGCCTTTGCCGGATCATATTGACGTGAATAAAGTCATTAACGCCATTGACCCCGCAAAGGATGTGGATGGTTTTCACCCCGTTAATGTCGGTAAACTGGCATTGGGACAGCCGGGTTATGTTTCGGCAACACCTGCCGGAATCCTGGAGTTGCTGAAACGCTATAAAATTGAAACAGAAGGAAAGCACTGCGTGGTTCTTGGCCGCTCAAATATCGTTGGCTCTCCTGTCAGTATCCTGATGTCGAAAAAAGCAAATCCCGGTAATTCCACCGTTACGGTTTGTCACAGCAAAACGGAAAATATTGAAGAATATACACGTTCAGCAGATATCCTGATCTGTGCCATTGGAAAACCGCAATTCATCACGGCCGATATGGTAAAGGAAGGAGCCGTGATTATTGATGTAGGCATTCATCGCATTCCCGCCGATAACGAAAAAGGATACCGCCTTGTGGGGGATGTGGACTTTGATGAAGTGGTCAAAAAAGCCGGATACATCACACCCGTCCCCGGTGGCGTGGGCCCTATGACTATTGCTATGCTGCTGAAAAATACTTTGAGCGCGGCAAGAAAAGAGTTTTACGGGTAAACTCTCTTTTTCTTTATTATCTTTGTAAATAACTTATTGCTGAATAAAAGAAAAATAACTTTTTCATTCCTAAAATACGTGCTTAAACAAACATTATGAAAAATCTGATTCTTACCGGTTTCTTTTTATTCTCTTTTCTCAGTCAGATATTTTCTCAGGATGTTCCCGGTTGCACCGACCCCCGGGCAAACAATTATAACCCCGCCGCCACGGTCAATGACGGTTCCTGTACTTACGATCCTACATTTTACAGTCCGCCGTTCCGGTACCTGTTACCAAACGAAGTTGAGGAGACATCGGGCCTTTTGTATTCCGACAATGATTTCTGGACATTGAACGACAGCGGTAACGATCCCGTAATTTACAGGCTGGATACCGCAAACGGTACCATCATCCAGCGAATTACCGTTTTAAAAGCTACCAACGTGGACTGGGAAACCCTGGCCCAGGATGATGATTATATCTACATTGGAGATGTGGGTAACAACAGCGGGAACCGTGATGACCTGGGCATTTACATCGTGGCAAAAGCTTCCATTCCCTCATCCGGGGATGCTTCGGTAAACAGCAATCACATTACGTTTACCTATTCCGATTATCCGGGTCAGAAAATAAAACGTGATGATAATAATTTTGACTGCGAAGCCATGGTCTGCATCGGGGACTCATTGTATCTTTTCTCAAAAAACTGGGGAAACCAGAAAACCAAGTTGTACAGGTTGCCGAAAACACCCGGTAATTATACAGCGGAACTTCTTTATACATTTGATGCCGAAGGCCTGGTTACAGGAGCAGATCATTATGAAGAGGCAAAAGAGATCACTTTGCTGGGCTATCATAAAAGCACCAAGATCCCGTTTTTCTGGCTGTTGTTCGACTACCGTGACAATATATTTTTCTCCGGCAATAAACGGAGGATAGACCTGATCAGTATCGTTTCAAATCAATCGGAAGGGGTCACCTATACCAGTAATAAAAACGGGATAATATCATCGGAAGGTACTTTTTTGAATGTTCAGAGTGCCAACAATTTCTCAACCGCCCAATGGACAGACTCGATTACAACAGGCATTCATTACGGAAAAGGGGAGGTGTTCGACTTTACGTTGAGTCCCAATCCCGTGAGCAAATCCAAATTGACGGTAACCGTTCCCCGTTTACCGAAAGGAAGCTATGAAGTGAAAATCTATGATAGTGCCGGCAAGTTGATGCAAATCAAAAACTACAGTCTGGGCAGTCAAAAAGACGGCTTGAAAATAAAACTGAAAGTGGGTAATTTAAAACCGAGTATTTATTTTGTCAGGATACAGTCGGGAAGCCAGGCAATGGAGAAGAAATTCATTAAACAGTAGATGGCCGGAAAAGAAAAAGACATATTTGACGGCGGCAGAAGACTCCCGGTGATGGAGGAATTTTACACACTCCAGGGCGAAGGATACCACATGGGCGAAGCGGCTTATTTTGTGCGCATCGGAGGTTGTGATGTGGGCTGCTACTGGTGCGACACCAAAGAATCGTGGGATGTGAATAAATTCCCGCCTGTTGAAGTGGACCCCATCATTGCAAGGGCCGGCAAATCTCCGGCAAAAACAATAGTCGTAACAGGTGGTGAACCCTCGCGATATCCGTTGGATTACTTTACTTCGGAATTAAAAAAAAGAGGGGTGACAACCATGATCGAAACTTCCGGGGTAAGCCCGCTAACCGGAGAATGGGACTGGATTTGTCTCTCTCCCAAAAACCTTTCACCACCCCACTATTCCATTTACTGTAAAGCAAATGAACTCAAAGTCATCATTCAGGATAAAAGCGACCTGCAATGGGCAGAAAAAAATGCTGAACTGGTTAATGATGACTGCCTGCTTTTTCTCCAGCCGGAATGGAGCAAAGCGAAAGAAATAATGGAAATGCTTACCGAATATGTGATGAAAAATCCAAAGTGGCGGATTTCGTTGCAGGCGCATAAATACATGAATATACCCTGAAAAGGAAATTAGACTTTGAATTGATTTTGTACCTTTCCACCGGAAAAAAACAGCATAAAAATTGAGGGATGAAAAATTTACTTTCCATATCTTTTGCGTTAATCCTGTTCATCATTTCCTGCCCGGGATTTCCTCAATCGTGGGATGTTTCATCCAAAAACAAAAAAGCCGTTAAATACTATCACCAGGCGGAGTCGGCTTACAAACAAAAGGATTTCCGGCAGGCCGAAGAATATCTGGAAAAGGCAATACAGAAAGACAAAAACCTGATAGAGGCTTGGTTGCTGCTCGGCGATGTACATACGGAACTGGAGAAAAAAGAAAAAGCAATTGCAGATTTTGAAAAAGCCGTTGCCATTGATTCTGCATTCTTTCCACGGGCTTATTATTTCCTGGGAAACCTGAATTACGGATTGGGCAATTATTCCGCTTCGGCCGGATACTACAGGAAGTATCTATCCTTTAAAAAGGAAAGCACGCTTACCCGGATGCTGGCAAGCCATCGCCTGGAAAATGCGGTTTTTGCCGAAAATGCTGTCAGCCACCCTGTTTGTAAGCCACCGGTAAATATTGATACTGAAATAAATACTCCGGATGACGAGTACATCAACTTTGTGAATGAAGACCACTCCAAACTGGTGTTTACCCGCAAAGAAGTCATTCGGGTTGCAGCGAACGGACAAAAGCTTTTCAGTGAAAATTTTTACATTTCCAGAAACAAATCGGGAAAATGGGATACGCCTGAACCGGTTATAACTGCCTGGGCCAAAGGGTTGGACAAGGGAGGGATGTCATTAAGCGTTGACGGCCGCAAAATGTATTTCACGGGCTGTAACTGGCCAAAAGGTAGCGGAAGCTGTGACCTGTATGCCAGTCTTCGCCGGGGGCATGCATGGCTGAAACCCGAAAACCTGGGACAAGATGTCAATTCATCCCGGTGGGATTCGCAGCCGGTGGTTTCGGCTGATGGCAAACGGCTGTTTTTTGCCTCCAAACGAAAGGGGGGTACGGGGGGGTCGGATATCTGGATGTCGGTCAGACTGAAAAACGGAAAGTGGAGCCCTCCCATAAACCTGGGGGACAGTATCAATACACCGGGCAATGAAATGTCGCCTTTTATTCATGCAGATGGTAATACGCTTTATTTTTCTTCTACGGGTCGTAACGGACTTGGTCGTGCCGATATTTATGTTTCACACAAAGATGAAACGGGACGGTGGTCCAGGGCACGAAACCTGGGTTTTCCGGTGAATTCACGCTTTGATGATCTCAATATTTTTATCAGCCTCGACGGCACCAAAGCATGGATATCTTCCAACAGGGCAGGAGGGGAAGGCGGATTTGACATTTACCGGTTCGATGTTCCCGATACCATCCGCCCCCGGAAAGTGCTCTTTGTAAAAGGCATTGTAAAAGACAAGGAAACAAGGAAAAAACTGGCAGCCGGGGTCGAACTCACCGACCTGCTTTACGGAACAACGGCAGACAGCACTGTTTCGGATGCACAAACCGGAGAGTTTCTCATGGTGCTGCACCCGGGAACAAACTATGCATTCAATATCTCAAAAAAAGGATACCTGCTCTATTCGGAAAACCTGAACCTGAACGACAGCCTTACTGACAAACCCATCAGGAAAGAATTTCTTCTGGAACGCCTGAAACCGGGAAAACGGGTAACGCTTAACAATATCTTTTTTGACTTCAACAGCGCAAAGCTTAAACCGGCTTCTTTCAGCGAGTTGAATAAAGTGGTTCGGTTACTCAAAGCCAATCCTGATATATCCATCCGGATAAACGGCCATACGGATAACATCGGTACGGATGAATACAACCTGGATTTATCACTACGTCGTGCAAAAGCCGTTTATGATTACCTCATTGAAAATGGAATTGCTCCGGGAAGGCTGGCATATAAGGGATTTGGCTCTACCCGGCCCGTTACTGAAAATCAGACCGAAAAAGGGCGTGCTCAAAACCGAAGGACCGAGATAGTGATTAAATAAAGTGTGGACATACCCAAAGAACAATCTTTCTATCTTTGAAATCAAAAGATAACCCACATGGTTTACACCTTCGGCGAATCGTTACTCGATATGATTATTGACAACCCTGAGAATATCACTACCCGGCCCGGTGGTTCCATGCTGAACACTGCGGTTTCTCTGGGCAGGACAGGGGTGAGGGTCTCCCTGATCAGCGAATTGGGAGATGACGGCACGGCAGGGTTGATTCTGCAATTTCTTAAGGAAAACAAGGTTGGAACGAGATACATGAAAAAGTATTATCACCAGCAAACTACTGTGGCGCTGGCCTTTCTTGACGAACATAAAATCCCTTCCTTTTCCATTTACAAAGCTTATCCGCAAAACCGGAGGCTACTTGTTCCCCAGCACTTTTCTGCAAATGATATCCTGGCATTCGGTTCATTGTATTCGCTTGATCCGGCTATCCGGGATCAGGTTGTTCAAATACTGGCCACAGCACGTAAAGAAGGGGTTTTTATGATCTACGACCCCAATATAAGACAACATAGCCTGGAAGAAAAGGTGCTGATGCAGTCATTGAAAGAAAATGTGGCCTTTGCCGATATCGTAAAAGGTTCTGTTGAGGATTTCGAAAATATCTTTGGAAAAAAGTCCCGTGAAGGTTATTTTGAAGAAATCCGGAAGATCAACCCCGCGGCTCTTTTTGTTCTTACTCTGGGTGAAAATGGTGTTACCGGATTTTTCGACAATGATAAGATTCAGCTACCGGCCGAAGAAGTGAATGTGGTCAGTACGATCGGAGCAGGCGATGCATTTACTGCCGGGATGATCCATTTCCTCGGGAAAAAATATGACAAAAGAGGTAACGGCCACGGCAGGCCTCGCGAAGTTGAAAAGACAAAGGGGATATCAAAAACAGGATTCAAAGCAATGCTTGAGTCGGGATTGCATTTTTCGGCAAAGGTCTGTGAACTGGCTGACAACTACGTTCCCAGAAACTTTTCGTAAATCCTGTAATTCTCCTCATCAAAGCACACGAACCATACCTTTTCGGGCAGGTCATTTTTCGCCAGAAATTCATTTACGGCGTTGATGGCAATTTCTGCTGCTTCCTGCCTGGGATACCCGTAAATGCCTGTGCTGATGTTGGGGAAAGCAATGGTTTTGCAGCCTAGGTCTTTGGCGATATTTAAGCTCGTTGTGTAACAACTCTTTAACAACGCGGGTTCATTATGGCTTCCTCCCCGCCAAACGGGCCCGACGGCATGGATAACATATTTTGCCGGCAGGTTATATCCTTTGGTGGCTTTGGCCGAGCCGGTGGGGCAACCGTTTAATGTCCGGCATTCTTCAAGCAGTTGCGGCCCCGCAGCACGGTGGATGGCGCCGTCAACACCGCCACCACCCAGCAGCCGTGTGTTGGCTGCATTTACAATGGCATCTACCTCCATTTTGGTGATGTCCTGTCGTGTCAGAAATATCCGTTCCATTTTTAGATTTTTATCGGATTTAACCGTTTTATTTATGTTTTTTTTCTTTTTTCTTGACAATGAGCTGTCCTGTCCGGTAACCCACTACAACGATCTTTTCACCCTGTTCAATATATCCCGATCGGGCCGTGGCATCATACATATCGCCTTCCACATCCACTTTTCCGGAAGGCCGGAGTATCGTTTTTGCAACACCCTCTTTGTTAAGCATGTTCTGATAGCTCTCGGTAGCAGATGTATAGCCTTCGTCAATTTCCTGGGTTTTGGCCAGGGCAAGACGGCTTCCGAATGAATATTTCGTATTGAATAAATGTTTAGTGATCAGAATAGATCCGAAAATGGAAAAGAAAAAAGCAATGATCACGGTAAAAAATGCTCTTGCCAGGCTTTTCAGGTCAATGTCAAAAGTACCTGGACCTACCGTACCTACCATGCTTAATGTCAATCCGGCTACCATAAACAGGATTCCCAGTATCCCCGTTATGCCAAAGCCCGGTATGGCAAATATTTCCACCGCTATCAGGATCAGCCCGATAATGAACATCAGGATTTCCCAGTGGTTGGCGAGGCCCTCAAGATAAAGCGGGGCGAAGTAAAGCAGGGCGGCAAGGACGGCGGCTGCCAGCGGGAATCCCACTCCCGGTGTTTGCAGTTCAAAATAAATGCCCCCGATGATGACCATGATCAGTATGCCGCTGACAAATGGATTGATCAACCAGCCGATGATCCGGTCCACAGCGGATATTTCGTGTTTGACAATTTTATAATTTGTTATTCCTGCATGTTTAAAAACTTCTTCGATGTTGTCCACTTCAGCTTCGGAAAAACCGTATTTTATGGCTTCAGAAGATGTGAATGTCAACACCTGTCCCGAGTCGCTGACTCCCGGAACATAAATCTTCGGGTCAACCATGGCCTGGGCAATTTTCGGGTCTCTTCCTTTGGCTTCGGCCGTAGCGCGCATCATCGAACGCATGTAGGACTGGTATTTATCAGGCATCTGCTCACCGGACTGATTGACAACCGTGGCAGCACCTATGCTGGAGCCCGGCGCCATGTAAATGCTGTCGCAGGCGATGGCGATCAGGGCCCCGGCGGAGGCCGCATTTTTATCAATGAAAACATAGACGGGAATATCCGTATCCAGAATTTTAGTACGTATGGAGTCAGCGGCATCCAGCATCCCTCCGTATGTATTCATTTGGATCAGGATCAATCCGGCATTTTCTTTTTCAGCCTGTTCGATGGCCATTTTTGTGGTGCGCCACACGGGTTTGGCAATCATTTCTTTGATGTCAAAGGTATAAACTCTCAGTGTGGCGCTATCACTGTTTCCGGCAATCAGAAAACAAGGTGCCAACAGAAGAAAGATTAACAATATATCAGACAGGATTACTCTTTTTTTCATCGTTCGTTTTCTCCATTTCAGGTTTTGTGCATTTTTATGTAATGTTTCGTTCAGTGTTTTTTTGATAAACTGCCTGAATATGGCAAAGGTAATAAAGAAAGTGTTATCCGGGGCAATGATCCGCCTGCTGATGGCTTCGGCAATACTCCTCTGCAAGCCGTTCCCGGGCGTCATTTTCGGGATTTTCATTTTTGAAGTTTTGGGCATGTTTTCAACGAATCTCATTGTATTGGTCAAAGTTCAGTTAATGATTCTCGCCTTTTTTAAGTTGGCACCAACGGTTA
>CAZMOS010000082.1:0-6869 GCA_964567945.1 uncultured Lentimicrobiaceae bacterium
GGGTGGTCAGCCCGGCAAAGGTCTCCGTGAAAGGTGCTGTGAACGGGTCGCACCTCGTGGTGAAGGTATTGGGACCGACCCACTCACTTGTATAACCGCTACCGCAAACACTCCTGACATACCAGTCATAACTTGTATTGGAGGTCAGTGTGTCAATGAAAACCGTATCGGAAAGTACCTGAATACCAGCCATTCCCGTGGTATCAAAACCGGCAGTATCAATCCTGATTTCCCACTTTGTTGCACCGCCTGTTTCGTTCCAGACTAACCGGGCCGTAAACCGGCTTATACTGTCTGCAAAAAGACTATCGGGAGCATAACAGGGTATGCGTTCGTAATGAAAATCATCAATAAGAATTGATAATGCCGTATCGGACTGCCCGTGTTTAAATGCAATGTAGTTATCGGCAGCCTTGTAGCTGGTATCAAAAACTATTACGAATTCGTTGTACTGCGGAACCGAAATGACCGTATCAAAAGTATGAAAGGTCAAAGTATCAGCCGGGTCGGTCATAGTTCCAATAATCAGCGTACATGTATCCTGGTATGTCCTTGCCATGAAACGGACCTGGTTCTCTTGCGATGTAAGATCCGAAAAGTCCGGTGAAATAAGCAATACCGATGCATTTGTATCCCCGTCATTAAACAACATCACTGCATTGTTTGCCGAAGAATACAGCGAATCAACAGTCCGGACAAAAGCGTTTGTATCTCCGGTCAGTGAAGACCAGCAATTTGGCAGTTCCGGGACAATCTCGTTATCGAAATTTTCAGACAGGGAAGCTATAAACGAAGCACATAGTGTCTGGAAGGTTTCAGGACCCACCCACACGGAGCTGTCTCCCGATCCGCAATTTGAACGCACGTACAAGTCATAATCGGTACCGGGGTTCAATCCGGTCCAGGTGACAGGATTTGAGGTGACAGAGACCGGTGTTCCTGTTAAAGTATCAAACCCGGAAGTATCGAGCATGACCTCCCAGGTCGTCGAGTAGCCGTTTTCCGTCCAGCCCAGATCAGCAGATGTGTGGTTGATATTATTCACATATAAATCTGACGGAGGAATACACAAATAAACGGGATTAACCACCGGCGGCAACATCAGCGAATCCATAAACTCCAATGACATATCCTGAAAGGCCTCGGGCATGGCATGACCACCGGAATGTTCATAATATTTATAGGGTATGCCTATTGTATCCAGCGTATCTTTAAAAGCCAGGTTCCCTTCATAAAACCGCATCTCATCGTTTGTTCCGATACCAAACAAAATTCCCACACTGTCTTGTGTGGTCAATGTTTTAACCCGGTTTGACAGTTCCTGTACCATCCATTTTGAGAAGACGGTATCTATCAGTTTACAGCTATCATCAAAAGGATATTCAACGACCGGCGGATCAATGTAAGTTTGCGGTGTATTCAGATTCGGGGAAAATGCACCGGCACCCAAAAAGATCATTTTGGTAAAATGCCCGGTGCTGTTACTGTAGCTGTAAAAATAAGGTGGCCCGCTATTTTCACTTTCAACCCCTTGCCTTAATGTGTCAATGATCACATCGAGGCCCAAGGGAGTCGCATGTCCGGCCACAGCAATAAATTTTGTCTTATACTCAATTCCATACCTTAATGCACCGTACCCACCCATTGACTCACCGATGATACCATTGTATTTACGGAAAGGCATTACACGGTAGTTATTTTCCACCCATGGAATCAGATCATCAATCATAAAGTCTCCAAAATTCCCCCATACCGGTGAATTCATATACATTGTACCGTCAAAAGGAGGCGGGCTGTTATCGGCGCAAACCATGACAATCGGGCCAATAGAGCCCAGTTTAATCAGCGTATCGGCATTATTGGCAATATTGACTATTGCTTCCTGGTCTTCAGCCCAGCCATGCATATAGATGATCAAAGGGTAATAAGTACTAGTGGTGGTATCATAACCCGGAGGAAGGTAAACATCAACCTGAATAGTAGAATCAAGCGCTGCACTATACATGGAGGTTTTTACAATATTTTGCCCGTAAAGAGCGTTCAGGCAAAGGAAAATGCCAACCAATATTGTTACTATATAATTCGTACCACGCATGTATTAACAATCATTGTTGTCAATATTAAATAATAAATAGTTTTGATTTACAACATTACAATATTACAAAAATAATTGAAAAAACCAAAAACATTCCTCCTCTTCTTTTAATTCCGGCCTCAAACTTTTCATCAGTATTCATTGTCTTTTAAATAAGCTACCCCGCTTTCGATCTGCACTTCATAGATTTCAGGCTGTTCCCCTGCCGGCGTTTTATATCCCCTTGTTATCTTTTCTTTTAACTCAGGAGCCTTCTGTTTTTCAACCAGATTCAAAGTACAACCTCCAAACCCGCCTCCCATCATTCGTGCTCCCAAAACACCCTCAACGGAAGCCGCAATTTCCACCAACTGATCCAACTCGTAACAACTTACTTCATATTCATCGCGTAATCCTACGTGAGAACCGTACATTTGTTTCCCAAAAGTTTTATAATCAAAACTTAACAATGCGTTACATGCCCGTTGAACACGTATATTTTCATTTACGACAAAAGCACAACGTTTGTAAACTACAGGATCAAGTTCTGATTTATACTTTTCAAGCATTTCAAGGGAAACATCCCGTAAAGCGAAAATGCCGGGATTGTGTTTCCTTAAAATACTCACACCCGTTTCACATTCTTTTCTCCGTTTGTTGTATTCCGATAAAGCCAGTGAATGTTTGACACCGGTATCCACCAGCACCCACAGATGTTTCGAAATATCCACCGGAAAATACTCATATTCCAGTGTCCGGCAGTCCAGTTTCAGTGCATGTCCGGCTTTTCCGAACATTACGGCAAACTGGTCCATAATGCCACACTGAACTCCTGCATATTCATGCTCGGCTTTCTGTGAAAACTTAACCAGTTCCAGTTTTGAATACCTGAAATCAAAAATATAATTAAGGGCATAGGCCAGTCCGCTCTCAATGGCTGCAGATGATGACATGCCTGCCCCAACAGGAATATTGCCACCAAATACACAATCAAATCCGGGAACCGGCTTGTCGTTTTGAATAAACTGGGAAATCACGCCAAGCAAATAGTTTGGCCAGCGGGTTTCAACAGGTTTCAACTGACCGGTTTTCTGCAAATAATGCTCATCAGGATCAAAAGCATAAAACCGGTACTCGTCTTTATCATTGGGCTTAACAGCAAACCAAACGGCCAGGTTAATCGCTGTGGGTAATACAAACCCGTCATTATAATCGGTATGTTCCCCGATCAGATTGATCCTTCCCGGCGACCGGAACAAAAAAGGGTTTTTTCCAAATAATTTTTCAAAAGATTTTCTTATTTCTTCTTTCATATTTGATTTTTTACAGGTTATAAAAGTTCCAGTCCCATGCATTCATCTTAACAAAGTATTAACATAAGCCGCAATTTGCGAAAAACCGCAACCCTTCCCTACTCAAAGTGGTGCAAATTAGAAAAATATACATTAGTTTTGAACCGTTATAAATAAAAATTGTCATGAAAATTATCTTATCCCGTATTGTATTCACGCTTTTATTGGTGAGTTTATTTTTACCTGTCACCGGTCAGGAAAAAGACTCTTTGCTATCTGATAAAACCTTTTCCGGTATAAAATTTCGCAGCATCGGCCCGGCATTCATGTCAGGTCGTATTGCCGACATTACCATTGATCCTGTTGATGAAAACACCTGGTATGTTGCTGCCGGTTCCGGAGGAGTCTGGAAGACGGAAAATTCAGGCACAACCTGGAAACCGGTTTTTGACCACCAGAAAGTTTATTCCATCGGCTGTCTGACCATTGACCCGACGAACCATCACGTAATCTGGGTAGGAACCGGAGAAAATGTCGGTGGGCGTCATGTGGGCTTTGGCGACGGTATTTACAAAAGCAGCGATGACGGCGAACATTGGGTGAATATGGGTTTAAAAGAAACACAACATATTTCAAAGATCATCGTCCATCCTGAAAATCCTGATATCGTATGGGTTGCAGCTCAGGGCCCGTTATGGAATAAAGGAGGGCAGCGAGGTGTGTATAAAACCGTTGACGGTGGTAAAACATGGAAAAAAGTGCTGGGTGATGAAGAATGGACAGGAGCAACCGACATAGCCATTGACCCGCGAAATCCCGACCGTCTGTATGCGGCAACATGGCAACGGCACAGAAACGTAGCGGCCTATATGGGTGGCGGCCCCGGTAGCGGCCTTTATCGTTCGGAAGATGGGGGCGAAACATGGATCCGGTTAAAAAAAGGTCTTCCTACCGGTAATATAGGAAAGATAGGACTGGCTGTATCTCCGCAAAACCCGGATGTTATTTATGCAGCCATCGAGCTGGATATCAGGACAGGTGGCGTATTCAAATCCACAAACCGCGGCGCTTCTTGGATAAAACAATCCTCGGCAGTTTCCGGAGCCACCGGCCCACACTATTATCAGGAATTATATGCCAGTCCGCATCAGTTCGACCGGATTTACCTTTGTGATGTAAGAATACAGGTGTCGGACGACGGGGGCAAGACTTTCAGGCGGTTACAGGAAAAAAAGAAACATTCGGATAACCACGCTATTGCCTTTAAGGCAAAAGATAAAAACTTCCTGCTCGTAGGAACCGACGGCGGGCTTTACGAAACATTCGACCTGGCAAAGAACTGGCATTTTATTGCCAATCTGCCGCTTACGCAGTTTTACAAAGTCGCTGTTGACGACGCTTATCCGTTTTATCATATCATCGGAGGTACACAGGACAACAGTACCGAAAGAGGTCCCTCGCGGACTGACAGATGGGAAGGCATTACCAACGAAGACTGGCATATTATCCTGGGTGCCGACGGTCACCAGCCCGCAACCATCCCTGGAAAACCAAATCTGGTGTATGCCGAATGGCAGGAAGGACATCTCAACCGCATAGACCTGACTACGGGAGAGATTGTCGCCATACAACCCCAGCCGGATTCGGCAGAGGATTATGAGCGTTACAACTGGGATGCTCCTGTACTTGTCAGCCCGCATTCCGTCAGCCGGGTTTACTATGCATCTCAACGCGTGTGGCGGTCGGATGATTACGGCGATAGCTGGACACCCATATCAGGCGACCTGACCCGGCATCAGGAAAGGTTAACGCTTCCGATCATGGGTAAAAAATGGGGATACAATGCCCCGTGGGATGTGTATGCCATGTCGGAATTCAACACCATCACTTCATTGGCAGAATCACCTTTGCAGGAAGGGCTGATCTATGCCGGCACAGATGATGGGCTGATACAGGTAACCGAAAACGGCGGAAATAACTGGCGTAAGATAAATGTGGGAGACCTTCCAGGTGTTCCCGGAACAGCTTTTGTCAACGACATCAAAGCCGATCTTTATGACGCCAACACCGTTTACGTGGTACTTGATAATCATAAATACGGTGACCTGACGCCTTACCTGCTGAAAAGTACTAACCGGGGTAAAAGCTGGAAATCCATCCGCAGCAATTTGCCGGATAAAACATTGGTCTGGCGTATTGTTCAGGATCATGAAAATAACAACTTGATGTTTGTGGGAACCGAATTCGGCATTTATTTCACTATTGACGGTGGCGGCCGCTGGATCAAACTCAAAGGTGGCTTACCCACCATTCCTTTCCGTGACCTGGCCATCCAGCGCCGCGAGAATGACCTTATCGGAGCTTCTTTCGGACGCAGTTTTTATGTGCTGGATGACTATAGCCTGTTGCGCCATGTTTCTGTTGATCAATTAAAAGAGGAAGCTACCCTGTTCCCCACACGGGATGCCATGTGGTATATCCAGCGACTGGGAAAAAGTAATAACCAGGGCGCCGCTTATTTTACTGCTCCCAATCCCCCTTTCGGGGCAATGTTTACCTATTATCTGAAAGATGGTTATAAAACCAAAAAGTCTGTCCGTGAGGAAAAAGAAAAGAAACTGAACAAACAATTCAAAGATGTGGAATTCCCCTCATGGAATGAACTGGAATCCGAACGCATGGAAGGCAATCCCGTGGTGTGGCTTACGGTAAAAGATGAAAACGGAAATGTGATCCGCCGGTTAAAAGGTCCTGTTTCCAAAGGTTTTCACCGGATATCATGGGATTTGACATATCCTTCTGAAATGGCTATTGATATCCATGCAACACGTTCCGGCGGGGAAAAATACTGGCGGCAAAACCGGGCCATGGTAGTGCCGGGGACTTATACGGTTTCGCTTTCCAAAGAAATTGACGGAGTGGTAACCCGATTGTCCGATCCTGTTACTTTTAAAGTGGTGCCCATCAGGCAGGGCCTCCTCAAAGGTGCTCCGCCGGAGGAAACTGTTGCTTTCTGGAAAAAAGTGCAGAAACTGTGGGGAAATATATCGGCTACTTCTCTGACACTGAAAAATGCAATGAAAGAAATCAGCGGCATGCAAAAAGCGCTCACCCTGTCGGAAGTCAAACCGGGCGAACTGGATAAACAGGTTGAAGACGTAAGACTGGAACTGTTAAAGCTGGATGCCCGTCTGAACGGCAACAAGTCAAAAAATCAGATTGGTGCAAAGTATCCGCCAACGGTTAAAAACCGGCTGCAGGCAGCGTATGCAGTGGTCAACAACTCAACTTACGGTCCAACGCAAACGGCCAAAAGAAGTCTTGAACTGGCACAGTCTGAATACGAAATAATCAATTCGGAACTTGGCAACATCATCGAAAACAAATTGCCTGCCCTGAAGAAGGCGCTTGAGGATGCAGGAGCTCCGGTGGTGGAGTGAGGAATTAAGAGTGTTGAGTGTTGAGTGTTGAGTGTTGAGTGATGAACGCTGAACATCCAAACT
>CAZMOS010000082.1:6969-15998 GCA_964567945.1 uncultured Lentimicrobiaceae bacterium
GAGTGTTGAGTGTTGAGTGTTGAGTGTTGAGTGATGAACGCTGAACATCCAAACTCCAAATTCAAAACTCAAAATTCAAAATTCAAAACTCTACACTCTACACTCTACACTCCAAACTCCCCTCACCCCTCTCTTACGATCAGTACGGGAACATTCACCCTGTGACGTACTTTTTCAATTGTTGTTCCGAACAGCAGGTCTTTAAACCAGCCGTGGCCATGTGAGCCCATGACCAGCAGGTCGGCATTGAATTCCTGAACATAGTCGGGGATCAGTTTCTTCGGGTTTCCGTAGCCCACCAGGGTTTGGATTTTGTAACCCTTCCCAACAAATTTTTCAGTAAACCGTTCAATCCGTTTTTCATCGCTGACTGATTCCATATCATCCGTTTCGTCGCCATAAACCAGGGCTGTAGCACTCTCAACAATGTGGATGAACAAATATTCTGAATCCGGCGATCCCAGCGCCAGGGCATGCCGTACAACACCTGTATCGGCTGTTGAAAAGTCAAGTGCAACAACAACCCGGTTATAAAACAGTTTTTCTACCTCGTCCCCTATTTCCGTCACCGGATGAATGATCCCGAGCGCTTTGAATTTAGCCTGTTGGATAATGGGTGTTAACACAATATATACCAATAAAACACCAATGCCTGACAGCACCGGAATCACCGCAATATAAACCACGACAGGATATTGTGTTATCTGCAGCCAGTTGGAAAGCTCATTAATAACCAGTTGTGCATTCAGTGAAATAATGAACAGGGCTATTATCCATGAGAGTACCTTAACGAAAGTGTTGATGGCAAACTTACCCATGGCATTCTTATCGCTTACAAAATGGATAAGGGGGATCACGGCAAAACCCAGTTGCATACTCAACACCACCTGGCTTAACACAAGCAGTTTACCCGTGTAACCGTCTCCGAGAATGAGTAGTGTGATGACGGCCGGGACAATGGCCAGCGAACGGGTGATCATGCGCCTCGCCCACGGTTGTATCCTGAAATTAATGAATCCTTCCATGATGATCTGCCCGGCCAGGGTCCCTGTCAGTGTTGAACTTTGCCCGGCAGCGATCAGAGCCACGGCAAACAAAATGGCAGCCCATTTTGTCCCCAGCATCGGTTCGAGGAACTTGTAGGCATCCTGAATCTCGGAAACGTGAAACATTCCTGATTTGTAAAAAGTTGCCGCCGCCAGGATCATGATCGCTGCATTGACAAAAAAGGCCGTATTCAGGGCAAACATGGAATCCAGAAAGTTGAAACGGAAAGCTTCGCCGATTTTTACTCTTGTCCTTTTAAATTTACGCGTCTGCACCAAAGACGAATGGAGATACAGGTTGTGCGGCATGACGGTCGCACCGATGATACCGATGGCGATAAACAAAGCCGTATTGTCCGGTATCGAGGGGATAAACCCTTTCGCCAGTTCACCCACATCCGGTTTGGCAAAGATCATCTCTATAAAAAAAGCAGCACCGATCACCCCCACAAGTGCCAGGATAAAGGCCTCCATCCTCCGCATGCCTTTATTCATCAGGAAGAGTAAAAGAAAAGTGTCAAGGAAAGTAAGTAAAACACCAATGATCAGCGGAATATCAAACAAAAGCTGCAACCCGATCGCCATCCCGATCACTTCGGCAAGGTCGGTGGCAATGATGGCTATTTCAGCCAAAATGTACAAAGCAAAATTCACCGTTTTGGGATAACTCTCGCGGCAGGCCTGTGCCAGGTCACGGCCACGAACTACACCCAGCCGGACACTTAGCCCCTGAAGCAGCAGAGCCATAATGTTCGACATGAGTAAAACCCAGATCAACTGGTACCCAAACTGACTCCCCCCGGCAATGTCGGTAGCCCAGTTGCCCGGATCCATGTAACCCACACTGATCAGGTATGCCGGGCCCATGAAGGCCATTAATTTCCTGTAAAAACCCTGTTTTTGCATCGTATCCACCGACGCATGTACTTCTTCCAGTGATTTGGCCGTTCTTTGTTTGTTATCCATTTCAGGTCAACCTGTTAACTATTACCGGAATGTTTCCGCAAGCCAGTATTTCCAAAATTAAAAATTAAAATCCCATTTTGGTTATCCTGCCTGAATTTTTCCAAAATTAAAAATTACTTCGGGATATCCCGGAATTTAACTTTTTAAAGCAGATGAAACAGGATTGGGATGAATAATTATGTCGTATCTGTTGTTTTCATTTATCCCTTCGGTAAGGTTTATACAAACATAATTATCAGCGGAAGAAAATAATGGTTATCTTCCCTAAATCACTTACCTGCAACAACATCTCAAAACATTATTATTCCGTCAAAAAACATAAGGGGATATTCGTAGATTTGCACCTCATTTTTTAACGATCAGAGACTATTATGAAACCCGATTATATATTTGAAATAAGCTGGGAGATATGCAATAAAATTGGCGGAATTTACACGGTCATCTCCACAAAAGCCAGGAGCACAATCGCCGAATACGGTGATAACTACATTGTTATCGGCCCTGATGTATGGAAAGAAACCATCCCCAATCCCGATTTTCTGGAAGATGAGTCTTTATTTGCCGACTGGAAAAAAGCGGCGCTGGAAGAAGGGCTGAAGATACGCACGGGAAGATGGAACATCGAAGGCAAGCCGCTTGTCTTTCTGGTTGACTTCACAACCCTGTATGCAAAAAAAGACGAAATATTTGCCCGTTGCTGGGAAACTTACAAGCTGGATTCGCTGCACGGCGCCTGGGACTACGTTGAGCCCGCTTTATTCGGTTACAATACCGGACAGGTTATTAAAAGTTTCAGCGATTTCTATATTGACCCTGCAAAAAAAGTGGTTGCCCATTTTCACGAATGGATGAGCGGTGCAGGAATTTTATTCCTTAAAAATGAAATGCACCAGGCCGCCACTGTGTTTACAACCCATGCCACCGTCCTGGGACGTACCATCGCAGGCAACGGCCTGCCCCTTTATTCCAGACTGGAAGAATATGTTCCTGAATATACCGCCCGCGATTTCAATGTACGCAGTAAACATTCCCTCGAAATCACTTCAGCCAATGCTGCCGACGCTTTCACTACGGTCAGCGCGATCACGGCCCGTGAATGCCGGCATTTTCTCGGCCGTGACCCCGATGTGATCACGCCCAATGGCTTTGAACCCGAATTCGTTCTCCGCAAAGAGGTTTTCAATAAAAAAAGAAAAATTGCCCGTGCCAGAGCTTTCGAGACTGCCACAGCCATTACAGGCAAAAAGTATGCTGGAAACACCTTACTGGTCATTACCAGCGGGAGATACGAGTTCCGTAACAAAGGAATAGACCTGTTTATCAAAGCCCTGGGGAAACTCAACCGCAATAAAAATCTGAAACGCGATATTCTTGCCTACATCACCATTCCAACCGACCATCGCGGCCCAACAAATGTTTTCAGAGGAAAACCCAAACGCAGCAATTACCTGACACACAAACTCAGCAACTGGGATCACGACGCAATCATCAACGAAATTGAAAACCAGGGATTGACCAATGACAAGGAAAGCAAAGTGCATGTTATTTTTGTACCTGCCTACCTGAACGGCAATGACGGTGTGATCAACCTGCCTTATTACGATTTTCTGATCGGGCATGACCTGTCGGTTTTCCCTTCTTATTACGAACCCTGGGGTTATACGCCGCTGGAAAGTGTGGCATTCAAAGTGCCCACAATAACCACCACTGTTGCCGGTTTCGGTGACTGGGTCCTAAAGGGGACAAAACCGAAAACCCTGGCCGTGTCAGTTATCAAAAGAAAGGAAAACAATGATGAAGAAGTTATTGCAAATATTTGCCGTATTACTATTCAACTGACAGGAACTGCCGATACAACTGAAATAAAAAAGGAATCACAGAAAGTGTTCAGGAAAGCGGTATGGGAAAAATTCGTCGGGGAATATTATCAGGCATGGATAATGGCACTTAAAAAGGCCGATAAAAGAAAACCCGAAGAGTTACACATCCCGAAGGTTGAAACACGGCATGTGGAAGCGGTCATTAAACAAGACCGTCCCGAATGGAGGAAAGTGCTGGTTGACTCTCTTTTGTCACATAGCAAACACCCCGTCAAAGAACTGGCATTCAACCTGTGGTGGTCATGGAACAGCAAAGCTACCGAACTGTTCCAGAGTATGGCCGGCGACAAATGGTTTGAATACTGTTACAATCCCGTAAAATTACTCAACTCGCTGACGGCAGATGATATAAGCCGCCTGACGGCAGACAGGGAATTTATGGAAAAGGTAAAAAAGGTGGATTCCATGTTCAAGGCTTACATGCAGGATAGCAAGAACAAGCCGGAAGAATTGATCGCATATTTCAGCATGGAATACGGATTACATTCCAGCGTTCAGATCTATTCGGGTGGTCTGGGTGTGCTGGCCGGTGATTATCTGAAACAGGCAAGCGATTCCAATAAAAACATGATCGGTATCGGGCTTTTATACCGTTACGGTTATTTCAAACAATCCCTATCTCCCAACGGTGACCAGATAGCAGAGTACAAACCGCAAAAGTTTACCCAACTTCCGCTTATTCCCGTCAGGGACAAAGACGGTGAATGGGTTAAGATTAAAATTGCCCTCCCCGGCAGACAGGTATTGGCCAAAGCGTGGATGATCAATGTGGGTCGGGTGCCACTTTACCTGCTCGATACCGACATAAAGGAAAATTCACAGGAAGACCGTCAACTCACTTCACAACTTTACGGGGGCGACAACGAACATCGCCTGAAACAGGAAATATTGCTGGGAATCGGCGGCGTCCGGCTTATCAATCAGTTGGGACTTGACCCGAAAGTTTTTCACCTCAACGAGGGACATTCGGCATTCAGTTCGCTGGAACGTATCAGGGTGCTGATGGAAAACGAAGGCCTTGACTTTTACACTGCTGCGGAAGTGGTACGGTCCAGTTCGCTGTTTACCACACATACACCCGTCCCGGCAGGTCACGACACATTTGAAGAACATCTGATGAGGGCGTATCTGTCGCATTTCAGCGATTACTTTAAGATCGGATGGAACAGCTTTATGGACCTTGGAAGATACACTCCCGGCACAGACGAAAAATTTTCAATGAGTGTGCTGGCAAACAAACTCTCACAGGAAGTCAACGGGGTCAGCAGAATACACGGAAGAGTATCCCGGGAAATGTTCCAGCCGATCTATCCCGGCTATTTCCCAGAAGAACTTAACATTGGCCATGTTACAAACGGCGTCCATTATTTTACATGGACAGACGACGTATGGCAGGAACTCTACCGGAAGACCTTTGATGAAGGTTTCGAACATGACCAGCCCAACGAAAAATACTGGGAAAACATTTATGATATATCCGATGAAATGATCTGGCAAAACAGGATTACGCTAAAAGAAAAGCTAATCAGCGAGCTAAAGATCAAACAGAAACGTGATCTCACCCGCCGGCACGAAAATCCGAAATTAATGATGCGGCAACTGGCAGAGTTGGATGAAAAAACACTGATTATCGGCTTTGCCCGCCGCTTTGCCACTTACAAAAGGGCACACCTGCTGTTTACCAATATGGAACGGCTCGCACAGATCGTTAACGACGAAAACAAACCCGTCACTTTCCTGTTTGCAGGAAAAGCGCATCCCAACGACAAAGCCGGACAGGACCTGATCAAGCGTATTATTGAAATTTCAAGGATGTCTGAGTTTGTCGGAAAAATCATCTTTCTTGAAAATTACGACATGACCCTGGGGAAACTGCTGACAAGCAGTGTGGACATCTGGCTGAACACCCCTACCCGACCATTGGAAGCCTCGGGAACCAGCGGAGAGAAAGCGGTAATGAACGGGGTGATGAATTTCAGTGTGCTGGACGGCTGGTGGGCCGAAGGTTATCTGCCGGAAGCGGGCTGGGCCATTGAGGAAAACCGTACATTTGATAACCAGCAGTTCCAGGATGAACTGGACGCCGAAATCATATACAGTACGCTGGAAGAAGAGATTATACCACTTTATTATGATGTAGATGACGAAGGCGTACCTCACCAATGGGTAAGCCGGATAAAAAATACAATTGCCCGGGTAGCTCCACGATTCACCATGCAGCGGATGCTGAACGTTTATTACAACCTGTTCTATTCAAAGCTGTTAAAGACAGGGGGCTTTATGCAGAGTGACGGCTACGAACATGCACGCAAACTGGTTCACTGGAAAAACAAAGTGAAGGCCGCATGGGATTCTATTTCAGTGGAATCGCTGGCTGTTCCCGACGTCAACAAAGGACCTGTAGAATACGGGAAAAACTTCATGGCGGAGCTGACATTAAACATTCCGGGGCTTGACCCCAAAGATATCGGTGTAGAAATCCTTATGGGTAGCAAAGCCAATGGAGACGTCAAAAACATTGACTTTAAAAAGGAACTTGATCTTGTTGAAAAAGGAGAAAACAAGGCAAAGTTTACCGTTACTTTTCCTTTAACTACTACCGGGGTTATGGATTATGCATTCAGGATCTACCCCAAACATCCTTATCTGCAATACCGCATGGATTTCCCGCTGGTGAAATGGGTGTAGGAGTTTTGAGTGATGAGTGGCGAGTGATGAGTGATGAGTGATGAGTGATGAGTTTGACCATGCCTGAATAACGTTGACCGTTTCAAAATCCGACTTTAATTCCCGTTTGCCTGCATTTTTTTATCTTTGGCGCCAAACTAAAATAAACCGTATCATGAAACTTTTAGAAGGTAAAGTGGCGCTGATCACGGGCGCCGCCAGAGGTATCGGCAAAGCCATTGCCCTTAAATTTGCCGGAGAAGGTGCAGACGTTGCATTTTCCGACCTTAATTATGATGACAACATGCAGGCCACCGAAAAAGAAATTGCCGCACGGGGTGTGAAAGCCAAAGGTTATGCTTCCAATGCCGCTTCGTTTCAGGATGGCGAAAAACTGATAGAAGATGTCTTGAACGATTTCGGAAAAATTGACATTCTGGTCAACAATGCAGGCATCACCCGCGACAACCTGCTGATGCGCATGACTGAACAGGACTGGGATTTAGTGCTGACCATCAACCTTAAATCGGCATTCAATCTCACCAAAGCCGTCCAGCGCAGCATGATGAAACAACGCTTCGGCACCATCATCAACATGAGTTCCGTCGTTGGTGTTGAAGGGAATGCGGGACAGTCCAACTATTCGGCATCCAAAGCAGGAATGATCGGGTTTACCAAGTCGATAGCCCAGGAGCTGGGCTCACGCAATATCCGCTGCAACGCCATAGCACCCGGTTTTATTGAAACCGAAATGACCAAAAAACTGAAAGAAGAAGTTCGCGAAAACTGGATACAAACCATTCCGCTGCGCCGCGCCGGATTACCCGATGACGTGGCTAATGTCGCTCTCTTCCTTGCTTCCGACCTGTCATCTTATGTCACCGGGCAGGTTATCAAGGTGTGCGGAGGGATGAGTACTTAGGATTCCGGATTTAAGAATTTTGATGTGGGTGCAGGATCAACCTTTCAGGTTTCAGCAGGAATTGTGCGCAGGCAACCTGGAAGGTTTAAAGGACGGGATTTAATTTAATAATACAAGAAACGGGCATTGAATGTTGAAATGAGAATTGCAAAACTAGTTTCGGTTACGGCTATCGTTTTATTTTGCTTGTCTTTTGTATCAGGACAAACTACTGTAACAAAAGAAATTCAACCCACTACACATGGCCCGGAAAAGGGATACCTCGTGATTGTTGGTGGTAACTTAAGCGATCCGGCTATCTATTCCAGATTTCTGGAACTGGCCGGAGGACCTGATGCGAATATTGTCATCATACCCACAGCCGGCAGTGATGATTATTTGTTCAGTCAGGGAGGTCTGGAAGCCATTAAAGAACGGTTTCGGAAAAACGGTTTTCATCATATTACAATACGCCATACCCGTGATCCTGAAGAAGCCAATACCGATGAATTTATCAAACCTATACGGGAAGCAACCGGACTTTGGTTTACAGGAGGACGACAATGGAGGTTGGTTGATGCATACCAACATACACGAACATACGATGAAATTGTTAAATTACTTGAACGGGGAGGCGTTGTTGGAGGCAGCTCGGCAGGTGCATCTATTCAGGCCTCTTTTCTGGTCAGGGGTGATACCAAAACCAACACGGTGATGATGGGAGATCACCAGGAAGGATTTGGTTTTCTGACCAACTGCGCCATTGACCAGCATTTGCTTGCTCTGAACCGGCAATTCGACATTTTTGAAATCCTGAAAGCACACCCTGATTTGCTGGGTATTGGCCTCGATGAAAACACAGCTATTGTGGTTCATGGTGATGAGTTTGAAGTTATCGGTGAAAGCTATGTGGCAATTTATGACGGAACTTTTTGCCAGTTTGTCCGCGACAAAGCCGACTGGTCGGTTGAAAGACCGGAGATCACCATCCTCCCCAAAGACAGCGACCGTTTTTACCTGCTGGGTGCCGGAAGGAAATATTCCATCAGGGAAAGAAAAGTTATAAAATAAAAAAGGACAACCGTAGAAAAGCCGTCCCTTTCTGTGGGGCGTACTGGAATCGAACCAGTGACCCCTTGCCTGTCAAGCAAGTGCTCTAAACCAACTGAGCTAACGTCCCGTTTGCCGTGCAAAAATAAAAATTTCAGCGTTCAGGACAAAACTGACAACATTTAATTTCTCCATTAACCATTTTCCATTAACCATTTTCCATTAACCATAAACCATTTTACAATTCCCGTTTCAAAACACAGACTCTTCCAGGTCTCGTTCTAAATGAGACTCTGGAAGGTCTTTAATTTTCCATTCATTCATCATTCCATTTTTCAATTCCTTCATCAATCATCCAACCATCCAATCTTCCAATCTTCCAATATTCCATCATTCCATCATTGAGTCCACTCAGAAAAGTAAATATCTTGCCACAAAGGCAGAAAGGCCCGCCTGCCAAAGTTGTACGGCGGGCAGGCACGAAGGAACACCAAGTTTAAGTACCAGGCTATCATTTCT
>CAZMOS010000083.1:0-11180 GCA_964567945.1 uncultured Lentimicrobiaceae bacterium
CGAAACCAAGCCGTGGAATTCATTCCCCGGCTTTCCATTTTGATTTCGTTGTCTGGTTTTTTGTGCTCAACCGGGTCTCAAATTCTATTATGTTATGCACCGTTTTTTATAGTTTGAGGAGTATCACAAGGTTTCTTTTTCACCATCTATTGTTTTTCAATAATCTCAATTTCCTCCTCCGTCAACCTGTAAAGCTGATAAACCAACTCATCTATTTTCCGCTCGATGTGGTCAATGGTGCGCCGGATTTGTTGGCGCCGGGTTTCGAGAGTGGCGGATTGTAACTGCTGGTTGAGTTGGAGAAGGTTGTCAACGAGTTTGGCGATTTGATCGTGTATGTTCTTTTGCTTTTGGTCTGTAAAGTCAATTGTTCTAAATGGCATTGCTTCTAGTTCATTTGTACCGACATTGTTGTTAGTACTCGTGAGTTTAAAACGCCATTGATAGAGTTTACAGTTCAGATTTGCTAATAAATAATTAATGCTGTATTTTGAATTGGGGTCTAAATGTATCGAATTAGTCGAATCAGCAAAATATGCAGGTTGCTTAATAATAGTTGCAACAATTCTAAGTCTTTCATCCACTCCTGTAATTCGTTGAGTTGCAATACGTATTTGTTTCGTAAATTCTTTGACTCTATTTTGTTTCAAATATTCTTGTTCATTGAAGAACTCCTGTTTTCCTTGACTTAGTTTCTTGTTAACTCTGTATTGTCCGATTTCTACTCCCTTAACAAGTCTGGAATGTTTTGGATTGTCGGTAATAAAAGCGCGATATATCGTTTGATTGATTTCTCCTCTTCTTATATGGAAGTCTGGAACTTTTGCAAGAGTTATTATACTATCAGTTTTGTAAAGCTTAACAAGTAATTGCCAATCAACGGAGTCCAACAATGGTACTGGTAAATTATTAGGATCAATTTGAGCAAGTTCGGAATACTGAATCTCTGCTTCTTTATGAATGTCATCGAAACTATTCCAAGGGAAAGTTCTAACCTTTATTTTTTTATTGTTTATCCCTGTTGGTTCCGAATGCATTCCAGTAATGACTACTGTTGAAAGTTTTGCGTCCTTGAATATTCGTTTTGCCAAATTGTCCTTTTGCGGAAAACAATCAGCAAGTAAATCAGTTGCTGAATCAAATAGGAATTTTCGTGATGATGCGCAACTTTTATCTGCAAGTATCGAAAGTGGAATAATAAGACCAAACCGACCCTTTTGTTTAGTGATGTTAACGAATTTTACTACGAAAAATCGGAATAAGTTTAATTTCCCACCAAGCGCAGGAGAATAATCATCAATTGTTTTCACATAATCTCGTAATGCAGTGTGCGGTGTATAATCCATTTTCCTTTCCTTTTCCAACACATCATACGGCGGATTCCCAATCACCGCATCAAAGCCTGCCTTTGCTGAAGCTCCGGCAGGCAGGCCACCATGCTCAAACACTTCCGGGAAGCCCTGTTGCCAGTCGAAGGCGTTTATCTTTTTCATCTGTTCGGGAAACAGCTCCATCTGGTCATCATAAAAATCGGTCCCGATCAGCGAGTTACCGCACTTGATATTTTTGTCCAGGTTGGGCAGTACGCGTTCTCCGTAAGTCATTTGTGCGGTGATGCTGCTGTTGGTTTCGCCTTCGAGGGCTTTAAGCAGCAGGTTGAGTTTGGTCACTTCCACGGCCTGCGCGTCAATGTCCACGCCGTAAATGTTGTTGAGCAGGATGCGCTTTTTTTCGGCAGTTGTCAGTTTCCCGTCGGGGGTCAGCGGCAGTTTGCTCCTTGCCCTTACCGCTTTTTCCCTCTCTTTGAGGAAAGTATCGGAACCCGCAATCTCCGAAAGCCTTTTGAATTCAGGCATGTAGTAGTCGTAGTGCCATTTCAGCAGGTATTCGTATGCGCCGATGAGGAACGATCCCGACCCGCAGGCCGGGTCGCAGATTTTGATCTTTTCAACCTGCTTTGGTGTTTTGCCCTCCACAAGTTTGCCTACCGTATTTTGCACAATGTAGTCCACCACATATTTCGGGGTGTAATATACGCCGCCGGCTTTGCGTACCTCGGGCTTTTCCTCAATTTTGGCATGATGCGCTTTGGTCAGCCGGATGGTCTTGCCCAGGAAACGCTCGTAAACGCTTCCGAGAATGTCGGCAGGCATAACGGAAAACTCGTACTCGCATTGGGGATAGTACAGTTCCCTGATGATGGCCTTTAAAACCTTGTTGTCAATGGTGAGGCCGGGCGTGATCGTGTCCTCTTTGAAATCGAACAGGCCGGAATTGTATTTGTCGTCGGCAATGCGGTAAAGCCGGAACAGGTTTTCGTAAACATCTCCCTTTTCGGTTGCTTTTTTAAGTTCTCCGTAAGGCTCAACACCCCTGTCCTCGCACATACGCAGGAAGATGATGCGGTCAATGATCTTCTGAACGGCATAGTTGATCTCATCTTCGTTCAGCGATTTGTTACGCAAAGCGATCGTAGTGGCAAGATACCTGCGCCATTCCTCGATGGATTTCAGGAATTCATCGTCAACGGTTGCCGTTCCCTTTTTGGCGGTGTCGCTTTGCACGTACTTGTCGAAACGGCCTTTGGGCAGGTTCTCTTTGGCAAAGACATTCCAGAGAAAATCAAACTCATCAAGGTACCGGTCGTAAGTCAGGTATTTGATACGCGAAACGGATGCCTTGTCGGTGGGTTTGGGCTTTTTGGTACAGTCGTAGATTGAAAATTCCTCGAAGTCGGTCACGATGGAGATGGGCACTTTGGCACTCCAACCGTAACGCCTCACCTGGTAAGCCGGGGCAATATCACCTTTGATATTTACAGAGGGCTTTTTGGCGTCAACAAAGAATTTTCGTTGTCCGAAAAGTGTGAAACCGTAGTCGGGCGCTTTGGTGCTTCCACCCACTTTCACCTTGTCTTCGTGAATGACTTCCCGGTAGGCTTCGGCGTATCCCTGCTCGTTGTCCACATCCCATCCCAGCGCTTTGAAAAACGGGTCAATAAAGTCCACCCGGGTCTGATGTTCATTGTAGCTGCCGCGCTTATATTCTTCAACGTGTTCGCTGAAGCGTTCTACAAGTTCTTTTATTTTTTCGTACGCCTGTTCTTTGGTCACATTCATTGTCCGGTCCTGAATAAAATCTCAAATTTAATGATTATTCGTCAATACCTCCGGACAAGCAAGCCGGGTTTAATAGATGAGTAACGATACAATGATCAAAATACCCGCTGATGTGGGAATGATGAACAGGAAATAAACAAAAAGCAATACGATACTTTTCATAAAACATCTGAAAACACCTTGCCTGTAAAACCGGATGATGGCAACCAGTAAATAAACATAAGCCAGAAGAAAACATAAATTGGTCACCCAGCCGGGAACGGGAAAAATGAAGTTGGCAATCATAATCAACGAAAAAAGCGTAAACAGAAAAGAGAAAAAATAAAAACTGAAAACCAGGTGATAGGAATAACGCCGTGTTTTGAAAAAAAGCAGTTTGAGCAGTAGTGCGAAAACCGGTAACAAGACAAACATGGCTATCGGAATGGTTCCGTAGATCACCTGCAGAAAACCACTCCCGCGTTTTTCATAGATTTTCAGCAGTTGCCTGGCCAGTTTTCTTTTCCACAGTGGTGCTTTTTCGTTGCCGGCCGTATTCCTGAGTTTTTGAACCAGCCTTGACTTTTCTTTTGAAATAATAGCCTTCCGGTTTTTTAAAACCGATGTGTCACCTGCCTTTTGCAAAGCAGCCTGTACAATCGAATCAATATCGAGTCCACCGACCTTACCTGTCCCGGTGATGATTTTTTTCTCTGTTAAACCGGCTAAGATGCTGTCGGCTTTTTTTATTTCGACTGCATTTACCGTTGCCGAATCGGGCAAATTAATATTTTCAATACCGTTTTTCAGGGTTTTGTCAATTTTCTCTTCCTGTTCACGAACATTAAAAGAAAGCAGGAAAAAAAATACGACCGAAATAAAAAGATAAAACTGGGTGGGATGCAGGTAAGTCATCCGTTTCCCTTCCACAAATTTAAGGGGCAAATAGGCGGGCCTGAAAAGCAAAGGCAGGAAACTTCTGAAAAACCGGGCATCAACCGAAAAATAGTTGCTGATGGTGTTGTGAAACAATTCCCGGATGGTGAGATCTTCTTCTGTTTTTTGGCCGCATTCCGGGCAATAGTTGTATTCCTTTTCCAGGAGATGTCCACAGTTTTTGCAATATTTCTGTTCGGAGGTCATTATTCTTCCCAAAAATAATAAATCTTTCCAATACCTGATGTACCCGGGTTGCCCGTGTGCTTAAATTATTGTCTCTCCACAGGGTTAATGCATTTTGATTTTCAATCTTTTTTTACCCCAACCCTAAAGAGAGAAAATGTTGAAAATCAGCTACCCTGTAGGGTCAGGGTAAAGCGGATTTGAAACTTCTTCGGACTTTATGTACAGACACTTACCGGTAAATTATGGTTTGAATACTGCGCGCCTCGAATAAGGCGATGTGCACTGTGTTATTTATTAAACAAAAATCTCTCCTCATTGAGATTACTTTATATAACTTACTTTTGTATATATCAAGTGATAAAACCAAGGTAATTATTATTATGAATCAGACTGAAAGTGGCATTTAGGTATGTGTTGATGAAGGCCTTGGGCGGTTTTTTTTTCTTTTCTTTCCATTTAAATTCAAAAGCATTCAATTTGCCTCCTGATTCTTCAATGAGATCAATTTCCATTTGATCATAAGTGCGCCAGAAGTAATAGTTTGGTCTTTTCGACAGATAATGATTTCTTTTCATTCGTTCTGAAATACAATAGTTTTCCCAGAGTCTTCCAATATCATCCCGGGAAGCCAGGTGATTGAAATTTGATATAATTACATTCCTGATACCATTATCCCAGAAATAATAACGTTTTGATTTGGATATCTCTTTGCGTAAGTTGCGGCTAAAACTTTGTAACGAAAAAATGATGTAACATTTTTCAAGCAAATCAAGATACCGGACTACTGTATTTTTACTCACACCGAGAGAATTGGCCAGTTCATTATGCGAGATATTATTGCCAATCTGAAATGCAATTAGCCGTAAAAGACTAATGATAAAAATGGAATCCTTCATGTTATCAAGTTCAAGGATATCTTTAAGCAACACCCCATTTTTAATAGATTCAAGGATATCAATTCTCTGATCGTTATTCTCAGCAGTAATAATTTGTGGGTATGATCCGAAAATTAAACGGGATTCCAGATTTTGTTTTGACTGCAGAAAATCTTCCTCAAGTTCTATTTGTGCAACAGGATAAAGATAAACATACTTGCTGCGGCCTGTTAAAGGTTCTCCGACCCTATTTTTAAGGTCAAATGCAGATGAACCGGTGATGAATATTATTAAATCAGGTTTTGTGTCAATAATTAACTTAAGACTGTTGCCAATGTTCGGAATTTTTTGAGCTTCATCAATGAATAAATGCTTGTACTCTGCAATAAACGGCTGAAGGATACTTAACCGCTGGCTCGAAAGTATTTCAGCTACATCCAGATTGTCTCCCTGCACCATCAGGATTGATTTGCTTTCTATCTTTCTTCTGACCTGTTCCATCAGAAATGTTTTTCCGGCCCTTCGTGCCCCGAATAAACCCAATACAAACCCTGGTTTAAGGTTATCAATTATTACTTTTTCTAATAATCTGGGTATAGCTCTGACCATATTTAGGTAAATTTAGTCACCAAAGGTACAAAATTTTGAAAAACAGATAACGTTGAATGCGCTCATTGCAACCTATAATTCACATGTCAGGAGAAAAATCTGCAAATGGAGACTTCGCTGTCCGGGTGAAGTTTTCTATTCATCAAAATAAAATCATTCGCGTATTCGCGGCTTTTTTATTTATGACAAATGGATTTTTAGCTGCTACGAGGATGCTTTATACCAGGAATTTTCAATGTTGGCTTTTGTTTTTCTGTGAGTTAAAGGAATGTAAATGCGTCCCCGTTATTCCGAAGATCCGAAGGACTCCTTTGGAGAATACCTTTGGCACAAACGAGAACATGAGCGAGGGCTGTTGGGGGACACTAACTGCGGAATAAAGTATTGGGATTATCCTTTGTTCACCATAGCGCCGGTTGGTGGGGACACCAAGCGGGGGGAAGAGTTTTTTTTTAGCGCCTCTACTGCTTCAAGCGTCCCGCTTGAAGTTTTGTTGCCCACCAATAAATTGGTGGTCCTGGATTTCAAACCTCCCTCCGGGAGGTGGGGATGTCCCGGAGGAACAGCCGAATCCAGGCCGTGGAATTCATTCCCCGGCTTACTTTTGACCGGAGCTGCACCGGGATTTAAACACTTATCCCTTTCGGATAACACAAAAAATATTTCGTGACGGGCTTTGAAAGCAGGGAAATGTTCAGGTCTTCGGTAGCTTCGCCGATGTTTTTCACCAAGCCGTCTTTAAACAATATTTCAATCTCTCCGGTAGCAGGTTTATAAGCGTAGTTTGAAGTAGAGTCATTGATGATGAAATAATCCGCTTCATCATCAGTAAGTTTGTATTTTTCAATGACTTTATTTCTGATCTCCCGGATATACTCCTTGCCAAAAGGATTGTTTTGCAGCTCAATCCTGAACAGTTTCCTGTCAACCAATCCACGGCTTAAAAAGGAAATGACTTTGTCGTTGTGACTTTTCCATACTTTCATGGCACCCAAAACATCATAATCATCAAGTTCCGAAAAAGTATTGATCACTTCATCATCCAGAAAATCTTCCACAGTGATCTTTTTTGTGAGGAAAAAAGAGAGGGCCGGAGAAGCAAAAAGTTTTTCTCCGTTCAAACTCATGTATTTGGCCCTTTTCAACAGTTTCATCATCATGTATTCGGCAGCAAGAACGGTTTTATGCAGATAAACCTGCCAGTACATCAGACGGCGGGCAGTGATAAACTTTTCCACCGAATAAATCCCCTTGGCCTCAACCACCAGCTCATCACCCAGTACATTCAGCATATTGAGCAGGCGTTCAAAATTGATCACCCCTTCGGCCACCCCGGTAAAAAAGCTGTCACGTTTCAGGTAATCCAGCCGGTCCACATCCAACTGGCTGGAGACCATTTTGCCGAGAAATTGCTTTATGTATGTCTGTTCAAATATTTCAAAAGCAATTGAAAGCCGGTCGTCGAACATCTTGTTTAACCGCCGGATATAAACCTTCGACAAATCCTCGTGGCTTACTCCGTCAACAATGGCATACTCGAGCGCATGGGAATAGGGTCCGTGGCCGATGTCGTGCAGTAAAATGGCGATTTCGGCTCCAAGCGCTTCATCAACAGTGATCTCATGCCCTTTTGACCTCAATTCCGCAATCGCTCTTTGCATCAGGTACATGGCACCCAACGAATGATGAAAACGGGTGTGCAATGCTCCGGGATAAACAAGGTGGGTCAGCCCCAACTGCTTGATCCTGCGTAACCTTTGAAAGTAAGGATGTTCGATGATGTCAAAGATCAGTTCGTTGGAAACGGATATAAAACCGTAAACAGGGTCGTTGAATATTTTTCGTTTGTTCGTTAAAGAAAAGCTCATAAATTTTGTTAAATTTGATGGCAACCTATGCCGTTAAAAGCAATTTTTAATAGATTTTTGCATTCTATTACAAAGGTAACAGAATGTAACTAAATAATAACTACTTCTTATGAGTAAGATTAAGATTTTATGGGCTGATGATGAAATTGACATGCTGCGACCGCATATTCTTTTTCTTCAGGAAAAAGGCTATGATGTGGATGCGGTGAACAGCGGTGATGAAGCGCTCGACCTGATAAACGAAAATAATTATGACATCATTTTCCTGGATGAGCAAATGCCCGGATTGAGTGGAATAGAAACGCTGGAACGGATGAAAAACGATTTTCCGAACATGCCTATTGTCATGATCACCAAAAGCGAAGAAGAATCCATAATGGAATCTGCCATCGGATCAAATATTGCCGATTACCTCATCAAGCCGGTGAAACCCAGCCAGATATTGCTGTCGCTGAAAAGGAACCTGGAAAACCGGAAACTCGCAGGTGAAAAAGCCACTATGAATTACCAGCAACAGTTTCGCGAGATCGGGATGAAACTCAGCGGACGCCTTGATTTTGAAGAATGGGTTGATCTTTATAAAAAACTGGTGAGGTATGAACTGGACCTGGAAAAATCGAATGACGAGGGAATCCTGGAAGTGCTCAACATGCAAAAAAATGAAGCCAATATTTCTTTCGCCAAGTTTTATGAGAAAAATTATCTTGGCTGGTTACAGGGGAATTCCGGCTCAAAGCCGACCATGTCGCATACATTGATCAAAGACAAAGTTTTTCCCGAACTTCAAAAAAGGGAGAAGGTTTTCCTGCTTTTGATTGACAATCTTCGGTTTGACCAGTGGAAAGCCATCCAGCCTATGATAGAACAGTATTTCAGGGTGCAGAAAGATGATATTTACTATTCAATCCTTCCGACCACAACCCAGTATGCGCGCAATGCGATGTTTGCCGGGCTGATGCCCAGTGAGATCAGGAAGTATTTCCCACAATACTGGACCGATGAACATGAAGAAGGAACAAAAAATCAATATGAAGAACAATTGCTGCTCGAACAGCTAAAACGGTATGGCAAAAACATAAAAACATCATACAACAAAATCCTTAACCTGAATGCCGGAAGAAAATTATTTGAAAATATCTCCAACCTGATGACTAATGATTTTAATGTCATTGTTTACAATTTTGTAGATATGCTTTCACATGCCCGCACCGA
Organism: uncultured Lentimicrobiaceae bacterium; assembly: GCA_964567945.1. GTDB lineage: Bacteria > Bacteroidota > Bacteroidia > Bacteroidales > F082 > JAADID01. The sequence continues at coordinate 8,788 of CAZMOS010000083.1, forward strand.
AATGGAGATCATCAGGGAACTGGCAGATGATGAACCGGCATACCGGTCGTTGATGATGTCGTGGTTTGAACACTCTTCGTTGTTCGACATCATAAAGTACCTTTCCGATAAAAATGTGAAACTGATCATTACAACTGACCACGGATCTGCCAAGGTTATGAATCCTGTAAAAATTGTTGGAGACCGGAATGTAAATACCAACTTACGGTACAAATTCGGCAGGGCTCTTTCTTACAACGTAAGAGAAGTGTTTGAGATGCGTGATCCTGAAGAATATTACCTGCCCAGGATCAACGTCAGTACGAGCTATGTTTTTGCCAGAGCGGGAGATTTCTTTGCTTATCCGAATAATTACAATTATTATGTAAATTATTACAAGAACACTTTCCAGCACGGTGGTATTTCGATGGAAGAAGTGCTGATACCTTTTATTACCTTGAACTCCAGGTAATGGAAAAGAAACTCATTTCAACCGGTGTTGACGACCTGCCCCGGATCGCAGAGCAAATCCTGTCGGAACTGAAAGACGAACGGATTTTTACCCTTTACGGAAAGATGGGTGCAGGGAAGACAACGCTGATAAAGGCATTTTGTAAAGTGCTGGGTGTGGAAGAGGTTGTAGGGAGCCCTACTTTTGCCATCGTTAACGAATATACCGGAAGTGAATCACAACCTGTTTTTCATTTTGACTTTTACCGCATAAAAAAGATCGAAGAAGTTTTCGATATCGGTTATGAGGAATACATTTACAGCGGACATTATTGTTTTATCGAATGGCCGGAACTGATCAACGACCTGCTTCCTGAAAATTATGTCCGGATTAATATTAACGTCCCGGATGATGAAAGCCGGGAAATTACCTATGGATTGAATACGGAAAATTGAATCTTTGGATTAGAATGTCATTGTCAGGTTACTTCGGGCGTGGCGCCTGAAACGGGGTAGGGTTTTTGAATACGGTACGTTTTGTCTTTTCCACCCGTTGCGATCAAAAACTTTCCGGGTGATTGAGAAGTAACTTACCCCCAAAGATCAAAGCTGTCATTTTGAGGAAAAGGACTTCCCTTAGTCCCGAATAACAATATAACAAGGTTCCCGAACTGAAAAAGAAAACCAACTGAGTTGTTAATGATCAGATTTTTTTCCGGGTGGAATAATTTTATATCCAAGTTGAGTCATCCATAATAAATTATTACTGGCAATCCATTCATCTTTTATCTTCCCTTCCTGAAAATGAATAATACTCATCCCTGTCACATTAATGTGCTTCCCGGTATGGGTTGCCGTAATTGTCCACAAACCTGCGAATTTATCATTTGCGAAAATCCATTCATTCACATCAATATGAAAATCAGGATAAGTTGTTCGCCATTTGACAACATTCTTTTTGAAAGTTTCAATACCTTTTTCCGGTTTAAAATCAGGAGTCATTCTTATCTCAAAATCAGGATGTAATACTTCTTCGATTCCCTGAAAGTCACCCGTATTCCAATATCCTACATATTTTTCAATTAATGACCTGGTCTTTTCAGGCGAAGGATTACTGGTATTCCAGATGTCGCGATAAAGTTTCCATTGCCCGTTTTCTTTTTTCCAGGTCACGATGTATTTTCCCTGATCAACCATTTGATCCCCTTCAGCGTATAGTTTATAGTGCCCTTCTTCGAGAGCATAATCTCCGCAACTTCCGGCAGATACGGTTTCTAATTCAGCTTTCTTTATGCCCATATCCATCACTGCTTTCCAGAATACTTCGATTGCCTTCTGTCCTTCAATCTCCTTGCTGTTCGGCGGGAAAAGTTTCGCATCACTTGTGTAATACTTTGCTAATGTGGCAGTATCGCCATTGTTAAAAGCCTCTGTAAATTTCAGGTTGGCAGTTACAATATCTTCTGTAACATTTTTAGGTTTCTGATGGCATCCAAAAAAGAAGATGGCGACTGCGAACAGAATAATAAGGTTTGCTTTTGTTGTTTTTAATTTTTTCATGATATTCGTTTTAAAAAGGATAAATACTATTCTTTCGGATTATAACAGGCAGAATCATCAATCAGCATCTCCGATTAATCGAAGTTCATTGGCGGCAAAATACTTTTTGAAGGTCACTCTTTTTATTCCATGACATTTGCAGATTTCCTGAAGGCAGGGTTTGCGGAAGCAGAAAAAGATAACCGGGGCGGGAAATAAGAGAATAAAGTTTATTTTGGTTTACCGATTTCATTTGGGTGGATAGTTATTGGTTAATGAATTTGCAATATATATAAAAAGAAGGCAGATGTCAAGGAATTAAGCGTTTAATTTTAGTTTTTCCCATTGTAGTTAATTTTCATCTACAACCGTTTAAAACAATTTGCACAAAGCGGATCGAAAAAAGGCCTTTGGCACAAATCCGG
>CAZMOS010000083.1:11280-15874 GCA_964567945.1 uncultured Lentimicrobiaceae bacterium
GTTTAAAACAATTTGCACAAAGCGGATCGAAAAAAGGCCTTTGGCACAAATCCGGACGAGCGGGGGAATCAGCCCTCCAGCGAGTCCAGATAATCAACCGTATCAGGTCCCAGATTGAACAGCAGATCAATAATACTCAAATTGGGAATGAAACCATGTCGTTCCCGGAAAACCTGTAAATACGCAGGAAAATGCTTCAAGACAGGCGGCCTCTTGGGAGAGAGGGCAAAGCGAAGATCCGTTACCCTGGCAGGAGCTTTCAGAAAACTTCCCGTCAATTCAATTACCGGCCTGAAACCTATCATTCCGCAAACGGTATTAACCAGCAAAAGGTTAAACTGCAAGAGATTTTCATGCCGGCCTGTGAAGAATTTCTCCAGCTCATCCCTGTAATAAAGAAAAAAAGGAGACGCAAGATAGGCAGCTTCAATAGCTCTCCAGTGGTTTAGATACCATCTTTCACCGTTAAAAATCTTAACATCCTTTGTTTTCGTGTGATTGCCTTCCGGCTTTGTCACCGGGATGGACAAAGACATCTTCCCTTTTTCAGAATAAATTTCACACCGGTTCCGGTAAGTTTGTTTGGGATACGTTTCAAATTGTTCGATGTAAACTTTACGGGCTTTCAACAAATAATAAAAATACCCGACAGGCGGCAGATAAGCCGTTGACAACAAAATATTATTTTGGCCCGGTTTCATTGAGTTGCAAAAATAAAAAAGGCCACGGTTTTTAAAAAACCGCAGCCCTTTCTGTTTTAGTTTCCTTTAATTCGCTTAGGCCGTTTTCGGCTGTGCAAGCAACACATCACTGATGGCCTGCTTCAATGTATCTTTCGGTAAAGCACCCAGTGCCATTTGCGGTTGTCCGTCTTTAGGGCAAAACAGCAAAGAAGGGATACTCCTGATACCAAATGCAGCAGCCAGTTCTGTCTGTTCTTCGGTATTTACCTTAAAAATATTGATCTGGCCTTTGAATTCTTCTGCAAGTTCTTCAAGAATGGGTGCAACAATTTTACACGGCTGACACCAATCGGCATAAAAATCTATCAGGCACGGGAGTTCACCTTCAAATTGCCATTCTTTATTTTTCTCATAATTGAAAACCTTCTGGAGAAAAGTTTCTTTTGTTAAATGTTCCATTTTTAAATTCTTGTTGTTTTTAATTAGTTACTAACTGATTATTTGTTATTCAATAAATTTTCATTAATGATTTGGATGTAGGTGTCTTTCGGCAGTGCGCCCACCTGCATCATGGGTTTACCTTCTTTTGGGGAAAACAAAACCGCCGGGATGCTTCTGATCTGGAAAATTGAAGCCAGTTGCTTTTCCTTATCAACGTTTATTTTATAAATTTTCAATTTGCCCTTATATTGTTTTGCCAGGTCTTCCATAATGGGAGCAACCATTTTACAAGGCCTGCACCAGTCGGCATAAAAATCAATAACACAAGGTTCATCCCCCTCATAAACCCATTGCTTCGGGTTTTTCTCAAAGTTCCACACTTTCTTAAGAAAAGTGTCGTAAGTCAAAAATTCAGGTTTGCCATCCTGATCTTCAACATTGGCAATTGTTTTATCATTACCGGTCAAAGTATCAGAATTCTGGTTCCCGACAGCATTTGAACAACTCAACGAAGCCAAGGAGAAAACCACCACCAAAATAAGGCTTAACTTCTTCATTTATATCGCATTTAATTATACAACCCTTTTTCGCGCCGCAAAGATAATTATTATTTTAATATATCGCTTTATTATCACTTTTTTTATCTTTGCTTTCAATTTTTATACCATGAATGGCAAAATCGGATTTTTGTCAAAAAACAAACAGGACAAATGAAGGTTGATTTTAATGAAAAAGTAAGGGCATTTCACAAGGTTTATTCCGATGAAAAAAGGTGCTTAAAGCTGCTGGCAGACATCAAATGGGAGCAGGGATTTGTTTGCAGAAAATGCGGCCATACGAATTATTGCAAAGGAAAGACTCCCTACTCACGGCGATGCACCCGTTGTAAAACGGAAGAATCGGTTACTGCCCATACTGTTTTTCATCATTGCAAAATACCGATCAACAAAGCATTCGAAATCGCATTTCTTATTTGCAACAAACCTGACATTTCGTCATACGAGATCAGCAAACGAATAGATATGCGACACATGACATGTTACAGTTTCCAGAAAAAGATCATCAACTGCCGCGAGTCATCTGTCAACAATAAACTTCTGAAAAAAGTGATCGCCAGCCTGAATAACACTGTGGACGCGGCTTTGAAATAATCCGGATACTCAAATAAAAATGGAAGAACAAGAAAATAATCCCCGCTCTTCCATTTCTTGTCAGTTTCTCCTGAAAAAGTTTATTTCACAACGATCTTTCTGTCCACTTTATCCCGGCTTGTGATCAGACTGATCAGGTAAACCCCTTTCGGTTTATTCGTCAGGTCAATGGTTTTATTCACATTTTGACCACGTATTGTCAACTTTTCTCTATAAATAAGTTGGCCGTTCATGCTTACGATCTGCAACCAGGCATCCCCGGCCGGCAGTTCATCAATATTAATGTTCAGCACTCCGGAAGAAGGATTCGGGCAGACCGAAAAGTCAGTGAATGATTTTTCCGGGATGCCTACTCCGTCAATGGTATATTCGGCAGCCCATCCTTCGTCCTTTACTGTTGAGTTGGTTGCCCATAAAATGATCAAAGTACCGGTCTCTGCAGAAATAACATCCGGTAAGTTATGTCCCGAAAACTGGCTCAAAAGTTCCTGTGTTTCTCCATTATAAACCTGTACGACATCGTTGTTTTCTTCGGTTGAAAACCCGGTAAATTCAAGTGTAATATTTACGGCTTCCGGGTTTGTAATTTTATACATACAGGTTGTGTTGTTGCTGTAATAGAAGCTGCCGCTTCCATCATCAAAAGTACCGGAAGGATCAGAGAAAGTCTGTGAACTGCTGCACCAGGTGGGTGAAGAAGTATTGTATTCAATGAAAAATCCTTCAGACGAACCGGTTGAACTGAATGTGATAAACATCTGATTTCCGTAAAAAACGATTTCTTCGGGTAAATTACTGCCGGCATACTTACCCAGTAATTCATCATTAACCGAGTTTCCGCCATAAATACTCAGTGTATCGGTAGAAGCAGTATTGAATTTCGTAAAGCTCAACCTGATGCTGCTGATTGAATCTTCTTCGGTTTGAGGGCTGATCAGCCACGAGGCGCTCATGCCTGCCGGATAATCTTCGGGACCGCTGCCGTCGGTAAATGAACCTGAAGGCTCGGTAAGGGTATCAGAACCATCAGCTATATACGGATAGTCACTGTCGCCCGGATAGATTAAACGTACAATGGCCTGATTACTATTGAATCCGTTCACATCCTGAAGCGTGTAATAGCCGTTTCCCGAACCGCTCCATCCAAAGTTAAAGTGATAATAATTTGTGCCCTGATAACCGTCACAGACAAAGGCATGGCCACCGGAGGTGCTGTATCCTGAATAATACAAAGGCTGGCTGTTATCCAGATCTGCCTGCAACATACTTTCCCAGGCGGAAGTGCTGAAATTTGATTTTGAAAGGTATTGTGCCGAATTGCTGTAGTTGAAGTAGCTTTTCAGCGCATAAGGAACATCCTGGCTATACGCTCCTGATCCGTCAGGTCCGTAATTCATCTGAACCGAAACCCCTGCGTGAAAACTGATCAATGCCACCTCCCAGGGATTACCCTGATCAATTGAGTTTTGCATTCCGTCCCACACATAGGTCGTATTCCCGAAATTAGCGGTGATCGTACCATAAGGATACTCGTAATATGAAAACTGTCCCGAGCCCTGAATAGGATATCTCCAGTAATACATGATCTGCGCCATGGCAGTGGCTACGCATCCTGCATAAACATGACCGCCGGGACCTGCATCATCTTCCGGACAGAGTATGTTGTACGGAAAATCCTGGTTCCACAACGAGTAAAGCAAAGGTTCTACTTCGCTACGTGAACTTCCCCCCGGGATGATGAAATCTTCATCCGGTTTATCGTATTTTGCCCATTCGGCTGCAATGGTTGCGCTGGCCTGCATATTATTGATTTCAACATAACCTGCTTCATCAATAAAAGTTTTCATCCAGCTTCGCAAATTATAATTCATCTCTTCGTCAGCCGGAAAACTGCCATCAAAATTATATCCGATAACAGGCCACATGGCATCGTCAGCAGAAACAATTACCCAGCCGTCATCCAGGTTAAATACAAAATAGGCCTCCCCTGTCTTGTATCCCTCAACAACATCCAGGTCCGAAAGGTTAACGGATTCATCAAAAAGGTTGGATTGTGCATAATAAAAATGCAGGGCGACTCTTTCAGCCGTTGAACGGTTAACTTTTTTCGCAAAAATGTTAACGGAAAATCCAACGATCAGAAGAACCGTAAGGTAAATTTTAAATCGCATGATTATGATTATTAATTAATATGGTTTGAAAACAAGAACGCAAATTTATAATATCTTTATACATGTTTAATACATGCCCTATTTTTTTAACGTATTTCACGACATTTGGTTTCCAATTAGGTTGTCTGCAAATGCTTGAGTATTTTTG
>CAZMOS010000084.1:0-15862 GCA_964567945.1 uncultured Lentimicrobiaceae bacterium
GAATTTCACTGTCTATGGGACTATTTTTATCCGGATTTGCAATCTGGACGTTTTATTTCCCTGTCATCAGCATTTCGTCAATGGCTTTGCAAGCGCGTAAACCGTCAGCGATGGCGCTGATGGCATCGGCTGTACGGTTGGCGGCGTCGCCACCGGCGAAGATCTTCGGATCGGAAGTTTGCTGTTTTTCATTGACAACAAAACGTCCGCGCTCGATCTTTATTTTTTCTGCAAATTCGCCTTCGAGGAAACTGTAGTCGCCCTGCTGTCCGATGGCAGCCATCACGGAAGTGACTTCCAGGACTTTGTTGCTGCCTTCGATAGCTACAGGCCGGGGACGACCGCCTCTTTCGTCGGGAACCATTTCGGCCATCAGGTATTCGATAGCTTTCACATGGCCTTTTTTGTCATCGTAGATCTTCACGGGAATGGTCTGCGGAACGATGTGAACGCCTTCATCTTCGGCGCCTTCGATTTCTTCCCAGTCGGCAGGCATATCCTGAACCCGGCGACGGTAAAGAATGGTAACATCCGCACCAAAACGGCGGGCAACACGGGCAGCATCAATGGCTACGTTACCACCGCCGATCACGGCCACTTTGTCGCCTATCTCCACTTTCTCGCCCGAGTTGATCATATACAGGTAATTCACTGCCTGCATCGAACCTTTGGCATCTTCACCATCAATACCCAGTGTCCATGCTTTCGGGAAACCAACCCCGAAAAATACGGCATCGGAGTTTTTGTAGATCTTTTCAAATTTGATATCTTTCCCCACTTTGGTGTTGAAATGGATCTTCACGCCAATGCTTTGGATGTATGCGATCTGTTTTTCAAGACTTTCTTCAGGTAACCTGTATTTCGGGATGCCATACATTGTGGCGCCTCCGGCTTTGGCACTGGCTTCGTAAATGGTCACATCATAACCGCGAAGTGCCAGATAATAACCTGCCGTCAGACCGGAAGGTCCTGCTCCCAAAATGCTGACTTTTTTGCCGTTGGGTACCCTGATCTCGGGGTTAACGATCTCTTTGATGACGTCAGCCGTTTTGGCCGTTTCGGTGGCATAACGTTTCAGCCAGCGGATGGCGATCGGTTCACCGCGATGGGAAATAGCACAGACATCTTCACAACGACGGGTACAGACCTTACCGCACATCTCCGGCAGCGGGTTGTTGTCGTAAATGATACGTACTGCTGCCTCATCGTCGCCCCTGGCAATGGCATTGATGTATTCAGGAATGTGCATATGGTCGGGACAAACTTCCGTACAGATACCGCAACTGATACAGCGGCTGGCCTCGGCACGTGCCTGCTCTTCATTGTAGCCCAGCACCACTTCGGCAAAGCTTTTCACGCGTTCCTTGCCTTCGATCTCCGGCATCGGAACCCGTTCATAAACATTCAGCGAGTTGTCTTCACTGGTGAACGATTTGTTGTTTTTCCCGTCAGGGTTGTCAACGCCCGGAACCCAGAGAAACGAATCCGGGTCATCGCTAACGTAAAGATAATCACGTGTGAGTGTCAGGCTGCCTGTGGGACAGACTTCCACGCACAAAGCGCACCAGCAGCAACGTCCGTGGTCCACGCGGGGACGCAGGCCCGAGTCGCCTTTTTTCCCTTCAATGCCTTCAAGCCGGATCATATCAATGGCTGCATTCTGGCAAATGGTAGCACAGTTGCCGCAGCCGATACACTCTTCCAGGTCATTGTAGTGAAATCCCCTGTACCGCTCCGCCGCTTCCAGTGACTCTTTCGGATACTCAATAGTATGCGGCTTTTTACCAAACTGCTTGAGGGCAGTCAGCGGCTTTAATGTTCCTTTTAAATCGAAAAAACTCATGTGTTTCTCCTTTTTTTATTTTATCATCTGATCCCAGCCCTGAAGGGCTGGGCTATTGATTGACAATGCATTTTGTTTCTCTTTAGCATTTAACTCCACTCACCTCTCAATCTCCGGGGGACAAGTCCCCAGGCTGTTCATAATGGCTGATACATCGGCCACATTTTCTCCAATCAAAACATCTTCAAGCAAAGTAATGGCATGCACATAAGCGGCGCCTCTCACATGAACACGTCGCGGATTCGTCCCGCCGTCACTGGCTAAATAAAGGCCGATCTCACCGCGTACAGACTCTGTACGGACATAAGCATCACCTTTGGGCAGTGTCCACTTTTGCGGATTCGGTATTTTGTTGTAAACCGGACCTTCCGGCATCATATCAATGACCTGGCGGATGATGCGGATAGACTGCCGGGCTTCCTGACGGCGTACCAACGCCCGTGCCCAGATGTCGGCACCTTCGGCAGTAGGTACGATAAAGTCCAGCTTGTCATAAACTTCATACGGGTCATCGCTCCGGATATCGCTCCGGATACCGCATCCGCGAAGAACAGGCCCTACCACACCGTGCTCGATGACTTTCTCCTTGTCCACAATTCCCACGCCCTGCGTTCTCTTTTTGAAAATGGCATTTTCAAACATCAGGTCATCATAATCATCCAGTCGCTTTTCGAAGTAATCCATTGTTTTCAGCACCCTATTTTCAAAACCCTTGGGCAGGTCACGGCGAACGCCGCCCGGCCAGATGTACATATGATATACACGGCCTCCCGTAAGTTCTTCGAACAGGTCGAGGATATAGTTCCTGTCACCCACGCTCCACTGACCCATTGTGTAAAGTCCCAGTGAGCCGTTCTGTCCGCCGTACCAGAGCATAAACGAAGCCAGCCGTGCCAGCTCCAGCACCATTACGCGGATATATTTTGCCCTTTCGGGAACTTCACGTCCTTCAATGGCTTCCACGGCACGGGCATAAGATTCTTCCATCGGATCGGTTTCAGGAACACAAAAACGGCACATCAGCGTAAAACTTTGCAGCCAGTTGCGTTTTTCCTGAAGTTTCTCAAATGCCCGGTGCAGATAACCCACTTCGGTAGTTGCCCCAACAATGGTATCACCTTCAACTTTCAGACGGACCATCATATTGCCTGTGATACCCGGGTGCTGTGGGCCAAGATATAATGTCGTTGCCTTTTCTCTCATTATCTTGAATATTTTTTAGCGAAATCAGGAATTTCTTCTCTCGACCGTTTGATAATTTCTTCTCTGACATCTCCGGCGTCTTCCCTGCCCGGACGATGGAAAAATGTTTCGTTGACATACGCTTCGGTATCAAAATCACGACGCATGGGTGGCGGGCCCTGCCAGTCTTCCAGGACGAATTCTTCGGCGCCTACAAGCCCTTCGAACTGAATACCGAACATCTCTCTTAATTCTCTTTCATAAGTATTGGCCTGACGCCAGATCATATCAATGTTGGGCATCACCGGATTCTCCCTGTCCACCCGTGTCCTGAGAAAGACTTTAATCTTATCCTCCGGTGACCAGATAATGAAAATGATCTCAAACTCGCCTTCTTCCAGCCAGTCCACACAGGTGATATGCGACAGATGAATGTATCCCAGATCTTCCTTTAGATAAGTCAGAATGGAAACAATAAACTGTTTGTCAACCGTAAAATCCAGCCGGTTTCCGGGATAATCCTTCGATTCTATCTCCGGATAAGCAGCTTTGATACTGGTGACCAGATTGTCTTTTAGTTGTTGCATTGTTTATTTCTTTAACCCCCGCCTTGAAAGGCGAGGTAACTGATTTCTATTGATTTTTTGTTTCTAATAATCCCCAGCCCTATCCATACGGACTGCTTTGCAGCAGAAGGGCCGGGCAACTGATTTACTATGAACTTTATTTCCTGTTAACACTTAACTTTTAACATATAACGCTTAACTCCCTACCAATTATACTCCGGCATCACCCAGTTGGGGATGATCCGTTTTTGGTTTTCACGATACCATTCCAGGTCATCTTTATATTTTTGTGCACCGGTGGCTTTGCCTTCCGCGATCAGTTGCTGAAGTTTGCCGAATCCGGCAAGCACTGCCTCGGGCCGCGGCATACATCCGTTGATATACACATCCACCGGCAAATATTTGTCAAGCACCTTGATGGTGTTGTAAGAATCGTAATACATCCCGCCGTTGATAGTGCACGAACCGAATCCGATCACATATTTGGGGTCCTGCATTTGTTCATAAACCCTGATAACCCTTTTCAGTGTTTTTGTGGTCAGGTATCCTGTTATCAATAATACATCCGCCTGTCGCGGTGTGGCGGCGCCCCTGACTCCCAGCCTTTCGGCATCATAACGTGAAGTCATCGTAGGCGGTATTTCAATGGCGCCGCAACCTGTTCCGTAAGCCAGCACCCAGATGGAATGTTTTCGCGCCCAGTTCTGGATGAAATCAATTATTTTCTGTGAATTTTTATCGTTAATCATTGTTGTACGATTTAAAAAATGACGGCATAAACAATGGCCAGCAATCCGAAAAACAACGGCCAGCCCCAGAAATACCGGATAGATTGTTCAGTACGGTAACGGGGGCTCACTAAGCCATAAAGCACAGGGATCATATATAATGTAAATGTTTTTATCACAAGAACCACCAGGTTGCTTGCTCCGCCCATAAACAGATCAACATACAGGGTCAGTTTCACAAAAGCGAAAATGGATCCTGACGACATCATCGTGAACAGGTATTTTCCGCCGTTTTCGGAAACAGGTCCTGAAGCCAGCTCGGTAGGCGCCCCGACAATGTCGAACGGCGAATAACGAAACATACCCAACATAGCCAGTATAGCAGCAATAAAGGCAAAAGGCGATGAAAACATTAGCCACGTTCCACTTGCCTGCTGCACGTCCATCAAACCTGTGATTGAAGTGGTTTTGTACTGGATCATCAGCGCAACCAGCGCCATAACCCACGGGATCTCAAAACCCACCATCTGTGCCAGTCCACGCGTAACACCGATGGCCGAGTTGGGGTTCCCTGTCTGTCCGGCTCCCAGAGCCATACCCAGCGAACCGAAAACCATCAGATAAAGCAGGAAGATCAGGTCGCCTTTAAAGGTCAGATTTTCAAACCATCCGCCGTTATTCAGCACCGGGACAAACAAGAGGGTCACTATCGATGTGACCATCAGAAATGCCGGACCCAGCCTGTGCATCCACCCGTGATGAATGGCGGTGGATTTGCTGTACAGTTTGTAAGCATCAATAAAGTTCTGGTACCATGGCGGGCCTTTCCGGTTTTGTACCCTGGCCGTTATTTTACGGACAACCCCACCATAGGTCATGCCGACTACAAATGCCAGAATGACTGTGGCTATCGCTCCCAATATGTTTAAAAACAATTCCATTTATCCTGATTTTTTATATCCCAAACAAAGAAGTTTTCAAAAGCAGTAAAATCACTACAAAAATGATCGCATACAAAGCATAGGTCTGGCCATTGCCTGTGTACATACGGCGTGTAAAATCGAACAAAGCTTCCATACCTTTGCTGAAGCCGTTATAGTAAAAGTCAATCTGACGCTTCATCAAAGGTTCAACTGCACGAAGGAAAGGCTGAAAGAAGTTTTGAATGAAAGTCAGGTTTTCATGTTCTTTCGGTACTTCACCTGATGTGCTGATATCTTTTGTGGAAACATACCTTGTATTTTTGCGGTTTTTCAAAAGCAGAAAAACAAAGAAGAAAGCAAAAACGGCAATGATTGCATAAACAATTGGTTGAAGCCAAACCTGATCGCCCCATTCGTTAAACAATATCGACATTTCCCAGTATTTGCCCTGTGTTATTGCATATCCCATTTGCTCCATTCCTGCGCTTATCGGTTTGAGGATCAGGCCGGGGAATGTTCCCAGCAAAAAGGTCCCGGCTGCAAGAATGATCATCGGAACGACCATCAGTGCCGGCGCTTCTTTCACATGTTCCCATTCTTTTTCCTCCTGTCCGAGGAAGAAGCCGAAGAGGAATTTATAGCAATAAAGAAAGGCAGCCGTGCTGGAAAAAAAGATCACGATAACCAGCAGATAATGATCATTGCCGATCAGTGATTCGTAAAGCATCCATTTCCCGACAAATCCACCTAAAGGGGGAATACCTGCCAGTGCAATAATTCCCAGCAGTGATGCAAGGAAAGTCCATGGCATTTTTCTGATCAGACCGGTCACTTCGGTAAAATTTGAAGTTCCCGTTTGTTTTTCAATGGCGCCGACGGCCATAAATAAAGTTCCTTTGAACAGGGCATGCATCACGGCCAGAAACAAGGCGGCCAGCATAGCCAGCGGTGTGCCGATTCCCACACCCACAATGATGTATCCCAGTTGGGCCACCGAAGAATACGCCAGCAGTTTTTTGGCATCATCCTGGGCGATGGCCCAGAGTGTTCCGCCAACTGCGGTGATACCGCCAAGCCAGGCGATCACGAGGCGGAACCAGTGTCCTTCAGGAACGTAAGATACCATCCCGGCCATAACAACGATCATCCCGTAAATACCCATCTTTGAAAGGGCTCCGGAAAAGATGCTGGTAAAGGCCATCGGTGAATGGCTGTAAGCTCCGGGCGCCCAGACGTGCAAAGGCATCATTGCACTCTTCACTCCAAAACCGATCAGGAACAAAATGGGAATGATCACCTGCATATTGAAAGCATATCCCGGATAGGTCCGGATCATCGTGTCGATCATCATACTGCCGGCGAGCGAATAAACCATCACGATGGCCATCAGCATAGCATACGCGCCAACAGCGCTGAAGATGAAATATTTGATACCGACTTTCTGAACATCTTTACCCTGGTAAACGACCATCAGGTAAGAAGACCAGGTCATAATTTCCCAGAAAATGAAAAACGAGACCAGATCACGGCTGAACAGAATGCCCAGCATAGACATAATGCTCAGAATAAAATTAAAGTAAAACAGCCCGAGACTTTTGGTGCCCTGCATAGCCGATACCGCATAAATGGAAGCCATTGTTCCAAGACCTGTGACGATCAGTGCAAACAGGTAAGCCAACGGGGTGATCTCCCATTGAAATGCAAATCCTGCCAGGTGAAAATCAAAGCTGTCGCCTGCCTTCACGCCGGTAAAAAACATCACCACTGGAACGATGATCGATGCAAGGAACAAAATCTCTTTCAGCCGGCCTTTGATGCTACTTGATAAAAAGGTCAGAACGGCTCCTGCAAGAAAGATGATAAATATTAAAAGGATCGTATTCATAATTTTCTGACTTAACGAATTAATGACTGACCAACCTGTAAAACATCGTTAATGTACCCACTTTTATCCAGCAGATCGCTGGAAGCGCTGTTCAACATACCGGTTACCGCGTCGGGATAGAACCCGATGACCAGAATAAGGACCGCCAGCACGGTCATTGCTATGACGGCATTAAAACGGGGTTTGTGAGGTACAACACTCTTTTCTTTGCTGTATTCCTGAAAAAATATCCGGTTGACCACACGGAAATAATAAACGATCTCGATGACACTGACCATTAGGATCAGTGCAATGATCAGTAAAAGGCCTTCATCGGCGGCGGCTGTTAAGACCGACAGTTTACTCCAGAATCCCGCAAAAGGCGGTAAACCCACGATGGCAAAAGAACCGAGGGCAAAAAGGCCCGCTGTATAAGGCATAAATTTACCCAGGCCGTTGACTTCCGAGATGCGTTTTTCTTTTGAATTGAACACCAGATAGCTTCCGCTGAAAAACAGCAACGGTTTGATAATAGCGTGGTTCATCATCAGGAATAATGCGGCGAAAACGCCCTCATGGGTTCCGATACCGAAAGCTACCAGTACCAGGCCCATTTGTCCGATACTGGAGTAAGCCAGCATCCGTTTGAGTTTTTCCTGACGCAGCGCTGTGGATTCGGCAATGATCAGTGTGATCAGCCCGATGGTGATCAGGAAATCGTGTGCTGCAGGAATATCAAATAAGGTGAATATCATTCTGATCACAGCATAAATACCAGCTTTGACCACGACACCTGCAAAAGCGGCGCCAATAGGTCCGGGTGCTTCGGTATAAGCATCGGGTGCCCAGCCGTTAAGCGGAAAGATCTCGGCTTCAATGCCAATACCCGTAATGAAAAAGATCAGCGCAATGACTTTATAAGTCGGGTCCATCCCGTGCATCTTGGATGCAATGTCCGCCATATTCAGCGTACCGAGCTGCGAATAAATGATGGCGATGGCGATCAGCAAAAATGAAGATGCCAGCGAGCCCATCATCAGATATTTAAATGCAGCTTCGGCACTGTTGCGGCCCGTGTAGAATGCAGTCAGTGCATAAGCCGAAATACCTGTTATTTCGATAAATACAAACTGGTTGAAAATGTCGCCCGTGATTATGATACCTGTGGCGCCGGCCACCAGCATCATCAGAAAGATGAAATACTTTTTTGCGGGCTCAAAATCAACGTTTCTTTTGAACCGGTAGCTGAACAACCAGACCAGGAAACCGAGTGTTGTAACCATAACAGCCAGCATTCCCGTTAGCGAGCTGTAAACAAGGTTAATACCAAATGGAGGTCTCCAACCGGCAACGGTCTCAATAATGGTTCCGCTCTGGTTGACCTGAACCAGTAAGGCAACCGAAAGAATAAGCATATAGGCCAGAACCATGCCCGGAATGATCCTCACCAGTTCTTTCCATATCATCCCGATCAGTGGAATGACAAATGCTGCCAGCAGCGGAATGGCTATTAATAATACAGGACTTCCTACCATTTTAAACTTTTTATTTCGTCAATTTGTAAAGTATGATGATGGCGATATAATCTGATGACCAGCGAAAGAGCAACTGCCGTAACACCAAAGCCGATTACAATGGCCGTAAGCACCAGGGCCTGGGGCACGGGGTCAACCATTTTGGCAGCGGCATGCTCAAAGCCGGGTGAAAAGATTGGCGCGGTGCTTTCACGCAGATAACCGATGGTGATCAGCAAAAGATGTATCCCGCCGTCAACGATGGATAAACCGATCACAATCTTTATCAGTGATTTTTTTGTGAGTGCGGCATACAATCCTATTAATATCAACAGGATGGATGCGCCATAAACACCATATTCCAGGATTTTAAACATTTGTTCATCCATAACTTTAGTCTTTCTCGTGTAAAACAGAATAAATCAAACCGGTAAGTTCTGCAGCCACCTTGAAACCTACCATTACGTATATGATGCCGATAATGCCACCGCTGAGCAGGTTATTCAGTTTACCGACCGGTAAAAAGTTTTGCAGAAATGTCCCTCCGTTCATAAAACCAAACAAGCCGATCACCACAAAAATAATCCCTGCAAACGATTCAACATAGGACAGAATATGATGACTCACGGTAAAATTCTCGTAGGCCAGCAACATCAGCAGAAAACCGGTCGCGATGATAGTTCCTCCCTGAAAACCGCCGCCGGGTGTCA
Organism: uncultured Lentimicrobiaceae bacterium; assembly: GCA_964567945.1. Taxonomy (GTDB): domain Bacteria; phylum Bacteroidota; class Bacteroidia; order Bacteroidales; family F082; genus JAADID01. The sequence goes on from CAZMOS010000084.1 coordinate 9,331, forward strand.
GGTGGCCGTGAATGAAAATGTAAACACCCAGCAGGATAATGGCCGGGAACAACAATTTTGAACCTGAACGGACAATGTTACTGGAAGGAAATAAAATAGTACGGCTGCCCACCTCGTGCCTTCTTTTGTACAGCACACTTCCCAAAGCCGAAACGGCAAGGAACAGAACAGTTACTTCACCCAGGGTGTCAAACCCCCTGAAACTAACCACGATACTGGTTACCGTATTGGCTACATGCAGGTTCGAAACGGTTTTTGCGAGATAATAATCCCTGACACCGTGTTCGAAGCGGGTAATTCCCAGTCCCAGCCCGCTGAAAGCATCAAACAGGTAAAATCCCAGAACCGCCAGAATCAATATGACTAAAAATTTTCTCATTTCACCGGAGATTTAAACTTGTCTTTTTTATTGTATTCATCTTCATGCCGCAATGTGTTGCGGATAGTGATCAGAAAAATGATGGTGGTCAGCGCCACGCCGATGGCTGCTTCCGTCAGGGCCACATCAGGTGCCTGCAGGATATAAAAAAGTACTGTCAGCACCAGGCTGATCACGCCGGTAGCGATCACAGCGTACAGCAGATCTTTTTGCACCACGGCATAAATGGCTGCACCGATCATCAGGATCAATAAGAAAAAAATCAGGATCAGGTAAATCATTTTTTTTCCTCCTTCATTTCGTTTTCAATGGCTTCTTTGTATGCATCCATGTTCTCATCCTGGCTTGTGATGAGTGGATACCGTTTTCTTTTATACATAGCCCGTGCGAGGGCGTGCGAACTGATGGGGTTTGAAAAAGCGATAAAAATGACGATAATGGCCGCTTTCACCAGCCATGCCCAGTTTGTTTCAACCATCAGAAAGCCAACGCCGAGGATGAGGCTCATCCCGCCCAGGGTTGTGGCTTTGGTCCCGGCCTGGAGCCGGTTATATACATCGGGCATCCTGAATATGCCCAGGCCGCCGAGGAACAGGAAAATGCTTCCGGTCAACAGCAGCGCTCCGCCGATAATTTCAAATACCATACTCATAATGCGCCCTCCAGATATCTTGCAATGACGATCACTCCGATAAAACCGAGCACACCGTAAACCAGGGCCACATCAAGATAGATGTATCGCCCGAAAACATATCCGAGCAAAACCAGTCCCGCTACCAGTATGGTGGTCAGCGTATCCAGGGCCACTGTCCTGTCACCGGCGGTCGGCCCTTTGATGAACCGTATGGCCGCCATGAGTAACCCCAGGATCATAAAACTGAATGATATATAAATGATATAGATCATGACTAAAAGATTTTTAACAGGATTTTTTCAAATTGCCAGGCGATATCTTTGTATGCCTTTTCCGGATCGGTCGTTTTCACATCAATCCAGTGAATATAAAAAGTGTCGCCAATGATATCCACCGAAAGAGTTCCCGGGGTAAGCGTTATGCTGTTGGCCAGAACCATCCTGGAGTAATCGGTCTTCAGTTTGGTTTTGAACTTTACAATTCCCGGATTGATGGGCAGCGAAGGGGACAATACCCTGCGGGCCACATCAAAGTTCGATTTGATCAGGGCGATAAGGAAAACGAACAGATATAAGATCATATAGAAAATCCGCTGCGGTGTCAGGATGGATAACTTACAGCAGGTAAACATCCTGATGGAGAAAAACGAAATGATCATGCTGACCACCAAGCCCGTGACAAATTCCGCCGTGGCAAAAGATGTGGTAAATGCTACCCAGACAATCATCATAAATAACCAGTTGAGGAGGAACCTTGACAGCTTTTCGTTGAATGTGAGATCTTTCATATAAAAACATTTTTACGTTTAATCGAAATCGTATTTTTTGCCTTCGAAATAGCGCATGAACTGAACCCTTTCATATTCGGCAGGGTTGGGGCTGTTCACCTGGCTCATTTTTCCTTTGAAGTCTTCTATCTTTTCAAAATTGTGGCGTTCCATCCATGATCGGAGATCATCAAGCATTTCGCCGACGTATTCAACTCCCTGTTTGTAAAGCGAAGAAACCACCTGAACGGCATCGGCTCCGGCCAGCAGTTCTTTCACTACCGAAGCTCCGTCGTGCACACCAGTAGAAGCGATCAGATTACAACTGATGCGGCCTGCCAGGATGGACATCCAGCGCAGCGAAATGGCCAGGTCGGAAGAACGGCTCAACACATTGGAAGGAACGATTTTAAAGTTCTCAATATCGAAATCGGGATGGAAAAACCGGTTGAAAAGTACCACACCGTCAATACCGGTCTCGGAAATCCTTTTCACAAAAGCAGCCAGGTCAGCCGAATAATAGCTCATCTTCGCCGATACGGGAATGCTGACCGCATTTTTTACTTTTTCGATGATACGCAGGTAGATGTTCTCTATTTCCGTACACGTTTTTGAAAAATCGGAAGGCAGGATGAACAGGTTCAGTTCGATGGCGTCGGCACCGGCATCCTGAAGCTTTTTGGCAAAGAAATTCCATTCGTGGTCACTCACACAGTTGATGCTGGCAATGACAGGGATATCAATTGTTTTTTTTGCCTCCCTGATCAGGTTCAGATAATTGTTGATATTATCTTGTTTGATCTTGTAATCATAATAATCAAGGAAACGGGTATCCGGAAATTCAAAGTCTTTTTCCTTTTCAAGAATGCTGCGGTATTCATTGTAAATTTCCTCTTCAAAGATTGATTTCAAAACGACGGCTGCGGCGCCGCTGCTTTCAATTTTTTTCAGGTTCTCCAACGAGGAAGTCAGGCTGCAGCTACCAACCACAACGGGGTTCTTTATCCTTAGGCCTAAATAATTGACTGACAAGTCCATAATGCGCTTTTTTTTATGTTGTTGATATAGAAAAACGCGGCAAAAGTATGTTATTTATTATATTATGGAAAAGATTATATATGTTGTGTGCTAATTTATTTCCGGTTTAAATAACAATATGATTGTGAATTGGTTAACAAAATAAAGAATAAAATTGAAGGTGTGCTTTTAAAGCTTTCTGAATCAATAGTTAAGTGTTAATAATTCACGGGTTTTATTTGTCATAAAAGGGGAAATTGACGGGTATTTTTACTCGTTATAAATTGAACCGAAAAACGAGTGGGTTGGTAAAATTGACTGTTTGTTTCACCCCGTTAAACCCCGTTGTTGGTGTCTCCAACAAGATTTTATTCCGTAGCTCCGGTTGGCGGACACCACCCGGGGGGAACCCCTGCTTCGAGCGTCCACGCTCGAAGGTTGACCGTAGAATTCATTCCCCGGCTTTTAATTTTCCAACAACAAAATTGGGTTGTCGGTGGGGACACCAACAACGGGGTAGGATAAGGAGATCAGAAAAGAAAAAGGTGCAGAGCACCGAAAATATTTATAAAAATCAGAAAAACAGAAAAGAAAGGTACGGAGTACCGTAATATTCCACCCTGCTTCAATTTGCGCTTGAAACATCAGGAGAATCGACGGCTAAAACCGCCGGCACGTATCGTACACAAATAAATTGGTGGTCTGGGATTTCAGTCTTCCCCTCGGGACTTGGGGGCTCCCAAAGGGACAGCCTGATACCAAGCCGGGGAATAAATTCCACGGCTTTCCATTTCCCAACATCAAAAAGGCAGTCGGGGAACACCGGCTGTGGGGGAAGACTGCGGGTAAAGTAGAAAGTCTGGTACCTAATGCGCCTCCAGCCAGTTTTTTCCGGTATTCATATCCACCACGATGGGCACATCCAGTTTGATGGCATTGACCATTTTATCTTTCACGATCTTTTTGATGGTTTCCACTTCATTTTTGTGGGTATCAAAGACCAGTTCGTCATGGACCTGCAGGATCATCTTTGATTTAAAGTTTTTTTTGTTGAAGGCTTCGAAAATATTGATCATGGCGATCTTGATCATGTCGGCCGAGGAACCCTGGATGGGGGCATTGATCGCATTCCGCTCGGCAAAACCCCTAACAACACTGTTGGCCGAGTTGATATCTTTCAGGTAGCGCCGCCGTCCCATGATGGTTTCAACATAGCCGTGTGTACGTGCAAATTCAATTTGTTTATTCATGTAAACTTTTACGCCGGGATATTGCCTGAAATAGTTTTCGATGATCTCTGCGGCTTCTTTCCTTGAAATGTACAGCCGCTGCGACAAACCGAAAGCAGAGATACCGTAAATCAGTCCGAAATTCACCGTTTTGGCATTTCTTCTCATCTCCTGTGTTACTTCATCCGGTTTGACGGCAAAAATCCTGGCGGCAGTGGCTGTATGGATATCCTGCTCCTTTTTGAATGCTTCGATCATGTTTTTGTCTCCACTCAGATGGGCAATGATCCGCAATTCGATCTGTGAGTAATCTGCTGCCAGCAGGACATAATCCCCGTTTCGCGGAATAAATGCTTTCCTGATCTCACGCCCTCTTTCGGTTCGGATCGGAATATTCTGGAGGTTCGGGTTGTTGGAACTCAATCGCCCGGTAGCTGCCACGGCCTGGTTGTATGAAGTATGGATCCTTCCGTCACGTTTGTTTACCAGTTGCGGAAGGGTATCCACATAAGTGGATTTCAGCTTGGTCAGCGAACGGTACTCCAGAATCTCTTTCACAATGGGATGTTTGTTTACCAAACGCTGAAGGATATCCTCACCGGTGGAATACTGGCCGGTTTTGGTCTTTTTAGGGTTGGAAGCAATTTTCAATCTTTCAAAAAGTATTTCTCCCAATTGCTTGGGTGAGGCGATATTAAATTCGGTGCCCGCCATTTCAAAAATGTTTTTCTCGGTCTCGCCGATGTACTTTTCCAGCTCTTTGCTGAATTCGTTCAGGGCTTCGATATCCAGCTTCACCCCTTCGGCTTCCATGGATGCCAGAACCGGAATGAGGGGCATTTCTATTTTGCGAAACAGATCATAAGTGCCTGTTTTTTCCAGCTCGGGAAGCAAAACTTTTTTTAGTTGTAAAGTGATGTCTGCATCTTCAGCAGCATATTCTTTAACCACTTCGATCTCCGCATCACGCATACTCAACTGGTTTTTCCCTTTTTTTCCGATCAGTTTCTCAATGGGTACGGGACGGTAATGCAGATAGGTTTCCGCCAGGTAATCCATGCTGTGCTTTTGATCGGGAGCAAGCAGGTAATGGGCGATCATTGTGTCGAAGATAGACCCTTTCACCTCAATATCATACCATTTCAAAACGGAAATGTCGAATTTGATATTTTGTCCGATTTTTTCAATCTTCTGGCTTGAAAACAGGGGGCTGAATTGCTGAACGGTTTTCAATGCATCATGATAATTATCTGTCAGGGGCACATACCATGCCTCACGGGGTTCAATGGCAAAAGACATTCCTACCAGTTCTGTGTTATTCGGATCAAGACCTGTGGTCTCCGTATCGAAACAGACTGCTGAAGCGGATTTCAATGTTTTAACCAGTGAGGCGATCTGTTTTTCCGATTGCACCAGATGATATTCATGCGGTGTGTTTTCCAGTGTTTTGATTTCCTCTTTTTTTTCAGCTTCTGCCTCTCTGCCAAATAATTCGGCCTGGACAGCAGTCTGACCCTGTTTTAGTGACAGATCGGTAAAGAATCTTTTAGCGAAGGTCCTGAATTCCAGTTCATCAAACAGCTTTTTCAACAGTTCCGGATCGGGATCGCTCATTTTCAGTTTTTCTTCCTCGAATTCGATAGGCACATCCAGGATGATGGTGGCCAGTTGTTTCGACATCAACGCCTGGTCGGCATATTTTTCAAGGTTCTCCCTGATTTTTCCTTTGAGTTTGTCGGTATTTTTCAGCAGGTTTTCAATGGAACCGAACTCTGCGATTAATTCTTTGGCCCGCTTTTCACCGATGCCCGGAACGCCGGGAATATTATCCGACGCATCACCCCACAGGCCAAGGATGTCAATCAGTTGTTCCGGCTTCTTGATCCCGTATCGCTCACAAACTTGTTTGACGCCCCATACTTCGGGCTTGTTGCTCATCCGGGCCGGTTTATATATGAAAATATTGTCTGATACCAGTTGTCCGAAATCTTTATCCGGCGTCATCATATAAGTGACAAACCCTACCTTTTCCGCCTTCTTTGCCAGTGTGCCGATCACATCATCCGCTTCATAACCTTCCACGCCGAGAAACGGGATGCCGAAACCTTTGATCAGTTCAGTGATGTATGGCAGAGAGGCCGAAATGTCTTCCGGCATTTTCTCGCGGTTGGCTTTGTATTCCAGAAAATCTTCATGTCTCACCGTTGGCGCCTCCATATCAAAGGCAACACCGATATGTGTGGGCTTATGGTTTTTCAAAACATCATACAAGGTATTGGCAAAACCGAGGATGGCAGAGGTATTGAAACCTTTGGAGTTGATCCTTGGATTTTTGCTGAACGCAAAATACGCCCTGTAAATGAGCGCCATGGCATCCAGCAGGAAAAGTTTTTTCTTTTCAGGCATATTCAATAAGTTTTGTTGTTCTGTTGCGAGGAAGCGGGGGTTGGGTGCAGTCTTCAGTCTCCAGTCAGCAGTCTTCAGTCTCCAGTCGGCAATCCACAGTC
>CAZMOS010000085.1:0-15745 GCA_964567945.1 uncultured Lentimicrobiaceae bacterium
GGTTAAAACCCGTTCAATAATAACTCGCCTGTTCTTGATTTCATCAAGTTTTTCCGGATCAATATCCCAAAAAAGTTCTTTACGTAATTTGAGATGTTTTAACATTCTATTTTTTTAAACCGCTGTCTTTCTTACAAATATACGAAATTCTATGCTTCAATCAGATTTGATCATAAGTTATTATCGGTAAAATAAAGTCCAGCGCTTTTTTTGCAGATTCTTCAACGGTCAGCTCATCTGTTTTCAGTTCAATATCAGGATTCAGTGGGGGTTCGAACGGGGCGTCTATACCTGTAAAGTTTTTGATTTCACCACGTCTTGCTTTTTGATACAGACCTTTCACATCACGGCTTTCACAGACTTCAAGCGGCGCATTGATATAAACTTCAATAAAATTTTCCTTGCCGATTATCTCCATGGCCATGTGTCTCATCTCACGTGTAGGGCTGATGAAACTGTTTATACAGATTATCCCGCAATTCATAAAGAGTTTGGATACTTCGGCTATACGCCGGATATTCTCATGGCGGTCAGTTTCCGAAAAACCAAGGTTGTTGTTTATTCCCGTTCGGATATTATCGCCATCCAGCACCTGGGTAAGGTATCCGCGCTTGTTCAGTTCCATTTCTATCTGACGGCCGATGGTTGTTTTTCCTGCCCCCGACAGGCCGGTTAACCATATTACCCGTGAATGCTGTTTTAGTAACTTCTCTTTATCCGGTCTGTTTAGAATTTTGTCAAAAACAGGATGGATGTTGTTTTTGTTGTCTTTCATTGTTTAATGATTGAATTTAAGTGGGATTTTGTTGTAATGTCAAGTCAAGTAAATTATATCTTTTCCCTTCGCACCCCTAACCCCTAAAGGGGGATGCTTACACGCGCCGGATCCCCTTTAGGGGATTAAGGGGTGAGCGTGGATATGAAAAACACCATTTAATAATTGACTTGACAATAGATTATAATTTCTACCAATTTCGCCAAAGGCTATTTTCGCCTGGCAATAAAATAAGGGTTTAAAATATTCTCTTTATTATATGTTAGTTCTTTACTTTCATCTTCTGCCAGGACGACCTTTCCACCGGAGGCCAGCACAATAGCATGTCCGGCTGCTGTGTCCCATTCGCTGGTCGGGCCGAAGCGGGGATAAATGTCCGCCTTATCTTCGGCGATCAGGCACAATTTTAATGAACTGCCTTTTGAAACAATTTCAATCTTCTGATGATCTTTCTTCAATTCCTCAATAAATTGTTCCGTTTCAGTGTTAATGTGTGAACGGCTGGCTACAACTTTATATGTATCACTGTTTTCTTTTTCGGGTAATTTTTTTGCAAAATTCATCAGGTTTGTTCCCCGGTCGTGTTTTATGACTTGTTCAATAACAAAAGCTCCCTCATTAACCGTTCCAAAATAAAGTATGTCCGTTACCGGAACATAGATCACACCCATAACAGGCTTACAATTTTCAATAAGAGCAATATTAACGGTGAACTCTCCGTTTTTTTTCACAAATTCCTTGGTTCCGTCCAATGGATCAACCAGCCAAAATCTTTTCCAGTTTCTCCGCTCTTTATAAGGTATGTTTTTACCTTCTTCACTAAGTACAGGGATACCTGTTTCAACAAGATGTTCCATAATGATATTATGGGCTTTGCGGTCGGCAAGGGTCAGGGGTGAGTTGTCCTTTTTAAACTCAAGATCAAAGTCATCCGATTTATAAACTTCCAGAATGGCCAGACCTGCCCGGATTGAAGCGTTGATCGCTGTGTTTTGCAAATGGGTCATTATATTTTATTTTGGTGGAGTGGGTGCGTTAGTTGCAATGGTTGCAATAGTTATGTTTTCCAGTTTTTTTCGACAAAAGTGATAAAGTTGTTGATTTTAATGCTTAACTTTTGATATCTGATCTTTAATGCTCTTTGAGGAACGGCGTATCAGGCTTCCCTGTTCATGCAACTCAAATTGAGGAAGTTTTAATGACGTGTAATGTATTGCAATTGCATAATCAAATGCCAATTGATAAATTTCCAAATCTTCATAACCAGATATCATCTCATTATTTATTGTTGGTTTTTATATTGGATTACACGTTCCCCATTTGCAACAACTATAACAATTGCAACCACCTTAATTCAACCTCAAATCAAATTGAAAGATCAATCCCACAACTGCCACGATCATATACATAAGAGCAAGTGGGAAACCAATACGTAAAAAGTCTGTAAACTTATAACGTCCGGGGCCATATACCATCAGGTTTGTCTGATAACCGATCGGGGTAATAAAATTGGCAGCTCCTGCAAAAGCAACAAGCAAAATAAACGGTTTTGGATTCAGATTAGAGTTTATCGCAAATGTCAATACAATCGGGAACGTTAAGGCAACTGTTGCAATGTTAGTAATTACAGATCCCATCAGGTTTGTCAAAAGAAACATGCCGGCCATTACCCCGACGACACCTAAAGGCACCAGCATCTCGAAAGTATAATGAGAGATGACATTAGCAACCCCTGTTTTAACCATAGCGGTTCCCAATGCAAGTGATAAGGCAATGATCAGTACGAGGTTAAAATCAATTCCTTTGGCAATATCTTTCGCTGAAGAAATGCCCATGACCGTCAAAATGATCAGAAGTGCCAATAATGCAATAAACAGCGATACAAATCCCATTCCTGCAAGAATCACTGCCGCCAATGTGCCCCCGATCAATGTTGCGGATTTATAAGTTGGGAGTTTTTTAAATTCCTTGATCTTGCTTATCGGATAAATATCATTGGTTTCGCCGGCTTTTTTTGCAAAATCCTCACCTGTTATCAATAAAAGAACGTCACCTGCCCTCAAACGGACATCCCCTATTTTACCTGATATTCTTTCGCCGTTCCGGTGAATGGCAATGATTGCAGCGTCAAACCGTCCTCTGAAACTACTGGATTTTGCTGTTTTGGAGATCAGTGTGGAGTTATGTGGAACAACTACTTCAACCAGTTCGGTATGCCTTACTTTGGCAAACATACCAACTTGCGAAAGCTGTAATCCTTGCTTGGAAGTAACAAAATCAGAAATAGTATCCGTATTGCCGGCAAACATTAATATGTCGTCGGCTGATAATCTTGTTTGAGGGGTTACCGGTTTTATCGCTTCATCACCCCGTACGATCTCCACAAGGAAAAGCCCTTTCAGGTTTCTTAACTGGGCTTCTTCGATGGTTTTTCCGTCAAATGCCGCTTTTTTTGTGACCCTGACTTCAGCAATAAATTCACGTGTATTTGTTGATATCGTTTCTGTTATATCCTTATGATCAGGAAGCAGTCTATATCCAAAAACAATGAGATAAGTTATTCCCAAAAGGATCATCGGAACGCCTACAAAGGAAAAATCGAAGATGTTGAGTGGTTCCAGTCCTGGAATGATTTGCTGGTCAACAACAAGGCTGTTAACAACTAAATTTGTTGAGGTTCCTATTAGTGTTGTACATCCGCCAAGGATAGCTGCATAAGAAAGGGGAATTAAAAGTTTAGAGGCAGAAACACCATGCTTTTTACTCCAGTCATTCACAAAAGGCATCATCAGGGCAACCAAAGGCGTATTGTTTAAAAAAGCCGAAAACCCGCTGACCATAACTGTCATTCTCATCATAAACTGGCGGTATGTTTTCGCCTTTTCGAATGCTTTGTTAAAAATATTATCAATTACAGATGACCTTTTTATGATGTCCCCCAGGATCAACAACATGACGATCACCGCAATCTGTTCATTGGCCAGACCTGATAATATCTCACCGGGGGTAAGTATTTTCGTTATACCAAGAATAGCAACCCCGATAATAAAAGTCAGGCCGGGCCCTATATAATTAATATATAATGAAACAATGATAAAGGCAATTACAAGCAGAACAATGATTCCTTCTACTGTCATATCAAAGATTTACATTTATACTTTTGATATTTATCATTTTGAAAATGGCATTAATCGACAAACAACAGAATGCTGTTATGAATTTAACTTCAGTCTGATCAGGCCTTTTGAATTTTTCCGGCCTTGTCTTCAACATATTTGGTAAAAACATTCCTGGTATCCAGTATAAGGTTGGCATGTTCATAGATTAATTTGTAATCTATATTATCGTGGTCAGTGCTAAGCAGTACCAAATCATATTTTGATATATTTTCGGGTGTTAGCTCAACCGACTTCATTTTATAATGATATTTTCTGGTTTTGGGAGCAGCCGATATGAAAGGGTCGTGATAATCCACTCTGGCTCCTTTGTCTTCAAAAACTTCAATGAGCTTCAAAGAAGGGGATTCGCGTGTATCATCCACATTCTTTTTATAAGCAAGGCCCAAAAGCAGAATGTTGGCGCCATTCAATGATTTTTTCCTGTCATTGAGCACTTCCATTGCCCTGTGCAGGACATAATGGGGTTGATAAGTATTTATTTCTCCGGCAAGCTCAATAAACCGGGTATTCATCTCAAATTCGCGGGCTTTCCAAGTCAGGTAAAACGGGTCAATGGGAATACAATGGCCACCGAGACCGGGCCCGGGGTAAAATGCATGATATCCGAAAGGTTTTGTCTTAGCGGCCTCGATTACTTCCCAAATATCAATATTCATTTTATGGAATACCATTTTCAGTTCATTAACCAAAGCAATATTAATTGACCTGTAAATATTTTCCAGCAGTTTAGTTGCTTCGGCAGCTTGTGTACTTGAAACGGGAACCGTCCTGACAATCACCTGATCGTACAACACCTTGGCCACCTCAAGACATGCCGGTGTGGTGCCACCTACGACTTTCGGTATTGTTTTCGTATTGTAATTCGGGTTGTTTGGATCTTCACGCTCAGGAGAAAAAGCAAGGAAAAAGTCTTCTCCTACTTTTAATTTCTCATTGGAAATCCCCTGTTCTATAAATGCATTTTCAAACATAGGTAAAAGAAGTTCGTCGGTTGTGCCGGGGTAAGTAGTTGATTCCAGGGTAATCAATTGCCCTTTGCGCATATTTTTTTGGATAACCTTAGCCGTTGAAACGATAAAGCTCATATCCGGTTCACGGTGCTTATCAAGCGGCGTGGGAACACACATTATTAAAGCATCGGGTTCGTTTAATCTTTTAAAATCGATCGTGGCTTCATAGTTTCCTTTTTCCCATTGTTTCCGTATTCTTTCTGCGGAAATATGTTTTATGTACGATTTTCCCTGATTTAACAATTTTTCTTTTGACTCATCTTTATCAAAACCCAGTACCTTAAAATTGTTTTCACAAAATTCCAGCATTAACGGTAATCCGACATAGCCTAATCCTATAATTCCAATCAGGGCTTGTTTGTTGTTGATTTTTTCAAGTAGTTCCTTTTTCATAATTAAACTTTAAATGATTAAACAAGAAAAGCGAATTTCCAGTGTATTTACAGCTTCGCCACGTCAGTCCCAGTAGTTGTTGCTTAACAGACTGATTAAAAATGATTAAGACTTCCAGAGCAATAAGGTTTCCGAATTATTCCTTTCCGGAAAACCATTTTCATTTTTTGCTTCGGCAAAAATCAAATATTTAACCTTACGATTGATAATATTTTCTGTTTTATTAATAAGTTTTTTTAAATATTTTTCATTAATATTCCTTCCAATGAGCCAGATTTCAATTACCGTGCTGTCAATTCCTTTTGCCAGGTCCCCGATCAGGTACACAGAGTCAACTTCACCAATTTTGTTGACCACATGTTCAATGAATTCATCAATTCCAATGTGTTTGATCAAAAGCCGGTTAATTTCAGGGAATAACGGATGATTGACATTGGCACGAAAAATTTTTTTATTCCCCTGCATGCTCGAAACTATTAAGCCTGATGCCTCCAGCCGGTTCAGTTCATGGCGGATGGCATTGGTTGATTCTCCGAATTCATTGGCCAGTTTACGCAAATATCCTGTATTCTGAGTGTTCAGAAAAAATTTTAAAAGCAGCTTTATCCTCGTTTTAGAGGTAATTAATGCCTCAAGCATAAAAAATATAACTGTTGATTTTAATATGAAAGGTTAGCCGGCCAATTGGAACATAAAAGGATGTCCGAAGCAGGAAGCCAGGTGTTTATTACACGTTTTTCTTCCACCCTTCGGACTTAAGTCTTTGGTTGACTATTAAAAAACTGAAATAAAATTGTCTTATTCTTTTTAACAAAATTCAGGATCGGGGTACTAACTACTCCTTGCCCTTTTGACAATGATGTTTGTCCAGGCTTTTATAAAATACTTTAAATCCGTTAAAAACGGATGTTTTTTGTAAGCTTCAAGATACCTCATCTCCGATTCCATGATTTCTTCCAGTGATTTTGGCATATCGGCATAGAACGGTGGAATCAATCCGGGTTTGTAATTTACCCTTTTTTCTTTCAACTCATCAGAATAAAGGTTAAAGTATTGTGAACTCAAAGGCCGGACACCCACGATTTTCATCTCTCCACGAAATACATTGATGAGCATGGGCAACTCGTCAAGCCAGAACTTTCTGAAAATTTTCCCTTCGGTTGTGACCCTGAAATCATTTTTAAACTTTCCGTTTTCATCAAGATCATTTTTCTTGTAAATATACTCCTGAAGGTATTCAGAATAAGCATGCATAGTGCGGAGCTTGTAAACGTTAAACAGTTTACCGTCTTTCCCATGCCTCTTCAGTTTGATCAGGGGTCCGTAAGTGGGATTTTCCGGGTAGAACGGGGCTTTTGTTTTCCGGGAAGCAAAATACAGGAAACCATCAATATGTTGCTCATCCATGATCTCAAAACCACAGGAATATAATCTTCCGTAAGTTTCTGCCATTGAAAATACCCTGTCCCTGCCCTTGGTTGCCCAAAAATAAAATTTCTTGGTTATGGGAACCTTAGGGAATACCCGGTGAAATAAAACATCAAAAGCATACAGTATCCAGTTCAGGGGGAAAATAGATTTTCTTAGCATTCTTTCCCTGCGGTTTGAATACGTTTCAACTTTATTGACAAAAACTCCGCCAATGGGCAACTTGTTATTTACCGACTCGAAAAACTTGTTGATCCATCGGTAACTATTAACGGGATACAAATTAACAACGGAGTGAAATTTATTTTTCGGCAGCTTGTCAACATTAAAGCGTGTGGCCGTGGCGAAAACTGCTGAAGAACCATCATTTAGGGAAACGTGTTTTTTAAGGAAACTTAACGGGCCTTGACCCACCTCCTTGGCAATAAGTTTCTCTGTATTCTCCTGGTCAATGTAAGGATAAATCAGATGCCTTTCCCTGCGTATTTGTTTGGGTGGTGCCTGCTTTAAGGTCGCTAACTTAGGCAGCGTAGTAATTAAATTCATAATAGTTTTTAGTTTGTTTAGAAATGCAAATTTAACAAAGTGAAATTATAAAAAAAATTTCTGGGCATAAAATTTTTATAAATGTTTTTTGATTTGATTTTTGATATTTTGTAAAATCAATTCTTTCAGCCAGTTAACTCCAGGATCAAACCAACGTTGCGGATGCGTATTTATTATAACTTTTGGGGGTAAAATGTCGTTTTTTGCCATTTTAATCAGGTTTTGAGTGTTTTTCACATCAATATTAAACTTTGATTTTACCTTATCACGGACACTTACACCGGTATTGTTCCAATGGCGGCCGGTATCTGTTATATAAAATACTTCATCGTAATTAATGTCAAAATAAGGCTCGGCAATAATCCCAAAGTCTTTATAATTATAATTCTCCCAAAGGTCTCTGTTATCCCATTTACTTAACGGGCTACCGTGCATACATGCCGTAACAACGGGGTAAAACTTCCGGAAGTAAGTAAGGTTTTCTTCAAACGTTTCGATAGCACGTTGTTTATCTCCTTTTGCAAGTGTCAGGTCTTCGTAATGATAACCTATTTCATGACCCATATCTCTGACTTTTTCAATAAGATGCGGAACATTACTTTGTTTCACAATCCGATAATAGTAACTGGCTTTGATTCCAAGATTTTTTTCAATTTCAGCCAGATCAACTGCATTTTGCGGTAATTTATCCACATCGTGCCGGAGGACAATCACTTTTTGTTGTGGCTCTCTGATAAAATCTTCAAAAGTCTGAAAGAAATATCCAGTTTTTTGGAGTGATTTTAACAGTTCTGTGTATATTTCTTGGGTAAAGTCCAAAGAATGTTATTTGATAAAAAATGCTGTCCCTAAAACTATTCCCAGCCCATTTGCTATCAAATCATTTATATTGAAAGCTCGGTATGGAATGAAATACTGAATTCCTTCTGTAAATAATGCAAAGATCAGACCCAATGCCACATATCCGGTAACATGGGCAAGGGTTGTTTTTTCATCTTTACAGGTCATTTTCCATAATAAAAACATCCAAACAAAATAGATAATGAAATGGATGATATAATCAAGTCTGACAGTAATGAAGTAAGTGTTGTTTAATACAGAACCGGTGTTGTTGATGGGTAAACCGGCTAATAAAAGCAGAACAATGGAATAAGTTATGAAAATTGATTTCAATCTTGCTGTTGTGAACCATTCATTTAAACCATTTAAGTTAACCTTCAATTCCATTTATTTAAACCGGTATTGATAATCAGGGTTTTCTTTCATGATTTGGGAGCTTTTTGGGTAGTTCTCGATGAACCAGACGAGGAAAGAAGTGACGTTAATCTTATCTGCTAACAATTTTTTCCGCCTTTTCTGCCATTCTTTTTTGTAATCCGGATTACTCAATATTTCATCAATTTTTTCAATAACACCTTTCCCATTTTGAAAATTAAAAACTAACCCGTATTTTTCCTGATCTTCATTATATGCCCGGCATAAAGAATTAATATATATTGAAGGGGTACCCAGCACTCCTGCTTCCGAAGCCATTGTTGCCCCTTCCCCGATAAAAATATCTGCAAAAGCCAGTGAATCATGCATCTTTTCAGGTGGGATTTTGATTTTATAAGATGCGAATTCTTCAGGCAATTCCTGCTCAGACGAAATAAAAACTCGCATTTTAGCATTGAGCAGTGTGATGAGTTCTTTTTTTTCATCATACGAAAGTCCACCCTGACCACGGTCGTGAGTTGCATTCCACGAAACAAATCGGATGACGGCATACTTTTCATCCGGAGAAATGCCTAAAAATGAATATATATTCTTTGATGGTGTATACAATGACGGATGCAGGTATGCCAGTTCATGATATCCTTTATATCTGATTTGCTTTTCGCCGAGGTCTTCAAATAAAACCGAAGGGGTCAGGACCGCTTTTGAGAAAGGTAAATACAATTTGATTTGCTCCCAGTTTCCCGAGTCTTCCAGTGAGATATGGGGTTTTCGCAATAAATATGCGGCATGCGCGGCATACATCGAACCATGACTTAACAGAATATCCGGTTTAAACTTCAAGCCCTGCAAAAACTCCTGAATATCAAATTTAACCAGGCCAAAAAGTTTTCCGGCCAGAGAACTGAATTTTTTACCAAATGATTTATATTCAAAACCGGCCGATTTTAACAGTTCTATTTCAAATTCCTTTTCCCGGCATGTAAATAATATTTGATGCCCTTTTTCCATCATCTGATTGGCAAACGGGCGAAAAAGATGGACATGTCCGGGATGACCGATGTCAATTAGAATTTTCAAATTATTTTAACGATTTTAAGATTTTAACACCTGCTTTTCCAAACTGATATAAAACCGGATTAAATATTTTGTAAAATCTCCCGTGTTCAATCAGTTCCCCGCCGAATTTGGATTTGAACTCTCGCACCCCGTAATCCTTATCAGGTGCCCCGGCTCCCATGAAATCAAATCGTGGTATGCCGTTTTTCAAAGCATGGTCAATCGCAGCCCAGGTTGCTAAAATACTTGGATAAACATCTTTTATCTCACCATCCAGCCCGCAAACATACCACTCATAAATAACCTTACCGGGTAATATCGGGCACATGATACCACCGACAATACGATTGTCAAATTTTACAAGCAGGTATTTCCCCAATTGACTTTCAAAGAAACTCCTGAAAAAATCAAATGAGGGTAAAGGTGTCTTCACTTTTGTTTTATAAAGATTACGGAGTATTTCATAAAATTCCCTGATTTCATTTAAGTCATTGGAAACAACGATTTCAGCTCCGGCTTTTAAACTTTTTCTTATTTGTCGCATTTTACTTTTGCTCACCCGTTTAATTGTGGTTGTTTCGTCGCGACAGTCAACATGAAAATTAAGATGAGGTTTGTATTTCCAACCGGCTTTATCAAATATACTTTTATAGCTACTGTAGTCATTTAAATTCCGCGTCTCGGCATAAATCGCTTTTCCTGTCAAATATTTATTCAGGGCGGTAAGCAAAATAAAAATTGCATCAGGTGTTTCGGCTGTATTGTTCAGTAAAGACCCGCCGAAAATGATGGCTCTTTTTGTCATCTCACCTTTCACTCCGGAACCCCCTTTTTGAATAACACCGGATATCAAAGCCAACATTTCGCCAGCTTTATTTGAAACCGACAAAACAAACGGCTGAAAACCAGTGTTCTTTTCAAAATATTTAAACATCTGCGGGCTTTGAAAGACCGATGGAGTAAATGACGTTTCCATCAATTCTTCCCATGCAGTCCGGTCAATATTTTCAAAACCGCTTTTTACGATATATTTATGATGATTTTTCATTCAGTATCTCTTTGTAAATACCTATAATCTTTTGAGCAATATTTTCTTCTTTAAGATGTTCGATATGTTCGCGGCCATTGGTGCGTTTTCCGAATTGTAATGCAAGTTTCAGTTTATTGGCCAAATCACTCGGATCGAAAGATGAAATATAGCATCCTTCGACTCCTGAAATTATTTCCTTAATATCACCAACATCTGTTGCCACAACAGGACAGTTACATGCCATTGCCTCTTTTATCACATTGGGAGACCCTTCCCAAAAACTGGTTAGTAAAACAACGTTACTTGCAGCAAAATAAACCGGTATTTGTTGATGGGGAACATTTTTTAAGAAATGAAGTTCAACTTCATCATAAATTATAAATCGAAATGTTTCTTTTGCAAGCTTGTAATTTTTTTCCGGTCGATGAGGATCTGCTGCAAAAAGAATGTGTTTTTTCCCGGGGTCCCATTTTAATTCAATGAGTGCTTTATCTTGATCCAAAGGTTTATGTAATTCGAAATCCACCCCATTGGGAATGATATGTATATTTTTAATCCCAAGATCTTTTTTCATTTCCGCTGATTTCACAATACAGGATTTCCAAAAAAAATAATTGAATATTTTGATAAATGATTTTGTCCAACTCTTTGATTTCACATCACTGCCCATAAGGGAAACTACCAATGGTTTAGAACCTGATAAGGATGCCACAAAAGCAGAAAGTGAATAATGAGCATGAACAATATGATAATCATTTTTTTTTCGGTAGTGATAAAGTTTTGGAATACTTTTTAGATAGCCAGCTAATCCTTTACCTGTAATAGTGAAATAATCAACAGAAACTCCTAATTTTTTTAAAGAATTTCCTTGATTTAATACAATTGGTGATATGCCATATTTTGAATTACCGCTACTCACAAATAAAACCTTCATTTTAGTTTGTCTAATTGGCTAATAACATAATCAAGCCGTAAATTATACGATTCATTTTCATTGAACATTCCTTCTTCAAAAATCCATTGATCATCTTTGTTTAAATATCTCCCGGGTTTACCGTCAACTAACATTTGATAAGGATCTGATTGTCCGAAAATACACTGCATTTCATTTACCAGATATTTTCCATGGTCCGTTTCAAATATATCAACCGCCTGACTGTAAAACCCAAACCGATCTGTGATTTCCTTTACAAAATCCAGCAAATTTTTAGGAGGATCCACGTATCCCTTGAGTAAAGAACCGCTTGCCTTTTCTTTTTTCAATAATTTTTTGTGTGCAAAAAAAGAATCTCCAATTCTTACAACCCGCCATTCATAATCGTGTGAAATAAAATCCTGTAATATTACAAACCCTTTTTGAACGTCAGATGAAATTGCTTTATATACTTTTAATCTGTTCATTAATTCGGATGGATTTTTGATCTTATTCATTATCCTTTTCACTTTGTTCCCTTTTCTAAGATTAGGACCCGTTTGTGGTGTTTTACCTTTTACAAAAATCTCATGAATATATTTTTTAGCATTAGTCTTTGTGCGCAATATTTCAACGCCACGACCTGATGCACCGATATTCATTTTTCCTACAATCGGAAATTTACACCTGGAAATAAAACTTAAAGCTTCTTTTTCATTAAAAAACACTTTAGTATCAGGGTGTGGAATATTATGGGCGTCAAGCCAAAAGGAGAAATATCTTTTATTCTCATAAATAAGAATCTCTTTCAATGTAGGAAAAACTTTTAAATTTAATTCTTTAATAAGAATAGATAATCTTTCATCATATAATTGTTTAAACAAATTAGTTTGGCCACTAGGCTTAGCAAGCAAATAATCAAATTTTTTGGCTATGATTTGTTTCAACCAATCAGCAGAAGTCAGATTGATAACAGTGTATTCCAGATCATCTTTTCTTTCCTCACAAGCAGCTACCCACAATTGGTGGTCATCCGGACGCTCGTTAGCTAAAATTGCAAAGTTGTATTTTTTATCCATTTTTCTCAAAATGTTCCAGTAAATACCAATTCAGACTTATTATATTTATCAGATTGTTCAAATTATTCTTTTCGCCTGTAATTTCCTTTTTAATCTTTCTTTCATCAAAATAATTTTCATCAAACTGCATTTCCAACAATATACTATTATTTTTCTCGAACGATTTTACCACTCCAAAATCATCATTTTGTTTCCTTTTTTTATTTTTTATCTTTTTATTTATCAAGTTCCATAACAAGTAAAATTTTCCTTCAGGCGTTATAATATTTTTAGGGGGATAACCTTTTCCCGTTTTCATTTTATATATTTGGGGAGAGTTCATTTTTATACAATGTGCATATAACAACTGTCCTTTTAAACGCTTCACAGGATTATTTTCATAAAAATCACTATAAATTCCAGCAAACTTTGTTTTTAATAATTCTTTAATCAGCATATAATCTATATAAGGAGTCCGGTTATACAGATATTCATTTTGCATAATCAGTTCTGCACCAAAATACTTTCTGAATATTTCTTCGAACACATATCTGTAAAACACCTGATTTTTCGTGAAGCCCGGTTTTGAAAACATTTCACCAGTAATTATTCTGTCTCTAAGAGATAAAAATTCATTTTTAAAAATGTCTTTATTCAAACAGGAAAATTCCGGAAAGGAATATGTTTCAAGAAACTTTTCAATGTTTGTTGTATTAAAAAGTTGAAATAAAAAAGGGGTTACCATTACACCTGTATTATGAAATGCCCTGAATAATTCAGAACCGAAATTACCGGTCATTATGTATTTGTGTGTGTTTGAAATCTGTTTCGCCGCATAAACGTAATGAGCACGTGCAAAATTTGATAGCGCTGCTGTTACTTCAACCAACTCAAAACCATATTTTAGGGAATTTCTTAAATACTCTTCTTTATCCAGAAAAAACGGACGGAATTGTACTCCGAGTTCTTTTGCTTGGGCCGCGGGAATTGTAATATCCGAAGAATTTTTTGTGCCAAATGAATAAGTTAAAGGATTTTTATTTCCGAATAATGCTCTTGATAAAATTGTCCTGCCATCAAAACCACCAGTAAAAGAAAGATAAAATTCATCTTCAGGGAAATAAGCATCAATTCGATTATTTAATAAATCAACAAGAAAATCTAAGGATTTGTTGACCGGTGCAGGGTCAGTGACGATAAAATCCAGTATGTCCTTATATCTTATTTCTTTAATTCCGGTTTGATCCACTTGGAGATAATGATTACCGGACAGCATTTTTATGCCTTTGTAAATCGTATCGTTTTCAAACGGATAATTGAAAAGTAATTTTTCCAAAATAAACGACAGATTAACGGTAGAATCAATATCTGAATGATTTGCAATCCACTCATTTTTTGATGCAATCCAGATTTTTTCGTGATTTTCAAAATAATAAACCGGCATAATATTCAAAAATCCTGTTACCACCTGTAAACTGTTTTTTTTAAAGAAATGCCGGATACAATAAAAATATCCGCCTGTTTCTAAGAGTTTTTCTTGATCCGGTTTTTTCAGTTGTTCTTTCAAAAAATCTTCAATGCTCTTAAATTCATCGGGTAATACAAAATCACCAATCCAGATTATCCAGTCTCCGTTTTCCGATTTTTGGAAATAATAATCACTTGATAAAACATCAAAAACACCAACGATCGTTTTCCTTTTCAGATTGAAATCTGACAGGTTATTTTTTTTTAATGAGAAAGCAAATTCCACAGGTTAACCGCTTTTGGTTTTAAATGATTTGAACAAATAATACAGTTGTTTAAAATGATAATAAGGAAATTGCTTTTTATAGACCTGAATATTGAACATCAATCGTTTGGTCGTTAAATAAACATTATTTCGGTAAGTATTAGTCCCAATACGTTCATCTATTCTGTCCTGTACCGAAAACGAGCCATTATATTTTCCAAGAGTTGTCGCAAGATAACCTGCTTCAATGGCAGTCTGGTGTGCAAAAAGATTATTATCACCGTGAGGCCAACATAAAAATTCTATTTTTTTATTTAATTCTTTTTCAAGAATTGTTTTCGAATCAACTATTTCTTTAACAGCCCGCCGTTTGAATTCAGTTTCAGTTTCTTTTTTAACAATTAAATCATTCTTTGCTTTGTAAGCTTTATAAATCGGTTCGATTATTTCGAAAACCTGCCGGAAACCGGTGTAACATTTCCAGTCAAAATCTTTTAATGTTTGAATTACTTCATCAATAAAAGATTGATTGATCCAGACACGTCTGGCAATGATGGCTGATGCTGAGTCAAATAAAGGGTATCCGTAGGGAAGAAGTTGTTCAAATGATTCGTTTGCAATATAATAAGGTTTCGTTTCAGGAAACAAGTTTCCAACAGGGTATAAAAGATCCCCACCTGGTTTCGTAAATCCTGTTAATTTTTCCGACACAAAATATTTTGAATGTGTCATTGTGTGAGATTGAATATCAATCAAACCGCTTTTTTCCATTTCGCGCATTTCATCCCATGATAAGAATCCCCAATTTTCCAATCCATCTATTTGTTTTTCAACCGGAATATCAGGATCGGCAACAGGTCTGATTTTAGCCTTTTTATCAACAAATTCAGGACTTGCAAAAAGCGTAGCTTTCAGATTGTATTTTTTCAGGAATGGAAAGGCCCAAACCCAGTTATCCAAATAACCATCATCAAGTGTAATTACTAAAGCATTTTTAGGAATTTCTTTTAGTCCGTTTCTTGCCTCCCAGTATTCTTTCAGCGTTATTACTGAAAATTTTTGACCGATTATTTTAAGTTGTGCTTCGAAAAACGGAATCTCCAAGGTTAAAAAATTTCTTACCCATTCTTTGTTTTTTGGGCCTACAGAATGGTAATATATTACAGGTATTTTAATATTGTTCATATACCTCTGAAATCCGTTTTAAATGGTTTTCCATTGAGAACCTTTCTATAAATTCGTTCTGGGCGGCTTTTGCTATTTTTCGAAGCATCTCTATTTTTTCAAGTTTTTCTACAACCTGTTCAAAATAATTATGTTCTTCTCTTAATAAAAATTCTGGATAATTATAAAAAATCTCCCGTATTGAAGGAATGGGTTTAGCTATTACAGGTGTTTCGTATAATA
>CAZMOS010000086.1:0-15619 GCA_964567945.1 uncultured Lentimicrobiaceae bacterium
AGTTTTCAGTTCACAGTTTTCAGTTCACAGTTTTCAGTTCACAGTTTTCAGTTTTCAAATAAAAACGGTCAACGTTATTCAGGCATGGTCAAATAGTCAAACCTGCAACCTGTAACCCGCAACGGTTCACTCAACATTCCTCACTCATCATTCGTCACTCAACATTCAAAACATCTGCCTCGGTGCAAACAAATCCTGGTATTTGCCCACATGTTCCCCGTGCAACTCCACATGATCGCCCATCATGGCAACAGTACTGTGCTCGCCTACGATTTGGGAAAAGTATATCTCATATTCAGCGCCCTTTTCGTCTTTGGCAATGACCATGGCCAGGTTGATGTGTTTTGAAGACGCCAGGTTATTGTGACAAACCGGACAGAATAACGTCAGAAAGTCGCCGGTTCTGGCATGTAGGGTCGGTGGAAATTTGACCGTGTAATCCCCTATGGCCGGACTTAATTCGATAAGACCTTCGGATCCGTCACTTGCTTTGGCAGCAATGACGATATGATCGCCCACCATGAGTTGGCTGCGGCATTTCGGACATAAATATTCTTTGATCATAATCAGCTCCTTTCTTCATTAATTAAAAGTTAATAATTCTGACTCAACGTGAAAAAATCAAGATAGTTTTCAGAATGTTCACCGAAAACTTCCACATGCTCCCCGATCATTTTCAGGGTACTCTCCTCACCTGCAACTTTTGAAAAGTAGATGTTAAAATCTTCACCGTCTTTATCAGTCATAACGATCTTTGCCAGGTTCTTGTGTTTTGAAGAATCCAGGTTGTGATGGCAGATAGGGCAAAAGAATTTCACCACTTCCCCTTTTTCATATTTGAAACCGGGATGGGTGATGACCTGATAATTTCCCAGTTCCGGGTGGAGTAATACAAGTCCCCCCTGCCCTCTTTCATTTTTTGCAGATAAAATGATGTTGTCGCCCACTCGCAGATTACCCCCGCATTTTGGGCATTTATAATCGTCAAACATAACACTGTTTTAAAAAGTTTACTCAAAAGTACAAACTATTCAGGCGCTTGTCAACTTAAATTTTCTTAATATGATAAGATTATGCTTCCGCCTGCTAATATGCAATAGTTGAAAATCATCCCGTTTTAAGGTTTGTTAAAATTCTGTTAAACATTATTTAAGTAGTTGCTTAAATACGAAAGTTGCTTTTCTTTGCATCCTGAATCCGCAAATTTTAATTTAACCTCTTTTTGTAAGGAAATAAAATCGGGAGCGTCAAATTTCAAACTTATTTAAGTAATTGCTTAAGTACGAAAAAGAAAAATCTAAAAAGAAAATTATGGAAATCAATGTTTGTATAAGGGCTGAAGCAGATGTAAGACAGATCAATGCCTGCAAAAAAAGAATGAGTGAGCTGGAAAATACGATCGGCTATCTTTCAAAAGTCTTTTCCCTCGCCGGGAATGAAGTGAGAATGAAAATACTCTTCCTTTTGCTCGAAGAAAGAGAATTATGTGTCTGTGATTTGAGCGATATCCTGAACATGAAAATACCTGCCGTTTCGCAGCATTTGCGCAAACTGAAAGATGCCGGCATCATCCGCAACAGGAAGGAAGCACAAACCATTTATTATTCATTAGCGCATCAGGCCGAAGAACTGCTTATGCCTTTTTTCAATTTGATTTCTGCAAACAAAAACACCAACCTTCCAGAGTACAAAGTACCTGGAAGAGTTGGTGTCAAAAAAATTTAAACCACATAATCATGAAAACACAAAACGTTACAACACAAAAAACATCCAAAGGACTGATAGGAACCGGAGTTGTTACTGCTATTGCGGCTTCCTTGTGCTGCATCACACCAGTGCTGGCGCTCATTGCCGGCACATCAGGCATTGCTTCCAGCTTTTCATGGCTGGAACCCTTCAGGCCTTACCTGATCGGCATCACCGTACTAGTGCTTGGTTTTGCCTGGTATCAGAAACTAAAACCACGGACAGCCGAAGAAATCCAGTGTGCCTGCGAAGAAGATGAAAAGCCATCGTTCTGGCAATCCCGGAAATTTCTGCTTATTGTCACCGTTTTCGCTGTCCTGATGACGGCATTCCCGTATTATTCGCCAATATTTTATCCTGACAACAAAAAGGAAGTCGTTTATGTCAACACTTCCGATATTGTTACTTTAAACATGGATATTGAAGGAATGACCTGCCAGGCTTGTGACAGCCACGTTACCCATGCCGCTTACGAAGTTGACGGTGTGATTGATGCCAAAGCCGACTATGAAACGGGAAAAGCCAGTGTGCAGTTTGACAAATCTAAAACCAATACAGGCGAGGTTTTACGTGCTATAAATGCTACCGGCTACAAAGTTGTGAAACAGGAGATAAAGCAATAGAATGAAAACCGTAAAATTTGAAATATCCGGTATGACCTGCGATACCTGTGCAACCAGCATTGAAAATCATTTGAGTAAAAAACCGGGAATTGTATCCGACAAGGTAAGTTATCCTGATAAAAAAGGAGAGTTTGTTTTCGACCCGGAAAAGATATCAAAAGATGAGATCAGGGGGATAATTGACAAAGAAACCCATTACAAAGTGGTTAAGGAAATTGGCGAAAACGATATCTCCTCAAAAAAATATGACCTGATCATTATTGGAGGGGGTTCGGCTGCATTTGCGGCAGCCATCAGGGCTGAAAGCCTGGGCCTCACCACGCTGATGGTAAACGGCGGCTTGGATTTCGGCGGCACTTGCGTAAATGTGGGTTGTGTTCCTTCAAAAAACCTCGTCCGTGCCGGGGAGGCCGCTTTTCATGCGCAGCATTCCAACTTTCGGGGTATTAAACCCAAAGGGGTAAGTATTGATTTTGAACAGGTCATCAAAGATAAAAAGCGACTGGTGGCTACCCTTCAGCAAAAAAAATACATGGATGTGGTCAGAGATTTTCAAGGGCTGACCATGATAAAGGGCTGGGCTGAATTTGTGGACGGGAAGACTATTTTGGTTGACGGGAAGGACAAATATTCGGCACTGAAATTTTTAGTCGCCACGGGTGCCTCCACCAATGTTCCCGATATTCCGGGATTGAGGGAAACGGGCTATCTGACAAATATTTCACTTTTCGATTTGGAAGAAAAACCGGAATCGCTGATTGTTCTCGGCGGTGGATACATTGCCCTTGAAATTGCACAGGCCTACCACCGACTGGGAACGAAAGTCACACTGTTGCAACGTTCGGAACACGTTCTCTCGAGACAAACCGAAGATGTTGCCGGGGAACTGACCGCACACCTTCGTAACGAAGGACTCAATATCCAGACAGGGCTGCGGTTTATACGCGTTTTGCAAAACGGGAAGAATATCAACGTCGTAGTGGAACAGCACGGTGAAGTCAGAACTTTTGAAGTCGGGCATTTACTGGTTTCAACCGGGATAAAACCCAATACTTCCAGACTTTCTGCCGCTGCCATCGGCCTGCAACTGACGGAGAGTGGCCACATCAAAGTGGATGAAAAATTACAGACCAACATCCCGAATATTTACGCTGCCGGCGATTGCATCAACACCCCGGCTTATGTTTATACCGCTGCTTTTGAAGGCAAGGTTGCCGTTGAAAATGCTTTTACAGGCACTGAAACACAAGTTAATTACGATTCGCTGCCTTGGGTGGTTTTTACCAACCCGCAGGTGGCCGGAGCCGGTTTGGATGAAAAAGAAGCGGCAAATCGGGGTATTGATTTTGAAGTTTCAAAAATTGAATTGAAAGATGTGCCTAGGAGCATTGCAGCCAACGACACCCGCGGTTTCATTAAACTAATTCGCAACAGGGAAAATGATCAACTGATCGGCGCCCGTATTGTTGCCCCCGAAGGCGGCGAGCTTATCCAGCAGTTGAGTATGGCTATCAAATACAGCATCACCGTCAAAGAACTGGCTGAAAGTTTGTATCCCTACTTAACTCTGGGTGAAGGCATTAAACTGGCAGCCATTACCTTTGGAAAAGATGTCGCCAAATTAAGTTGCTGTGCAAGTTAGTTTTGAACTATTTCATTATTTACGGAAACATTTTCATGAAAAGGACACAATATTAATTTTCAGAACATGGATAAAGAACAATTTGATCTTGTAATAATCGGTGCCGGTACAGGTGGCACAGGCGTTGCCCGGCCCTGTGCAAAAGCAGGTATGAAAGTAGCTATCGTTGATGAGCTGCCTTATGGCGGTACGTGTATGTTACGAGGCTGCGACCCAAAAAAAATGCTTATTGCCGTAACCGAAGGGACAGACTGGGCAATGCGCATGAAAGACAAAGGGCTTAAAAGTAAAAGCATGTCTGTTGACTGGCCCCAAATGATGGCTTTTAAACGAACTTTTACCGGTATAATGCCCGGGCGTTTGGAAAAGGGATTAAGTCACATGGGCATTGAAGTTTTGCATGGGAAGGCCCATTTTACAGAACACCAATCTGTTCAGATAGGGGATCGTGAACTTCAGGCAAAATATTATCATATTGCTACCGGTGCACGGCCGGCCACATTGGATATTCCCGGTGAGGAATATCTGTCAACCAGTACTGATTTTCTTGAACGGGAAACCGCGCCGAAACGCATCGTTTTCGTGGGGGGCGGATTTATTGCTTTTGAGTTTGCCCATATTTCCAAACGCGCCGGTGCAGATGAGGTTACCATTTTACAACGCGGGAAACATGCCCTGGTGAAATTTGACCCGGAGCTGGTGGATATGCAGGTGGAAAGAACCAGGGCGCTTGGCATTGATGTGCATTGTGAATCTGTCGTTACAGGGATTACAAAAACGGGAAAAACATATCATGTGTCCTATAATTCACCTGACGGGAAAAAAGAAATTGAATGTGACGATGTAGTGCATGCAGCCGGCCGGGTTCCGAATATTGACCATCTTAATCTGGAAACATTAGGTGTGGAGATAACCAGAAATGGAATAAAAGTAAATGAGTTCATGCGCAGCACATCCAATAAACATGTTTTTGCAGTGGGTGATTGTGCGGACACGGGCGGCCCTAACCTGACGCCCGTTTCGGCCAACGAAGCACGGATAGCAGCAAAAAATATCATCGCGGGAAAAGATGCCCGTCCAATTAAATATCCTCCGATCCCGAGTGTGGTTTTTACAATCCCTCCTGTTGCCAGGGTGGGTTTGTTGGAAGAAGAAGCCAAAGCAAAGGGAATCAAATTTGAAATAAAATTTAAGAAAACCCGCAACTGGTATTCTTCCATGCGTGTTGGCGAACCCTTTTCAGGCTATAAAATGCTCATTGAACAAGGAACCGGAAAAATCATCGGGGCTCACCTAATTGGACCGGGAGCCGAAGAGCAGATCAATATTTTGGCCGTAGCCATGGGTCAGGGCATGACAGCCAACCAGCTTAGAGGGATAATATTTGCTTATCCGAGTTATGCTTCTGATCTGTCTTCGATGGTTTAAATAAAAACCAAAGGTGTTAACTATCTGATTTGTTTTGCGAAAACCAGTGTCAAAAATTATTGGGACATATCAGTAACGAAGCATCCATTCTTCCAACCTTCCACCATTCCACTCACAAATCACCATTCGCTAATCACAAATCACTAAATCTTCTCGCGTGTATCCATCCTCCCCCTTTGACCGAAGGGAATCCGTATGGACGGGGGAGCTAGAGGGGGTCACCTCCCCAGTTTCACCTTCACCATCTCCCCGTTGTCAATCTTTTTATCGAGAATGGTTTTTCCGGCTTCAACGACCCGCAGGTGCAGTTTATCTCTTTCCCTGTTGATCAGCACATCAAAATTACTGTCGAAGGCACGGACGTTTTTCAGGTTGTAAAAATCCCAGTCGTCCGGGATGTTGGGAGTGAGTTCAAAGCTTTTGAAACCCGTGGCGAAGATGCCCAGCACCCCTTCGGTAAATATCCTGCAATAAAGTGCACTTTCCGCCGAGAGGTGTGCCATGTTCCCTTCGGGCCAGGCCTCTACCACATACGGTACGTGGAAACCCAGCAACCGGGTTCGGGAAAAGGCGTGCAGTTTTTCTTCGGCGCGGTTGGCAGCGCCCGCTTTGAAAGCTCCGCGGAAATTATACAATGTCCCCCTGTCCCAGAAAAGGTTGGGCTCTTTCATACCGGGATTGTATTCCACCCTCACGCCGTTGTTTGTCCACAGTTTGTTGAACAGCGCATCCAGCGTTCCTTCTTTGCGGTCTTCAATGCCCATCACCAGCGGCAGGCATATCCAATGCCGCAGGTAAGGATAATCTTCGAAATACCGGTAGGTTTCCAGCCCTTCAATATCGGCATTGAAATAGCCGGCGATGGCCGTTCGCAGGTCTTCAGCCCGTTTCCTGTATTCTTTGGCTGCATCTTTTTTCCCCAGGGCTTCAGCCAGTTTAACCGACTGAACAAGCGCACCGTAACATAGTGAAGATGTCGCCAGGTTGGCTCCACCCGTTGACACGCGCCCTTCCATTTCATCCGAATCGGAAGTGATGACGCCCTTTTCGTTTTTGTGTCTTTCACAGTAATCCAGCGACCAGGTGATCAGCGGCCACAGCTCTTCAGCTTCTTTTTTACTGCCGCTGTACAGGGCATACTGGCTGGCGCCGTAAGCAATCATGGCTGCATCACCCCGTTCGGCGCCGCAACAGGTTAGTGTGCCTTCCATCTCGAACGATGACCAGAAATGTCCGTCGCCTTCGGGTATGTTTTTCAGGAACTGACGGTAAGCGTTCATGGCGGCGATGTCACCCGTTTTGTAGCCGAGGAACGGGAAAAACGGCCCGCTGTATTCCGCCTGGTCGTTGGCCCACACACCCGCATAATACCTGCCGCCACCCGGGGAATGCACCAGACCCATTTTGGTTTCGTAAATGCTTTCGGCAGCCCTTATTTTTGAAAAATAAAACAGTGTATTCAGCACCGGATCAGGGGTATCAAGTACCAGATTCAGGCGGATGGTGTCAAGGAAAGTGTTTCTTTCTGCCAGCACCTCCCTGTAAGTGTCGCCGGCCGGTTTTTCATCATTTAACTGTGCCGTAAAATAAACGGCATATTTAAAGCTGACGCCCGGAAGTATTGTGATCTTCCCTGATGTATCCGCATAAACTCTTTTTATTAAAAAACCGTTTTGCCCCTGCTGTGTTTTCAGGAATTCCGTTTTCCCGATATTCAGCTCTTTAGGTTTATCCGTTTCATTTGTGATTTTCCATATCTCGGTAAAAAGGCGGTCATTCATTGAGGGCAACAGAGTACGTACAACCCGCAAGCCCTGGCTACGGCTGTGGTAAAACCGGATCATCCCGTTAATCTGTATGGAATCCACAGGGCCCGGCTTGAAAGTCCTTTCTCCGGTGACGATCACGGGCAGGAACTGATCGGAATAAACCCCGCGCAGATATGCCCTGTATTTCCTCCACCTATTTGCCGACGACCCAATGAAAATGCGTAGCTGCGGAAAGATCACATCACGGCTGACGGTCAGTTTACGGTTTTTATCCACCGTGTAAGTGATGATGGCCGCTACCCGCTTGCCGTTCATTTCGATGTTGTCCGAATGCGGGAGACGGGTCTCGTTGGTCAGGTCCCAGGTGATGGATTGATTCCCGCTGATCTTCCAGTGTATCCGGTTTTGTTCTTCTTTAGACAATTTTTGTGCGAAAAGATGAAGTCCGGTTACCAAAATTAAAAAAGTAAGTTTGGCTTTCATTTCACGGCATCTTTTCGTTTTATTTTAAAGTCAATATCTTACCAATAACTTCGACGGCTTTTTTCATTGACGGGACGGGAATGTATTCAAACCGTCCGTGAAAGTTATGCCCGCCGGTAAAAAGGTTAGGGGTGGGTAATCCCATATAGGACAGCCGTGAACCGTCGGTGCCTCCGCGGATGGGCTTTTTCAGGGGTTCCACACCGCAGGCCAGCATCGCTTTTTCAGCCCGCTCCACAATATGAAAGACGGGTTTTATTTTTTCCAGCATATTGAAATACTGGTCTTTGACCTCCATATTGATATACTGTTCCCCGTATTTTGTTTTCAGGAAATCCGCCGCTTTTTCCAGCAGATGTTTTCTTTCGTTGAACTCTTCCAGACTGTGATCCCGGACAAGGTAACGCAGTTTCGAATTTTCCACGGTTCCCGACATATCAATCAGGTGGAAAAAGCCCTCGTATCCGGTCGTATACTCCGGGCGTTCTGCCGGTGGCAGCAGTCCGTTGAACTCCGTGGCAAGGTGCATAGAGTTGACCATCTGGTCTTTGGCCGTGCCGGGATGGACATTCCTGCCTTTGAAATGTACGGTGGCCAGGGCAGCATTAAAGTTTTCAAACTCCAGTTCGCCGATCTCGCCGCCATCCACGGTGTAGGCAAAATCGGCATTGAAACTTTTCACATCAAAATGGTCGGCGCCGCGGCCGATCTCTTCATCGGGAGTGAAAGCAATCCTGACAGTGCCGTGTTCCGCATCAGGATGTTCTTTCAGCCAGGCAAGCGCTGTCATTATTTCTGCAATACCTGCTTTGTCGTCAGCGCCCAGCAGTGTGGTACCGTCGGTGGTTATAATATCCTGATCCGTATAATTCAGCAGTTCGGGGAAATCGTTGGGGGAAAGCACGATATTTCTCTCTTTGTTCAGCACGATATCCCCGCCGTCATAGTTTTTGTGAATGAGGGGGTTGACATTTTCTGCCGTGAAATCGGGACTTGTATCCATGTGGGCGATCAGGCCGATTACCGGGAATTTGTGTTCCTCCGTGTTGGCCCGGAGTGTGGCCATCACATAACCGTTCTCATCGAGCGAGATGTCGGTTAAGCCGAGCTCTTCCAGTTCGCTGACCAGCATCCGGGCAAGTGTCAGTTGTTTTTCTGTGCTGGGCGTGCTTTCGGAATTTTCATCCGACCGGGTATCCAGTCTTGCATATCGTAAAAACCGTTCGACAACATTTTCCATTTTGATCTGTTTTGAATAATTAAGAGGCAAAGCTATGGAATATATTATCAGATGAAAAATTAATTTGTATTAGAAAATTCAAGATTTATTTGACAAAAAATAATGAAAATTTTCCCATAAGGCACTTGTATCCTGTCTTAATGACAACGGGTTAAAATTTGATATGATCGCATTTCTTATACCGTTATCGTAGAAATAGATCTTCCTGGATGATTTTATTTCATTTCGCAGATTCCGGCTGAACGGATGAAGCCGGAAAATAATAAATGCTTTTTCCAGAAGCTGAATATAGTTACTGACAGTTGCTTTGTCTGCCTGAAGCAGATTTGATAATTCATTATACGAAACCTGTGAACCGATCTGCAATGCCAGTGCCTGTAAAAGCTTTTCGAGAAGTTCGGGTCTCCGCAAGCCTTTATACTGAAGCAAATCCTTATACAGGTAACTACCGGCTATTTGTTTCAATATTTCTTCCTCATCACCGGGATGCATAACGACTTCAGGATACATTCCAAAAATCAACCGTTGCTCAAGTTGCTGCAATGATTGTAGATATCCGTAATGATTTTGCAATTCATCCCAACTGACCGGGAACAATGTGTATTCCCATTTCCGGCCCGTCAACGGTTCATTGATTTCATTTGCAAGATCGAATGATGATGATCCGCTCACCAGTAATTGCACTTCTTTTACTCTGTCGGTAATGATTTTTAGGGAATATAATCCCCAAATGATATAACTTTTCGCGATTATGATCCCTAAAAGTTAATTATTCTGTCATTCCCGTCGTTGGTGTCTCCCTTTAGATTTGTAAATTATTAACAAGAAAAGTTTCTTTAATTTGAATACCTACAATGTGCGATTCTTTAGTGGCTTTCATACGGTAATATGTTATTCACTCCTCAGTGCTTCAATCGGGTTGAGCTTTGAAGCCTTCCATGCCGGATAAACCCCGAAGAATAATCCTACT
Source organism: uncultured Lentimicrobiaceae bacterium (assembly GCA_964567945.1). Lineage (GTDB taxonomy): Bacteria > Bacteroidota > Bacteroidia > Bacteroidales > F082 > JAADID01. Next base: position 9,902 of record CAZMOS010000086.1, read on the forward strand.
ATCAATGAAAATAAAAACGAATAGATTATTGATGGAATTGAAATGCTCAAAGTCCAGTCAGTAGCCAAAATTATAATAATTGTCGTCAATATGCCCAAGACAATACCAATAATACCGCCACCAATACTAAGAATAGAAGATTCGATAACAAATTGGAGTAAAATATCTTTTCTGCCGGCACCGACTGCAATTCGTAAGCCGATTTCATTAACCCTTTCTTTTATCGCTATCAACATTATTGCAAGTATTCCAATTCCTCCAACGAGTAATGAAATGCCAGCCGTACTGACAATAAGGGCTGTAAAGGTATTCGTTGTCTCTTTTTGGGTTTTCAATAGTTCAATCTGGTTTTGAATTGTAAAATCATCAGGTTTATTGTGTTTGTTTAAGCGATGTTGTTCGCGTAATACATCAGATATCTCCATTATAGCATTATCCATTTTATCTATTGAAGTTACCTGTATATTAATAGTATTAATATAATTAAGATTAAAGACCCTGCGTAATGCAGTTTTCATAGGGATGAATATTTGGTTATCCTGATCAACTCCATTAATATCTGTTCCTTTTGACTCCAAAACTCCAATAACTGAAAAAGGGATTCTTCCAATTCTTATTGTTTCCCCAATTGGGTTACTTCCTCCAAATAAATTATTTACAACTGTTTGACCCAACACTGCATATCTTAAAGATGCTTTATTGTCCTCTTCTGTAAAAAACTGACCCTTTTCAACATAGAAGTTTCTAATGGTTTGGTACTCAGAATTAGTTCCTGTAATGGTAGTGGTAGTACTTAAATTTCCCCATTTCACCTGCATTTTCTTTGTCTGAACAGGAGCCGCCAGTTTGACATCAGGGCACTCCGATATCAGAAAAGTAACATCCTTAAGAGTTAAGCTTGTAACAGTTCCCCTGATCTGGCGTCTTCCGGCATTTTTTTGAACCTGGCCTGCATTAACAATAATTAAATTTGTTCCCATTGATTTAATTTTGCTTAGTACTTCATTCTGAGCACCATTGCCAATAGCAACCATTATAATTACGGCTGACGTGCCAATAACAATCCCGATTAAAGCGAAAAAAGTTCTTAATTTATTAGATAATAATTGATTACGAGATATTTTTATACTTTTTGATATTTTCATAACAATGAAAAGAGTTTATTGACACTAGGTATCAACCGAAGACAATTTATTTTAGTGCTTCAATGGGATTCAGCCGGGCTGCTTTTTTTGCAGGTTGAATTCCTGCGGTAATTCCGATTATACTTGAAGATACTACACCTACCAAAATACTTACCCAAGAGACTAATACAGGCATTTTCATCATAATTCCCAGGATAATTGTGCCGATGCCCCCAAGAACAATACCAATTATACCACCCAAAATAGTTATTGCAAGTGCTTCAAATAGAAATTGTAAAACAATTTTTTTGCTACTGGCTCCTACGGCTTTTCTTAAGCCAATTTCTTTTTTTCTTTCATTTACAGAAATAGTCATAATGTTTGCGATAACAAAACCTCCTGTTATTAAAGACAAACCTGCAAGCAGGGCGAGAAAAACATTGAAGGTGCCCGAAACTTTTTCTGCCATTTTTGTAACTTCTGTCGGGGTAATAACCGTAAAATCATTTGGCTCTCCTTCGGCAAGATGATGCCGTTCGCGTAAAATCTGGTTAATTTTTTCTACGGTTGTTTTTATCTCCTTCGGATTGTGAAGTGAAACCTTAATTGCTGACAAATAATCAATATTGGCAACACGCCTCATAAAAGTGGAAAGCGGGATCATAATACGGTTATCCATATCACCACCACCGGGGCTTGTTCCTTTTGCTTCTAAAATACCTTTTACTTCAAATTGTATGTTACCGATCCTAATCTTTTCTCCTATAGGATTATTATCTCCAAAAAGTTCCTTTTGTACTGTTGGCCCTATTAAACAAACCCTGTTGCGTGTTTTCATATCATCGTCAGTGATAAAATCACCTTCTGTAACGTCCCAATTCCAAACAGACGCATAGGAAGGAGTAATGCCAAGGACAGTGGATGTTGTCGCTTTTTCATAGTATTTTACATCTGAGTTTCCTTTCCGGCTAAAAGGAGCCACACCTTTAATTTCGGGGAGTTCATTTTCCAAGTATTCAGCATCTTCAATTTTTAAAGTGGTACTGCCTTGTGCTCTATTCATTTGTGACAATTGGATGCCGCCCCCGGCAAATATCATAAGGCTTTCCGTTCCAAACTTATTAACCCTTTTCATAACCAAATCTTTTGCTCCAAAACCTACTGATACTATCAGGGTTAATGCGAAAATACCAATGATTATCCCGATCATCATTAAAAATGAACGGAGTTTATTTTTTCCAAGACTTTTCAGTGCATTTAAAATTATCCTTTTAGTTTTCATTTTTCACCTCCTTTAATAATTTGTTCAGTTCTTTGTTGCAATCCTTGGCGTTTTATTCAACTCATCACTTACTATGGTGCCGTCAGATATTTTAATAATCCTTTTCGCATGCTCAGCAATATCCTGCTCATGAGTAACCAAAACGATTGTCCTGTCTGCATCGTTTAGTTTCTGAAATAATGCCATTATTTCATAGCTTGCCTTAGTATCGAGGTTTCCGGTAGGCTCATCAGCTAAAATTATTTCAGGATCATTCACAAGCGCCCGTGCAATTGCAACACGCTGTTGCTGTCCGCCTGATAATTCACTGGGGTAATGATACATTCTGTCTTTAAGGCCTACTGCAGCCAAAGCCTCTTTGGCAAGATTTCTTATGTCAGTCCTGTCTGAGTAAATAAGTGGTAGTTCCACATTTTCTATTGCACTTGTTCGCGCCAACAGATTGTAAGATTGGAAAACAAAACCAATTTTTTTATTTCTAACTTTGGCAAGCGCCCCATCATCCAGTTTATTTACTTCAACCTCATCATAAAACAAGGAACCGCTGGTTGGTTTGTCCAAGCACCCGAGAATATTCATTAAAGTGGATTTGCCGGAACCGGAAGCACCCATTATTGCTATTAGTTCGCCTTTGTGTATTTCAAGGGACACATTATGTAAAGCGACTACTTCGCCGCTGGCTTCTTTGTTGTAAATTTTACTTAACCCGTCGGCTTTAATAATTACTTTATTCATTGTTATTTTCCTCCGTTTTTTAAGTTAAAGTTTTAAGACTATTGGCGTGTTAATTTATTTAGTAATTACAATGGTTTCTCCTTCTTTAAGTCCATTAGTAATTTCAGTGTAATTTCTATCATGCCATCCTGTCTTGATTTTTTTCTTTATCTGTGTATTACCTTTAATAACTGTAACAAATTTCTCGCCTTTCTCTCTTATTATAGCTTTGGAAGGAATTGTAAGAACACCCTTTCTTTTTTCCAATTGGATGTTAACCACCGCTGTCATTTCAGGTCTTAATATTTTGTTTTTGAAATCATCTATTTTTGCTATAGCTATATAATTAACAACATTATCCTGAATTACTGCTTTTGGATAGATAGCCGTTATTTTACCTTTAAAATCAGTTTCAGGATATGCGTCAACTGTAAAAGTCACTTCCTGTCCTTTAATAATTTTCCCAATATCCGTTTCATCCACATAAACCTGTACTTCAAGCCGGGTCAGGTCAATGATATTTACAAAAGTAGGGGCTGCCAGGCTGGCTGTAACTGTTTCGCCTTCCTGTGTGGAAACAGAAGCTATAACTCCGGAAATTGGAGCATAAATAGTCGTGTAGGAAAGCTGTACTTTTGAAACTTCCACATTTGCTGCTGCTTGTTTAAACTGCGCATAGGCTATCTTGAAAGAATTTTCTGCAATATCATACTGTTGCTGTGAGATGTAATTTTGGTCGAGTAAAGATTTTTGTCTTTCTATATTTAACTTTGCATATTCATAGTCTGCTTTTGCTTTACTTAAAGCGGCAAGGTTTTGATTTAATCTGGCTTTTTGTTCGGCGCTGTCAAGTTCGGCAATAATTTGGCCTTCTTTAACAAAATCACCTATATTGGCCCGCAGTTTTTTTACAATACCCGAAATACGTGATCCTACTTTTACTTCTGCGCCAACTCGTGGTTTGATTATTCCTGTTGCAAGTACTGTTGAACCTATGTTTCTTCTGAAAACTTTAGCAGTTTGAACATTTTTTTCATTTTTATGGGTTGGTTTAAAAATGTAAAACCACACAAAAAATGATGTTGCTATAATTATCAGTAGTGTGACTATTAAATATGATTTTTTCATTATTTTTTATTTTCCTATGGTTCTTTTCAATTCAGCTAATGATATTTTGTAATCGGCAAGAGACTGGATGTGATTTTGTTCAGCCGTAACATAAGATGTCTGGGCGTCGGTAAGTTGAATAATTGAACCGACGCCTTCTTTATATTCGCCTTCAGAAATAGATAAATTTTCCCGTGCGCTTTCCAATCCTTTTGCTGTTGTTTCAATTCTTTCCAAGGATTCTTTAACGGCAAGATAAGCGTTCCAGACTTCTTGCCCAATCTGTTGTTTTAATGCTTCAAAATCTTTTTCCAGCCCTTTTAATGCGAATTCTTCCCTTGTAACACGGGCTTTGGTTGAAAAGCCTTTGAAAACAGGTATAGTAAGTGTTACGCCTAACCACCAAGATGGCTGGATTCCTGATATTTTTTCTCCAACAAAATTATAATTTGCATTTGCACCAAGCGACGGGTAATATCCACTTTTTTCAACCCGAATGTAGTTACTTTGTGCCTTCAATAATGATTGGAATCTTTTGATTTCGGTACGGGAATTTATTGCTTCATTAAAAAGTGAATCATAAGATTGAGTTAAACTATTATTAATATTAGAAAGATCGTCCACGATTTTCACTGGATTATTTGAGGGTAACCCCATAAGTTGGTTAAGATTTCCTTTAGCTTCCAGAAGTGTGTTTGATGCTTTTATCTTATCTAATTCAGCATTTGAAAGCTCAACTTCCGATTTAAGAATATCTGAACGGGTTGCCATTCCTGCCTTCTGTCTGGCAATGGCGAACTCCAGATGTAAATTTGAATTTTTTACAGTTTCTTTAGCGCTTTTTAAAACACGTTCGGCCTGTAAGGTTTTATAATAAGTATAGGTAATATTCAGTATTAAATCCTGTCTATTCGATTTATGCTGGAAAGTACTGGCATCGTAATTATCTTTTGCTGCATGGTATGTTGCTTTTGTCTTGAATCCATTAAATAAATTATATGATGCGTAAATACCGGCATTATAATTTTCATATCGTTGACTTACGTTGTTATTTGAATAAGTTTCTGCATTTGAATTGATATTAACCGTGGGATAATAACCCGAACGTGCTTCAACGACTTTTATTTTGGTTTCTTCAACTAAGAACTCAGAGGATTGAAACGTAGGATTGTTTTGAAGCCCCAGATTAATGCATTGTTCCAAAGTTAAGGTATCGGGTAATGTGTCCTGGGCCAGTAATATATGAATGGGTAAAAACATCATTATTAACAGAATCTTACTGTTCAGATTTCGTCTCCACGGGTAAATCCTGTATTTATTAAAAATTTGAATCATCATTTCTTTTAGAATTTATTTTATCCTTTTTAAAATGTATGTTTTATGAACAAAAAACTTTCTTACAGAAATCTTTAGTTCATTCTCATTAAGTAATAATAATTCACCCGACGCAATCATTCCCGAAGAAGAGTTGATTTTACCAGTATATTTCAT
>CAZMOS010000087.1:0-15555 GCA_964567945.1 uncultured Lentimicrobiaceae bacterium
CCTGTTTTCAAGCATCAGTGTTTATTGTACTTTTGAAACTGCGAAACTTGAGTCTGTAATTTTCGTTTGTTCCGGCAGTAACGGATATTATTATAAGAACCTGGGTAAAGAGTCGTGGGACTGCGATCATCCTTCAATCCGTACCAGTGTCATTGAAAAAACCGACACCGTTTTATTTGGGAAAAGCCATAGTCTGTTTGTACGGTCATTTGACAACGGCCAGACATGGGAAGATATTGAAGGAACTTATTTTGATGCCAGCCATTTTGTAACCCTGAAAAACAGTTTGATCCTGACTCAGTATAATGAGGTAATATTATCCGATGATAACGGGGATAGCTGGACAACCATCAGCCAGGATTTGCCACCATTGGTAATGCCCTTTGCCCTTTCCTGTGATACTGTTTTATTCGTCGGAGATTATGAGCAGGATTCCATTTTCAGATCGGATGATCTCGGCCAGACCTGGACACCATTGACAAGAAACGGCCTTCCCGAATATTATGGAAATGAAATATTCAGCATTGTGGAATACAATGATAGTTTATGGGGGGCTACGGCAGAAGGCGTTTACGTTTTTGCAGGGAATGACACAGGATGGCTCGCAAGAAATACGGGGCTGCTTGTGAACAGAATAAATGAATTGTACATTAAAAATGATACGCTGTTGTGCTGTGGAAAAAAAGGCGTATTCTATTTGAGCAACAACCTCTGGAATGCGATAAACGACGGCCTTGAAACCACTGATGTAACATGCCTCACTTCATTTAACAACACACTTTTTGCAGGTACAAGATGGGGGCCTTTTCAAAAAGACGGCGAAAGTGACTGGTTTCCGGTTTATGAAGGGATGCCTCATCTGGATATCAACTCTGTTTCCGTTTTTCCTCCGAATATTTACGCATTGACCGAAAAAGGATTGTTCCGTTCGGAAGACGGGGGCGATTCTTTTGAGCAACTTAACAATGATAGTTTTACACGATGTTTTTACCTAATCTCCACCGACAGTTTGTATTACATAACAAGCGACAGCGGATTTTTTGTTTCCGGTGATTCCGGTTTGACCTGGGAACCCAGGAATGATGGCTTGGGTAATTCCCGTCCTTATCATATCGCTGCCTCTGATTACTATTGTTTTGCAGGGACAACCAAAGGTTTGTACCGCGCAAAAAACGATGAACTGCTTTGGCAAAAAACACCTGATCTGCCTGAACATCTCAATGTTTATGATGTGGCAGTGGCTGATTCAATAGTGGTTGTCAGCGGCTATGCCGATTCACATTACTTAACTTTTACTTCTGTTGACGATGGTGTTCAGTTTGATACGGTAATAAACCTAAGCGGACCTCTTTTTTCCGAAGACAACACATTTTACGGATTACATTTTTATAAGAAGCTGATCACTTCGCAAAACGGTTACGACTGGCAGGATTTTTATTACCCTGACGAGGGTTTTTACTGGTACTGCGTTGATGTGGACGTGAATCAGGAAGCAGTGGTTATCGGCGGGGGAAAGCTGGATTTTACTTTATATGACGTGTTTGTACTGATCTCTTATGACGGCGGGGAAAACTGGGAAGAAGTTTCCGGTAATCTTCCCGTTTCCATTTATCCTTATGTTCGGGCTGTTGGTATGTTTGACAACAGGGTTTTTGCCTCACCCTCATCAAACAGTATGTGGTACAGGGATGATCTTCTGGTAGGAGAAAAAGAGGAAAAAACTACCGGTAAACCAGAAATCCTGGTCTATCCCAATCCGGTAAAAAGTAAAATAACCATTGAGGCGGGTCTGAGTGTTCAAAATCCGGGACTCATTAAAATCTTTAACCTGAACGGCAAACAGGTCATCAAAACCGTAAACTTTTCATCAAAGCAACAAATAGATGTTTCCACTTTACCTGCCGGGTTGTATCTTCTTCAGATCACCCGGAATAACAAGGTTAAATCCAAAAAATTCATTAAGCTGTAATGGTATTGCTTCCGTGCATTTTGAAATACAACGAGTGTATCATCTCAAAGATCAGAACTCTTGACTAACAACGATGTCATGAAAATCGAATAAATATTTTTAGCTAATTTTTTGGATTTCGTTTATATTTATGTATATTTGAACTCGTTAAATAATTAACAAAAGTTCATTGATTTTCTGGTGTTCGTTACAACAAATAAAGAAAACATTTAAGGACAATAGGCAAAAGAAAATCTGCCCGGATTTTTAATTTTTCCGTATTGCCCCTATTTATTAATACAAATAAAAAGGAGGTAAATTATGAACAAGTTTTTACAAGTTTTCTTAATTGGTTTGATGTTGTTTTTTCTCACACCGAAACCAAATTATGCCCAATCCCAGTTGGATTGCTCACAATGCCATAGCGCACAGTACAACAACTGGTTGAAAAGTCACCACGGAAACACCCAGGACGATGTAGCCGGTGAACTGGCTGAAGAGTGGGCCGGCTTACCGCCTGATTCCGTAATCAACGGACAGGATGCAGAGGATTGCATTGCGTGTCACGGTGCAACGTCTATCGCGGCAAATGGCGGGATGTCGGAGGTCGAAGCGATGGGTTATTTTTTCTCCACTACTGACGGAGTTTATACAGATTCAACCCATTCAGTAAACACGGACGAGTGGCCGAGCAATGCATGTGTCGCCTGTCACAATGTACCGGACGATCACCCGACCTCAATGCCGACATTAGCTGTATTTAATTCCCCAACTGCCGAGTATATTCCGATTGATAATGCTTCAACGTTATGCGGACAATGCCACGGGACATTAAGATATCCGGATAACGATCACAGAAGAATGGATGCCTGGAAATTGAGTAAGCACGGCCATGGCGGGCAGGATGATGTTGCGGGTGAAATTGCTGAAGAATTCGCAGGTAGTTCTCCCGAAGAGGTCATTGCCGATGAAGACTGCATCGGATGTCATGCTTCCACTTCGGTTTTGTTAAACGGCGGTATTTCCGAAGCTGATGCGCTGAACCTGCTTTTCACAACCGAAGGCGGCGTGTTTACCGAAAATACTGTTCCGAAGAACACTGACATGTGGCCGGATGTTTCATGTACTGCCTGTCACAATCAACATTATCCCGAAGCGATTTCATACTTTAATTCCGAAACAAAAGAATATGAAGAAATGACTTCTTCGCAGGAATTATGCGGCATGTGCCACGGTAACCTGCGTTTCCCGGATACCGATCACTTAAGTTATAATATTGAAGAAGGTACCGGTGGAATGGGCGTGCCCGATATGCAAACAATGGCCGGAGTAAAATGTGTTGACTGCCACATGCATATTAGTGATGTTGAGGGTACGTATGCCAGCATGTATGGCGGTCATTCATGGCAGGTTTTTATCAGTGAAGATGATAATAGTGTAACTGCTGCCTGTACCACCTGCCACCCGACAATGACGGCTTCCGATGCGCAGGATACAGTTGATTTATTGAAAGCCCAGTTTGCTGATCTGGATGCCATTGCCAACATAAAAGTCGCCAAAGCAGATTCCACTTTGATCGGCAGTACGGATTCCACTTTAATCAAGTTATTGGAAGAAGCCAAATTTAATTTGGCTTATGCAGAATCTGACGAAAGCGGCGGTGTGCATAATCACCTTTATACTCAATCGCTGTTGCAGGATGCTATTGACAAATCGGATCAAATTATTTCCGGTATTTTTAATCATAAATCACCTGATAACGGGTTTATCCTGCTTCAAAACTATCCGAATCCATTTAATCTTTCTACTAACATTGAGTATAAATTACCCAATGCCGCAAACGTCACAATTGAAGTATATAACTTCAAGGGACAGAAAATAAAAACCCTCCTAAACAATAAACGTCAAACCGCGGGCACGCACTCTGTAGAGCTTAATGCCGTGGATTTGCCAAGTGGTGTTTATTTTTGTAATTTACGGGCCGGACAAGCTGTAAAGACTATGAGAATGATACTATTGCATTAGTATTTTATTAAGTAAAAGTTAACACGGTTTATTTAATTCTTTGAATAGCCCGGTTACAAGCCTGAAAAACTCCCTTTTTAATTTCACAAAAGGGAGTTTTTCAGTTCTCATTTTTCAATTTTTATTTGCTATCTGCTTTGTTTTCAGCGGATATTTAAAAGCATTTATTATAATTATTACGTTTAGATTTAATTTAAATAGACACCTTTATGATTTTTATCATGCTGCCTGGTAATGGAACTTTCATCTAAGAAACTAAATTTGGAATAAATTTTTTAGAAAACATGAACCTTTATTTAAGACAGCTTTTACTACTATTTACTGCCTTTAATTTCATGTTTATTTTACTTCCGTATTTCTTTACATCCGGTTTTTAAAGTGAACAATGCTGTTACTGTATGAAATCTGCTGAGCGCAAAACCAAGAAGATTAATTAATAATCCATCAAAGCATAGATCAAAGTATAAAAAGACAAATTCAAAATGAACGATTCAAAGCACAAAAAGTTAAAATTACGTTTCATACTTTATTCGGTAATTCTCCTGTTATTTTATGGTTGTGCGGAAAACGCACCTTTTAAAGATATGACATATACCAATGAGGGAATTGAAGAAAGGAATAAAAATCAAAATCAGGACATTGCGGTAGCAGCTCCCATTTTTCACGAGGAAGGTATATTTCCGTGTTCCGACTGCCATGCTGATATGGAGATAAATACCACAAGAAGGCCGTTGGTGGACATGCATGAAGAGATAGACAAATCTTTTACACATGACCGTGAAAACCGCTGGTGCCTTGATTGTCATAATACTGAAAACCGTGATTATTTACATCTTGCCAACGGTAAACTCTTAAAATTTCAGGAAGCATATAAACTATGCGGCCAGTGTCATGGGGATAAATACCGTGACTGGAAAGTAGGTGTGCATGGAAAACGCACAGGCTATTGGAATGGCAAAAAACAATATTATCAGTGTATTTACTGCCACGATCCGCATTCACCTCATTTTAAAAAGCTAAACCCCATGCCCCCACCTGTCAGACAGGAAGATTTACGAAACCAGGAATAAATAAACGAATTAAGTTTGGACGATATGGACAAAGAAAATAAGATTGATTCACGAGCTTCTTTTTTAAAGAAAGTAACAATGGCTTTTGTAGCTGTTGCCGGAATTGGTATTACCGGCTTTAGCTTTCAAAAACATAAACAAAAGAAGAATTTAGGCGTTGATTTTAAACCGTTATCCGACGAGGAGGCAAAAGAGATAATCAGGAACATGCCTTCTGTAAGATCACACGGGATAAAACCGGAACCTCCCCCAAATAAACACCACACATCAAAAGATTAGTGAATGAATGAAAATTAATTGGATATTATGCAAAAAGATAGTTACGATAACTCACGAAGAGATTTTTTAAAGAAATTACCTGTAGCCATAACCGGTTCTGCTGTTGCGCTTTCATCTTGCAACAGGCAGGAAATAGATGAGTTCCTTCAGGAAAACTTCAGAACCTTATCCAATTCTGAAAAGAAGGAAATTATTTCAAATCTTGAGAAAAAATATTCCGAGAAATATGGTAAAAAATTTACTGTCTCGGCAAAACCGGAGATGGACAACACTTTATTCGGATATGCACTTGACCTGTCGAGATGTATTGGATGCCGCAGGTGTGTGTATGCCTGCGTTGAAGAAAATAACCAGTCGCGCAATCCACAGATACAATGGATAGAGGTTCTGCAGATGGAAAAAGACAAAGGGATAGATTTTATGCATTCCGATATTCATTATAACCCCGAGATGGTTCCTGAAGAAGGTTATTTTTATGTGCCCGTCAGTTGTCAGCAATGTAATAATCCGCCATGTATAAAAGTTTGCCCGACAAAAGCTACGTGGCAGGAAGAAGACGGGATTGTTGTTGTGGACTACGACTGGTGCATCGGTTGCAGATACTGCATGGCTGCCTGTCCGTATAGTGCAAGGCATTTTAATTTTGGCCAACCAAGCGTCCCGGCTGAAGAAATCAACCCGATAACACACTACCTTGGCAACAGGCCGCGCATTAAGGGTGTTGTTGAGAAATGCACATTCTGCATCCAGCGTGTCAGGGAAGGAAAATATCCTTCATGTGTCGAAATATGTCCGGTGGGAGCAAGAAAATTTGGCAATCTGTTGGATCCGGATAGCGAGGTCAGGTATATTCTGAAAAATAAGAGGGTAGTTGTCCTGAAGTCGGAACTTAACACACAGCCCAAGTTCTTTTATTACTTCGGTGTATAATAATACAAACAACAGTAATTCACATTAATTATAAAACAGATGAAGTTTTTACAGTTTTTTATCGGCAGTTTCAAAATAATCTCAAAAGGGGGAAAAGCATATTATTCGTGGATCATAATACTCTTTTTGATGTTGATCTGGGGAGTGACAGGTTATATCCATCAACTCCAGGAAGGCTTGATATTAACCAATATGCGGGATTCTGTTTCATGGGGTTTTTATATTGGAAATTTCACTTTTCTTGTGGGTGTGGCCGCTGCTGCAGTCATGTTGGTTATCCCCGCCTATATCTATGACTGGAAACAGATTAAGGAAATTGTGATTTTCGGGGAGTTGTTAGCCGTTGCCGCAGTAATAATGGCCATGGGGTTTGTTTTTGTTGATATCGGCCAACCGCTTAAATTCTGGCACATGCTCCCATTGGTCGGCACAATGAATTTTCCTGCATCCATTCTGACCTGGGATGTTTTTGTTCTTAGTTTCTACTTTTTGATCAACTTATTTGTTGTTACCTATTTATTATACTGTGCTTTCATCAAAAAGGAATATGATAAATCAATTGTATTGCCCATTGTACTGTTGAGCATTCCGGCGGCAGTTGCCATTCACACCGTCACGGCCTTTCTTTTCAATGCGCTTCCGGCCAGGCCTTTCTGGAACAGCGCCTTGCTGGCACCCCGGTTTTTGGCTTCTGCATTTTGTTCAGGTCCTGCAATACTTATTATCTTGTTTCAAATACTACGGAAAACGACAAAATTTGAAATCAAGGATGAGACAATCTGGAAAGTTGCCGAACTCATGGTTTATGCAATGGCCATTAACATATTTTTCTCAATTGCAGAATATTTTAAAGAATTCTATTCTGACACCGAGCATCTTGTTTATTGGAAATACTTGTTTTTCGGATTGGGAAAAAATGACGAATTGGTTACGTCCAGTTGGTTATCGGTTATTCTCGGCACCATTGCCTTTTTCCTGTTCCTGATTCCCAGTACCCGCAAAAACTTCCTGACATTAAATATCGGCGCAGTTTTTATTTACCTGAGTGTTTACATTGAAAAGGGGATGGCCCTGATCATTCCCGGGTTTACGCCGGATGTATTGGGTCAGATATATGTTTATTATCCTTCAATAACCGAATTACGTACAACTGTTATGGTATTTTCGGCAGGGTTCTTACTATTTACTTTTTCGGTAAAAATTGCAATAGCGATCATTTTTGACAATTACAGTTTGAGCTCACTTGGAACAAAAAAAACAATTTCCTCCGAAGTTGAGGGGGTTACGGCTACATGAAAACGATGAAAAAACGAAATACATAGATGGCAGATTTGAGAAACCTGTTGGAAGTTATGGAATAGATCATTTTTTAAGCATCTATAAAAACTACCATTATGGACACAAATTATGATGATTTGAGCAGCCGGGAAATTATTGAAAAGCTCAATAACCTGGAATCAAGGATTGCCCGGCTTGAGGCAGAGCGTTATTCTGCGCCGCCTGGTCAGGAAGAAAGTTTTGTTGAAATACATCCTTTCCAGCAATTGAAAGATATGTCCAGCGGTTCCATTCTTGAATCTAAAGTAGGCGAGTTCGGACTATCATGGTTAGGCAACATTGTCCTTTTCTTTGGCATTAGTTTTATTGTCCAGTATATTCAGAATTTGGGGTTTCAGTTGATCTCATCTGCTATTGGTTTTATTTCCGTTGCCGGGATCTTCGTTCTGGCTCATTTTCTGAAAAAAACCTACCCCAGGATGGCTTCCCTGTTTAATCTGAATGCCTGGTTGCTTCTTTTTTATGTGACACTCAGACTGCATTTTTTTACAGCCGACCCTATTATTTCCAGCAGAGGAACAGGACTTATCCTTTTAATACTCGTAACGGTTGTCCAATTGTTTTTTTCGATTAAAAAACATTCAGCTTTAGAGACAGGAATGGCAATGGTGCTTTTAAGTGTTACTGCCGTTGTCAGCAATACTACGCATTTTATGTTGATCATTACTGTTGTGCTGGCTGCAATGGCTGTTATTTTATTGTTCCGGTATAACTGGATCCGTTTATTCTATCTATCTATTGTTCTGGCTTATCTGGTCACCTTTATCTGGCTTCTGAATAATCCTTTTATGGGTAATGAACTTCAAGTCGTTAAAACTCATAACAACGGTTATATTTATCTTTTTGTAATAGCTGCTATTTATTCCCTGGTTGCCCTGGCAAAAAAATCAGAATCAATATCAGTCAACGGGGTTGTGGGCTCGATCATATTAAACGGATTGGGCTTTTCCCTGCTTTTGTTATTGTATGTTCTTTCTTTCTTTAAAGATAATTATACTGTAATGGTTGGTTCTGTTTCCGCTTACTGTCTGCTTTATTCAGTATGGTTGCAACTGCGTTCAGAGTGGAAAATAACTGCGGCATTGTATGCCCTGTATGGTTTTGTTACATTGAGTGTGACCTTACACGGAATTTATAGTTTCCCGGATGTATATTTCCTGCTCGCTATCCAGAGTCTTCTTGTGGTGACGATGGCCATTTGGTTTCGCAGTAAGTTTATTGTGGTTATGAATATCATGCTTTTCATAATCCTGCTCATCTTTTATCTAAGTACTTCGCCCCCCATAAACGGGGTAAATATTTCTTTTTCGCTTGTTGCTTTAGTGACTGCGAGAATCCTGAACTGGAAAAGATACAGGCTGACGATTAAAACAGAAATACTAAGAAACATTTATCTGGTTATCGGGTTCATCATGGTGCTTATCACACTATATCATTTAATTCCTGCAAGGTACATTACATTATCGTGGACTGTCGCAGCAGTTATTTATTTCGCACTGAGTTTGATCTTGAAAAATGTGAAATACAGGTATTTGGCACTTGGAACAATGATAGCTGCCGCATTTTATCTGTTCATTGTTGATCTGGCTAAAATTGAATTGGTTTACCGTATCATTGCATTAATGTTCCTTGCTATTATTTCAATTGGTCTTTCAGTATACTATACCCGGAAATCCAGGAAATCGACGGATGAACAGCATTAAATTATTCTGGTTAAACTGAACGTAACTTACTGATGCCGTTTTACTTCTTTTTAATAACAGGATAAGTCGTTGTTATTGATTGAACGATCGTTGAATCACCCGAGATGTTTAGAAAAGATAATCCAGTGATAATATGGCCTAGATACAATTAGGTAAAAAACTTCACTGACTTTATTCCGAAGTTCGCCCACATTATTTTAAATCATTAACCTTTTCTGTCAGAGTGTTTTTCTGTTAATTTTCGAGATGATTAAATATTAAAGATTAAAAATTTCAAGGGAACTATTCATGGTATTGCAAAAATAATTAATGTTAAATGATTAACAAATGAAAAAATAATTTAACTTTGAAGTTGATTATTTTACGAACTTGGGATTTTGCTCAAAGAGCTTTCTCTCAACTGCGGGTAATTACCTGACATGAATAGGGTTAGATAAGCATCACAATATAAAAACCAAATTATATTATCTGGATATACTTCTTTATTTTTTCAGCTATACTTGGTTTATTTTTAATAAACTGAATAAACAATTAAACAATTAAAAATATCCAACTTGTCAGGATAAATAAATCCTACTGATAAATTAATCATTCAATCTTTAAAGGATAAGATAAACCAGAAAGGAGGCAAGCTTTATCGTATTCTCAAATTATTAATCTAATTGTTAAATTTTTTAAAAAAACGAGGAGGTAAATTATGCCAAAAAAGTTATTCTTTATTTTATTTCAACTTTTATTCATTTCATGTATTTTGTATTCAAGAACTGAAGTAGTTGATACACTTACAGCTAAAAACGTTACTTCCGCACCGGAAATCGATGGGGTAGTAGATGACCTCTGGAGTGATGTCTCCGGCATCACCATTACGCTGGGTGAAACTTATGACTTAAACGATCCGGCCAGCATTATGGATTGTGCCGGATGCCATAGCTTCAACAGCAGCATCTCTGTCAATCTAAAGTCGGTTTACACAGATGATTTTATTTATTTCTTAGCTACCTGGCCCGACCCGAATGCAAGTTTTACAAGGGGTGGAGCCTGGTCGTTCTCCAACGGATTTTGGGAAAAACTTAATTCCGATCAATCCGAAGACCGGATATCATTCTTTTGGCCAATTGGACCAATAGAAGGATATCCTTACAACACAGGTGGTTGTATGGCCAAATGCCATAACTACTGGCCAACCGATACCGACCCACATGTTAGTGACCATGGAATTGTTGATGATGCCTGGCTTGCTGATGGAAGAGGGGATATGTGGCACAGTAAAGCGGGACGTGGAGCAGGCTACCTTTCCACATCCGGGACAGATCTTACAGTTGACCCGGTTACTCACCAAGTAACAGGGGGCTCTTTCTCGATGATCGGTTTTATGGATGATAAATATGTTGATGTATGGGCTCATGATTCCATTAACGGTGAAGACGGTGGAAGATATGGCGATGAAGGTACAAGTGGATATTCCCATAACCGGATTGGTGACAAATCCCGCCCAAAGTTTATGGAAAAAGCACCTTCTGATTTCGCTGATGCCATGTTCTTGACCCAGGATGAAATAGACGAGGGCGAATGTGTTGGAGATGCCACAACAGGAGTAAGTGATGCAGATGCAACGACTTATTGGTCTATTTATGCATCCTTAAATGCTATTGTTCCTGAACGAATACTCCGTCAACCGGAAGGAAGTCGCGGTGATCTCGATTTTGGAGCAGTTTGGAACAACGGTACCTGGACGGCTGAAATGGGAAGGGAACTGCAAAACGGATATGAGGATGATGTTCAGTTTAATACCGATAATGATTATGTTTTTGGAGTTGCGGAATTTGATAATTCACGGCATGGATATCAGCACCGCACCTCCGAAATGAGGTTGCTTGAATTTGGTAGTCCATTCGGGATCGGCGATCACTTCGGGAATCAGGTACATTTATACAACCTCAATCAAAACTTCCCGAATCCGTTTACAACAACTACAACCATATCATTCCGGATACCAACGGATGAATTAGTTACTGTGTCAGTATATGATATCCGCGGCCGGTTAGTAACGACCCTGCTTAACGAATCATTGCCGGCAGGAAATCAATCGGTTGAATGGTATCCTACAGATGTCAAGCCCGGGATATATTTTTATAGCGTGCATGCCGGAACTTATACTGCTATGAAAAAGTGTATTCTTCTGGAAGATTAAAAGTAGAATGAGATGTAGCTTTCGGGTAAGTATTCCCAGTTAGCAACTGTTAAAGTTACTTATAACAAAAACCCCGCTTTTACAATAAAAGCGGGGTTTAAATTTAATAGTTTTTTTGTCTGTCTATTCAGCAGCGGGAACCGGGTGAGCTATCTTTTTGTAATACTCATTATAATTAAACCCTTTAAAATTCGGGCTTTCATCATTATGACATTTTAAGCATACCTTCTCATCAGGAATGATCAGTCCCTTGGCAATGGCTTTTTTCTTATCTTTCATGATGGTGTTTGTTTTGTACGCGCTGCCCGGTCCATGGCAAGATTCGCAAGAAACACCTTCTTCCATCGTCAACCCGGCCAGCAAATCAGGATCCACACTGCCTGCAGTTGCATGGCACTTAATACACTTGGGATCCGTTTTTTCGTCACCCTTCAGTACCTCCATCGCTTTGGCATGCTTTGACTCGGACCAAATTTTATACTGTGCGCCCGTGGTTGGTTTGTTGTGACACATTTTGCATTTTTTGGCCCCGATATATTCATAATCCTGGGCTGTAAGATAGTTTCCTCCTAAAAAGAGAAAGAAACAAGCGATTAAAAAACTTTTTACATACATTTTGTAATGATTTAAGGTTAATAATTTAATTGTTTAAATGCATTTTATTTATTTATCTGTTGTCAAATTTAATGTTTTGGGTGAATTCTGTATTCAATATTTTAACATTTTTTAGGTTATTATGATATATTTAATAAACTCCGGCAATCAATGAATAAATAATAAGAATAATCATAATGATTCCCAGGGACAAAAACAAAAACCCGAAGAACCGTACTGTTTTCATCCAGGGCTCTGATATTTCTCTTTCAACCACTACTTTATCCAGTTTTCCCGATTCTACCAGTTCCTTATACTCACGCGGCCTGTCTTTTTTATATTCGTCAAGAGGCACATAACCCGTAAATATTACAGGATCCAACGGGAATGATTCGGGACGCAGATGGGTATTAAAGAAATGAATGGTAAAAATAAATCCCACAGCCAGCAGGGCTTCGTCACTATGGATAATTTGAGCAACATTGATTGCCCAGCCCGGGATAAAATGCGTGAAAAATTCAGGAAACCAGAGGATTAACCCGGAAAAGCCAATAACGGCCACTCCCCAGAAGACAGCAAAGTAGTCAAATTTTTCCCAGTAGGTCCAGCGGCCGTATTCAGGTCGCGGGCCTTTACCGAAGAACCATTTAAACGAAGCTATCATGTCTTTTATGTCTTGTTTGTTGAACATAAGTGAGTTTTTGCCGAAAATAAATTCTTTTGCATTGATACCTTCTTTGGCCCTCAACTGGAAAAGAGTGGATAAGTGAAAAGCAAAATAGCCAAATGTGATGACGGCAGCAAAACGATGTATGGCTCCGGCCGATTTAACTCCTCCCAACATGTTGGCCAGCCAGGAGGCCCACTCCATGTGGGCAAACTTCAGGGTCATGCCCGTTAAAGCCAGCAATAGGAAACTGAGAATTACCAAAATGTGAGTAAACCTCTGGCGTTTGTTGAACCGTCTATAATACTTGGCCCGCCCGGTCGGAATACGGTGTTTATTAATTTTTCGCTGTTTGAGTGAACGTGGCAGCCAGATAAGAGTGTGCAATCCGAAAAAACCAAAGACAACTATGAGTAGGGAAGTCATCCCCCAGAACGACCAGTACAGCACCGGATTGTCGTTGTGTGTGGCGTGAGTAAGGTAGCCCGTAAACTCCAGCGTGGCACTACTGTGACATTTTTTACAAGTGTTTACGATATTTTTATAACCAACCATCGAATTGGGATTGTCCACCTTTAAAATATTATGAGCCCCGTGGCAGTCCGAACAGCGTGCAGCATTCAGGTCGCCCAGCAGGTAGGCCTTACCATGATAGGTATCCTTGTAAGTGGAAGCCAGTTTTTTATGACAGGAACCACACTGTACAGTGATCTCCGTCATAAATTTATCCCTGTCCGTTTCACTAATCATGTGCGGTGAGTGACATGTTGCACAAGTAGGGTATGTTTTGGATTTATCTTTATTTTTATTAAGGATTGAATGAACACTGGTAATGTATTTATCATAGATGCTTTTATGGCATTTTGCACAGGTACCGGGGACATTTTTTGGATACACTGAAGACAGGGAATCACTTTCCTTTAATTCATGATGTGTAGTATGACAATCGGTACAAACTGCACTTACCAGCAAACCCTGTTGATACAATCCTTTACCGTGAATACTGGTTGAATAGTCGTAGTAAGCGTTTATTTCTTTTAAATCGGCAATTTTGTTTGCCTCACCGTTGGTTTTGTGGCATCTTCCGCAAAGTGCAGGGATCTCAGCCCGGTAAGTTGGCGAAGTGTCGTCAAACCTCGACCGGATTTGGTGTGTTCCGTGGCAGTCAGTACAATAAGGGGCTTCTTCCTTTTTGTTTAAATATGCTTTCCCGTGGCCACTTGTAAAATATTCGTTGGAAACTTCCACATGGCAGTTTGAGCAATCCACGCGGTCAATGTTCTTGCAAGGCCGCACTTTATTTTTTGATGTCACGGCATGACATTTTGCACATTGAATGTTACGATGTACCGAATTGGTCAGGTGTTCCAGGTTGATGCTCAGCGTGTCGCCTTTGCTTCCGATCAGGTATTCACCTTTTTCAGTGTTTGTGAGGTGACATTTCAAGCAGGCTTTGTTGGGAACTATTTCTTCAATTTTCTGGTATTCAACCTTGTGTGGCGGGTGGCAATCGGTACATGAAGGAATGGTGTTTGGTTTCTTTTCCCATAGTTCGCTTTTGATTACTTTTTTGTGTGTTTTCTCAATTTGGATGTGGCACTTCATGCAGGTTCGTGCTATTCGCTTCGGATTAATTGATGAGTTGGGGCTTTCATGCGGAAGGATCAGGTGACTGTTATGACAGTCATTACAGGTTGCGGTTACCAGCAGCCCGCTCTGATAGAGACCTTTTCCATGTATGCCCTGGCTGTAATTCTCAACGATATTGTGCTCGTTAATGTTGTAAATCCGTGCAACAGGTGCACCTTCTTTATGGCATTTACCGCACAAAATGGGGATGTTCATTTTGTAGGTTCTCGAATTGGGGTTCCCGCTCGAAAGCACGTTATGTGTACCGTGGCACTCTTTGCAGTCGGGGGCATAAGGTTCATCTAACTTCAAAGCCTGTCCATGAATACCTGCATCATATTGCATTGTGGTTGTTTTGTGGCAGCGGCCGCAATCAACAGGTTTCAATTTCTTTTGCTGGTCTGCATGCAAATATTCTTCCGTATTTACGTCATCGTGACATTCTATACACCGAACATTTTTGTGTACCGAGCGGGCAAGTATCTCTTTTCT
Organism: uncultured Lentimicrobiaceae bacterium; assembly: GCA_964567945.1. Lineage (GTDB taxonomy): Bacteria > Bacteroidota > Bacteroidia > Bacteroidales > F082 > JAADID01. Next base: position 14,867 of record CAZMOS010000087.1, read on the forward strand.
GACAAACATGGAAACCGTTTTGCCGTTTCTCACAGCGGTTAATTCGGCATCCTCGTGACACATCATGCAGTCTTCATCAGATTGTGCGAGTAAACCATTGAAACTGAAAAGAAAAATAACAATAAAAAATTTTATCAGGTAAAATGAATATTCCTTGTGCCCACTCATATATTATTTTTTATGTTATTTAAACGCGATATTTATCTTAAATATTCTTACTCTTTTAAATGTTAATGCCACCCGTTTATCATACTTTTATAGTTAGATAATGGTGTTTTTCCAATAGTACATAAATAAATATGTACAATCATGAACATTGACAGGATAAACCCGACAGTGATATGAATTAAATCTGTCAAATGTATTCCGCTACGTGAAAAGATCTCCGTAGGAATATAATCAGGAAAAAAAAGTGCTGCCCCGGTAATAATGAGTAATGGCATGAACAGGTACATGACAATTACATAGCATAATTTCTGCAACGGATTAAATTTCCTGTCAGCTGTAATGGGAAACGGAGGGTCTTCTTTTTTAAAAATCCCATAAGAATAATATCTGAATTGTTTGGCAATACGGTTTAACATGCCGGGTAAAGGGCATTTATAATATTTTCCGTTTGATGTAAAATAGTTACCAAACAAATAAAATATATAATTAACTGTTAAGGCAATTCCGGAAATGCTATGTAT
>CAZMOS010000088.1:0-8558 GCA_964567945.1 uncultured Lentimicrobiaceae bacterium
GGTTGAAGCTTCAGTAGTTAATTTTGGTTGCAGGTTATTGGTGACCGTTATTCTGCCTTCGGCATACTTAATTTTTATTTTTAAAGGTGATTCATCGGTTAAAGCATTATGTTTGATTGCGTTTTCAGATAATAATTGAAGTGAAAATACAGGAACAAATCCGGTTTCGTATATTGTTTCAGGAATATCTGTGCTAAACTGTAAAGATGCACCGTAACGCGTTTTCTGCATATCCAGATAATCAAGGCATAACTTCAATTCATCTTTAATCTTTATTTTATTGTCATTTTCCGCTGAAACAGATATTCTCAGAAAGTCCGTCAACTTGATAAGGTAATCTTCTGCAATATCAGGTGATTTCTTTATAAGAGATTTGAGCGTATTTAAGGAGTTAAACAAAAAATGTGGATGAATTTGTTGTTTTAACTGTTGATATAAAGCTTCGCTGTTTTTTAATTTCAACTGAGCATTCTCAATTTCAATTTTTGTCTTTTTCTCTTTAATCAAGATTAAATCAAGTACAATTAAAATAACAGTATTTAGGGAAATGGCCATAACAATAGTTGCATAAGGAGAATGTGACTGGTTTATTTCACAGGTTGAATAAATCCCGGAAAAAATTATTTTACGCAGTATCATAAAGACCATAATAAAAGAAACCGATAATAAATAGCTTAAAAAGTATCTTAATATTTTGAAAGATACTTTCTTAAATTCAAATCTGTCCCAGAAATAAATAATGAAAATATTAATCACCCACGCAAAAAAAATGATGAGTGAAATCGATAGAACAGACCGCGGATACAAATTATAAGGCACAGCCCTTATAATGAATATTGGGGTAATAGCCAATATTCCTATTAATGGCGAGGTGTATAGCGCAACTTTTAAAATCTTTTTTATGTTAGAATTTATTTTCATTACTATACAAATGTAGATTTTTATTTCGTAATAAGTTGTGTTTTAACTCCGAAGCAGACATAATTAATTTTGTAATGGACAAATTCAAATGTAAAACACGCTCTTGCTGAAAAGTTGATTGATGTTAAAATATATAAAAAACATTTGCACATTTCAAAAGAGTTTGTACTTTTGTTCGGTAAAATACGAACAATGATTTTTATCAATAAAAAGAAAGAGGCAATTACCGACAAGCAGATCAGGGCCGCGCGCTATGCCAAGGCATTGGGCCATCCGGTGCGTATGTATGTTGTGCAACTGCTGTCCAGCCAGTCGTGTTGCTACAGTGGCGACCTTACGGATGACCTGTCCATTGCCAAATCCACCCTTTCGCAACATCTGAAAGAACTGAAAAATGCAGGACTGATCCAGGGAGAAATTGAAGCCCCGAAGATCAAATATTGCCTGAACCGTAAAAACTGGGAAGAAGCCAAAAATTTGTTTGGCGAATTGTTTAATATATAAAATTTTTTGAAAACAATGTTCGTTGTTTTGCGAAATACGAAATGATAAAATTAAAACTTTAAAAAATGGAAATAAAAATTTTAGGAACAGGTTGCGTCAATTGCAGGAAACTTGAAAGGCTGACCTATCAGGTAGTAAAGGAAGAAGGTTTAAAAGCCGATATTTCCAAAGTGGAAGACATTGTGGACATTATGAAATACGGCGTAATGACCACTCCGGCGCTGGTAGTGAATGAACAGGTTATCCTCAAAGGCAGGGTGCCTTCGTCAAAAGAACTGAAAACCCTTCTTGTGAAATAAAAGAAATTATGGAGCTTCTGCAATCCATACTCGAAAATGCCCGGTTTCCGTTTATCACGGCATTTGTGCTGGGATTGATGACTTCGGTGAGTCCGTGTCCGCTGGCAACCAACATCACAGCCATTGCGTTCATCAGCAAAGAGATCGAAGACAAACTGAAAGTCTTTGTCAACGGCCTGATATACACGCTGGGCCGGGCCATTTCGTACACCACCTTGGGGTTGTTGTTTTATTTTGGAGCCAGTCAATTTCGAATTGCCTGGTTTTTTCAAAACTGGGGTGAAAAGATCCTGGGGCCCTTGCTGTTTGTTATCGGCCTGCTGATGCTGGATGTTATTCGGATCAAATTCCCGGGGTTGGGAAAATTAACCGAAATGATGGAGAAAAAGAGCCGGTCGGGGTTTTGGGGTGTCCTGCTGCTGGGGATTGTTTTCGCCCTTGCTTTTTGTCCGTACAGCGGAGTACTTTATTTCGGGATGCTCATTCCCATGACCATTTCCAGCGCTTCGGGATTGTATCTGCCGGTTGTTTTTGCCATTGCCACCGGGTTGCCTGTCATCCTGTTTGCCTGGGTGGTTGCCTTTACAGTTGGTAGCGTAGGTACTGTCTATAACAAAGTGAAAATATTTGAACTGTGGTTCCGGCGGGTGGTTGCCGTTGTGTTTATCGGTGTCGGATTGTATTATATATCCATATTTTTTATTCCGTAAATCCTTAAAACCTAAAGAAATGAAAAGCCAAATCTATTTAATTGTATTGTCACTTTCAACCATCCTTTATTCCTGCGGAGGGCCTTCACCGGCAAAGCAAACTACAGGGAAAACGGACTTGTCGAAAAACAAAATTGAAGTGATCTATTTTCATGCAGAACACCGGTGCCGGGCCTGCCTTGATATTGAAAAATTTACAAGATATACTTTAAACACCTATTTTCAGAAAGAACTAAATGACAGCACCATCACTTTTCAAACATACAATGTGGATAAGGAAGAAAATTATCCGGTATCCGAAGAATATGAAGCCTTCGGAAGCGCGTTGTTTCTGAATGTGATCCATAACGGAACATCGAAAAAAATAAATCTGACCGATTTTGCTTTTCTGAACAGCTCCGACATGGAAAAGTTTATCAGGGATTTAAAAAATGAAATTGATAATGAATTAAAACATTTATGAGATTTAAACATGAATAAAATAATCAGTGTTGCTGCCGTTGTTCTTACGTTATTTACGACCAATGTCTGCAACTCAATAACAGGAAAAACAGCGGATGAAAAACCCAAAGTAACTTTCATCGAACTGGGCTCGGTGCGGTGCATCCCCTGCCAGAAAATGCAGAGCGTGATGGACAGCATCAGAAGCAATTACGGCGATCAGGTCAGGGTAATATTTTATGATGTATGGACCCGTGAAGGCAAACCCTACGGTGAACAATATAAGATCCATCTGATCCCGACACAAGTCTTTTTGGACAAAGATGGAAAAGAATATTACCGTCACGAGGGATATTTCCCTTTTGATAAAGTGCAGAAAGTTTTGAGCAAACAAGGCATTAAATAAATGATTATGAACGATTTTGAAATTATCTTAAAAGACGGTCTGAAAGGTTGTTGTTCAACCTACAGTGCACGCGAACTGAATGAACTGACCAAAGTCTGGTTTGAAAGCAATCCGGATATCCGGTTAAATATCAAAGATATAATGGAGGATGAATGGGAAACAGATGAAATAGCCGGGTACGGTTTTCAGCAGTTTGGCGACAGGATATTCCCACTGACTTATCTGAACGGCAAACCGGTGATGGCCGGGTTTTTTCCTGAGAAAAAGGACCTGTTGGACAGCCTTCAGAATCCACAATACATTACTAAAGAAGACATCAGAAAAGCAAAAGAAAAGACTGTAAACAGTGAAGTGGAAAAATAAAATAAAAAAACATTAGTATCAGGTCTTATTTAAAAATAATCAATAAAAAGGAGGTTTGTCATGTCAGAAGAAATTAAATTGTTACCGAAATGTAACGTCGAGCCGGAAAAGCTGGACATTATCTTAGCGTGTGACGGCGCTGCCACAGTTGGTCAGGTTGGACATGAAGTGGCCGTAAAACTGACCAAAGAACAAAAAGATGCCCGAATGTGCTGTTTGTCGGCAGTAGCTGCCGAATCGAAGCCGCACGTGAAAATTGCACAAAACGCAAAGCGGCTGGTCATCATCAATGGTTGCGCTAACAGATGTGCATCGAAGATCGTTGAAAAATTAAAAATTGATCCCAGTTACGAAATTACCATTGCCAAAGAAGGTGTGGACAAACTGCCTTCTTTGGATTTCAACGAAAATGACGTGATCAGGATTGCACATAAAATTGTGGACGACCTCAAAAATGTACCTAACAGGTAACGGCCGTCCTTCTGCAAAAAATGAAGTGGTACTTTTTGACAAATAAAGTAAATTACAGAACAGAATCATGAAAAAACTTCAACAGCAGGCAAGATCTGTTAAAGACCTTTTACAGATGTGCACAAGCCCGGTGGGTGTTAAATTTTTTAAAACAATGGGTTCCATACCCGACGGGGTTAAACAATTGAAGAGTCACCGCTATTGCCAGGCATTAATGAAAGCACGGCACGGGGAACGCGTTTGGATTGATACCGATGGTATAAATTGTCCCGCAGCAGCTTCTGCCTTCGGCTTTAAACCCTTACCGAAAGGACTGGAAACGGGAAAAGGCCTGGTGGGGTTCGGTATTACTCGTGAAGAAAACACAGGCGTTGAAATGTTCAGGGGAATGGAACGGTTTGATACCGGTGAAATCGGCGCCATTTATCTTTTTCCCCTCGAAAAAGCCGACCTGGAACCCGATGTGGTGATCATGGAAGATGAAACCGAAAAACTGATGTGGGTTTCGCTGGCTTATTTGAATTCAAAAGGGGGACGGCGCATCGAAAGTTCCACGGCCATCCTTCAGGCCACCTGCGTTGACACGACCATTATCCCCTATAAACAACAAAAAATGAATTTGAATTACGGGTGCTACGGTTGCCGCGATGCAACGGACATCAAACCCAGTGAAGCCGTTCTCGGTTTTCCCTTTTCGGATTTCTATCCCATTTGCGAATATCTGGATCACTTGGGTAAAAAAGCCATCCGGAATTCACGTGAAAAAAACGCACTGGCCATGATGAAAAGAAAAGAAGCGGAAGCACTGGCTTTTTCAGACCCGTTTCATAATTATTAAATATAAATGTATAACAATGATAACATTTGAAGAGTATATCAGAAATTTTGATTATCCGTCAATTCCTGCTATGAAAATGAGCAGTAAAAAATTAATCGAATTACTTCCTTCGGGCACGGTTCAGGTGATTGATATCCGGTTCAGGGAGGAATACGAGATATGGAACACAGGGATCTTTAAAAACATCCCCCTGAATGAACTGCCTGACCGGCTGGATGAACTGGACCGTGAAAAACTGATCGTTACGGCCTGCCCGCATAACATCCGGTCGAACATTGCTATGCATTACCTGAAAACACAGGGCTTTAATGTGAAGTTCCTGTCCGACGGCATGATCACCTTTAATTCACTGCTGCTTGGCGGTGATGCAGACAATTTGTATGAATTTATCTATTCCGACAAAAAGGAAGACAATGCTTGAATATGAGATAAAAGCCGTATCGGAAACCGGGGGGAAGTCCACTGCTGTTGCCAACAAGCTGGAGATAAAATTTGATGCCACCAGCGGCAGGGACGACACCCTGCCCAATCCGGCGGAGTTATTACTCACCTCTTTGGCAGCGTGTATTTTGAAGAACGTTCAGCGCTATTCCGAAATGCTGCATTATCCGTATAGAAAGGCAAGTGTTGTCGTACACGGGATCCGCAACGACACCCCGCCCTTTATGAAAGAAATTTCATACCGCCTGGAAATTGATACGGATGTTGATGATCGAAAATTAACCAACTGGCACAAAAACATCCTGAAATTCGGGACTATCACCAATACCCTGGACAGGGCCTGTACGTTGAAAGGTACCATTAACAAAAGACACATAAACAAATGAAAGATAATTGGGAATTCCCCTGGTATGTACCGACTTCGGACGATTTTAGAAGTTTGTTGGAACAGTATAACTTTGAACAAGTTAAAGTATATGTAAAAACAACAGATTATAATTATGGCAACAGCCTCAATCTTTATAATTCTTTCGATTCAGCAGGTTTAAATATGTTTACTTCCGCACTATCAGAAGAGAAAGGAAGAATCTTCAAGTCGGAAATAAAAAAGGATATAGAAAGTCATAAAAATGCAAACAAACTAAACATTAGTTTCGAAAGGCTGTTTGCATTTGGTTATCAGAAATTAATAAATCATAAATCGTGATTTACATCATAATAATAACGGTAATATTAACCATCGTTTCATTCTTTTTCGACAAAAAGAAAACGTGGGAAGGAATAAAAAAAGGGCTAAAGCAGTTCATTAATATTTTGCCCACTCTTTTATCGGTTATCATACTGATCAGTATTGTTTTGTATTTTGTTTCCGATAAAGTATTAATGGAATATCTGGGCGCAGATGCCGGAATTGGCGCATATTTTTCGGCTGCAATTCTTGGTGCTGTCGCTATCCTGCCGGGATTTATTGCATACCCTTTGGCAGGCATACTCGTAAAATCGGGAGTTGCCTTGTCGGTTATCGCTGTTTTTATCACAACGCTTAAGATGGTAGGCATTTTAACCATTCCTATTGAGAAAAGATATTTTGGTCTAAAAGTGACTTTAATGCGAAATGCCCTGAGCTTTGCAGGGGCTTTAGTGGTTGGAATTATTATGGCACTGATCTTAAATTATTCGGCTTGAATAAAAATCTTAAAAAATATAAGTTCGATTTTTCGGTAATCATAGTGTTTACCTTGTTTACAGGATATTCATTATTCTTTCATTTTGTTCCGGGCATTGAAATTTTCAAGAAAAACTTTTGGGCATTTTCAAAAGAGATGATCATCGCACTTCCTGTGATGTTTATTTTGATAGGACTTTTTGATGTGTGGGTATCAAAAGAGAAAGTTCAAAAACACATCGGCAAATCTTCCGGGATCAAGGGTGTTTTATTGGTTATGCTCCTTGCTTTTGTTCAGGCCGGACCGCTTTACGCTGCTTTCCCGGTAGCTTATGTTTTGAAAAAGAAAGGCACCTCATCGGTAAATATTTTTATCTATTTAAGTTCATACTCAATGGCAAAAGTGCCAATGTTGACTTTTGAGATAGGGTTTCTCGGATTAAAATTTTCTTTGCTCAGATTGATATTATCAGTTCCGGTTTTTATTGTCGTTGGAATATTTATGGGTAAATATTTCGATAAGCATAAAGGAACAATAAATGAAGCTTGATAATTTTAAAACAAGGGACAACAATAAATATTATTCAATAACATCTTAAATTAAATTCAGATATTATGTTTAAAATTCCAGACTGGGCATTTGAGTTTCACGGCCACAGATGTCCTTTTATGCCCATCGGTTATCGTATGGGTACATTGGCTATGGAGAAACTGGGTGTGGGCAAATCGCTCAACCACGACATGCACGTATTTTCGGAAATGGGTATCGGCCACCCGCAGGGATGTATGCAGGACGGCATTATGGCCTCCACTGCCGCTACCTTTGGGAAAGGACTTATCGAAAAACTATATTACGGAAAAGTGGCCGCCATTTTCTGGTATCCCGGAAAAGGCGCTGTGCGTATTGCTTTGAAAAATGAATTTGCCGACACGCTGGCGCCACACGAATTTTTTAAATACCGCAAAAAAGGTATCGAACCTTCTGAAATTCCCGAAGAAGTGCGTAGTGATATCATTAAGATGGTGTTAAATGCCACAAATGAAGAACTGTTCAATGTGACTATGCTCCCCGGTTTTGAATACAAACCGGTAAAAGGTTCATTTGCAAAATCAAAATGTGAAGTTTGCGGCGAATATATTTTTGAACGCTATCTGCGGGTAAAGGACGGAAAAAAAGTATGTATTCCCTGTTCGGAATACAACAAGGATGAGATAACTTTTCCCAAACCAAAATAATGACTGAAAAAATACTGGCGATACATAAATCCCCCGCCGGGCAGTTGCTGCTGCCGGTTGTGCTGCTGGCTGTATGGGTTTTCATTTACCTGAACCTGCAGCAGGCTGCCGATTTCATCGTGTTCACCTTGTTCGGGATGACTCCGGGGACACACCTCACCGAAGCCGTTCGGTTTTTCGTCTTTGAAGTGCCGAAAGTGATGTTGTTGCTGGTACTCATCATCTTTGCCGTGGGTATTGTCAGGACGTACTTTACACCTGAAAAGACACGGAAAGTCCTGGAAGGAAAATCGCTGTTTACCGGAAATGTGATGGCCGGGGTTTTGGGCATATTTACACCGTTTTGTTCCTGTTCGGCCATTCCGTTGTTCCTGGGATTTATCGAAGCCGGCGTTCCCCTGGGCGTGACCTTTTCATTTTTGATCGCTGCGCCGATGATCAATGAAGTGGCTGTGGTGTTGCTCCTCGGTATGTTCGGCTGGAAAGTGATGCTCATTTACATCTTCACGGGATTATGTATCGCCATTGTTTCGGGATGGATCATCGGCAAGCTGAAACTGGAAAAATATGTGGCCGACTGGGCCTGGCAGGTCAAATCCGGGCAGATGGACAATATTGAAGAAAAGAAAACACCTTTTGTAAAAAGAATTGACAGCGGCTATATTGTCGTGAAAGAGATCGTCGGGAAGATATGGATATACATCATCATAGGTATTGCCGTTGGGGCGGGGATTCACGGCTATGTGCCGGAAGATCTCATGGC
>CAZMOS010000088.1:8658-15503 GCA_964567945.1 uncultured Lentimicrobiaceae bacterium
TAGGTATTGCCGTTGGGGCGGGGATTCACGGCTATGTGCCGGAAGATCTCATGGCCGGTTTTCTGGGAAAACAAAACTGGTACGGTGTGCCGCTGGCCATAATGATGGGTGTGCCGATGTATTCCAATGCCGCCGGAATCATTCCCATTGTCAGTGTGCTCATTGAAAAAGGGGTGTCGCTGGGAACGGCCCTGGCTTTTATGATGTCGGTGATCGCCTTGTCGCTGCCTGAGATCATCATCCTGAAAAAAGTGCTCAAATGGCAGTTGATCATTGTTTTTGTGGCCATTGTCGCAGCGGGCATTATGGCAGTGGGGTTTATATTCAATTTGATCCTTTGATAGGTAACTGGTACGCGGGAGGTGTTTCCGGGCTGAATGGGTTTGATTTTTTCACGCGGCGGCGCGGCGATCGCGGCGTGAATGTGATGGATGATGATATTGTGTTCCCCTGCTGTCAGCGTCCTCGCTGACAATATTATACATTACTACCTGTTGCAAGAGTCCTTTCGTGTAGTTTCTACATTTTAACCGGGTGTTCACCGGTCGCTCTTTCAGAGCTTGTCGCTTTCTTTTTTTATAACAGGCCTTCACTGCATTGCGGCCTGTTTTGCTACGTGGCGGGGCGTTGCCCCTAATATGTAAAATTCCAAAATACAAACACCAAATTTCAAACAAGTTCCAAACAACAAAAAATTCCAATTATAAGACCCGTAGGTAGGTTCCGTTCGGGTGAAGTTTTTATTCATAAGATTCAAATCATTCGCGCATTCGCGGATGAGGGGCGCGACAATTATAAGTCCAAAACGATCTGAATATTTTCTTTCACATAATCAATAATGTCCTTCGGTAAAGTACCTAACTTTTTGATAAGTCTTTTGTTATCAATGGCACGAAGCTGGTCAATCATGATATCACAATCATGGTCCAGATTTGCGGTTCCCTTTATCAGGTGGACTCTTAAAACTTCAGCGTCTTTCTTTACATTTGTTGTTATCGGACAAATAATGGTGGAAGGGTGTGGAATCTTGTTAAGCAGATCGGTCTGAACAATGACTACGGGTCTTGTTTTTCCCGTTTCTGTCCCGATCTGCGGATTTAAATCTGCGATCCAGATTTCAAATTGCTTAATCTGCATAATCAATGTTTTCAAATTCACGAAGTACAGCCATAGAATCCTTTTTCACCAGTTCGGATTCTTTTTTTAATTTTTTTTCCAGGATTTCCCTTTGTTGCAAACGGTTATAAAAAGCAATGGCCTCATTAATATACCTGTTTCGGGGTTTTTTGATCACGGAAAGGATTTTTTCAGTTTCCCTGAAAACCGAATCATCTATTTTTAACGATACATTTTTCATAGCAATATGATTAGTATATTGCAAATGTATATTAAAAGAGTATATCCTCAAAAAAATTGAATAGTTTTTCCAGAGTCATATTGTTTTGTTCATGCCCGCCTGAACGTTGGCAAATTTGGCAGGCAGCGGGGCGGCGATCACAGCGGTTTTTGTTATTACCAGGAAATTCTTTTGACACAATCGCGGACGAGGGAGGGATAGATGATGTAAAAACATCCGGATTTAGCTGTTAATTTTTTGACGATTAATGGCTGATCCCACCCCGAAAAGTAAATATCTCGCCACAAAGACAGAAAGACACAAAAGTACACCAAGCCCAAATAAATTATTATCACCTCTTTGTGTATCTTCGTGTCTTGGCGACTTGGTGGCTATTTTCTAATTTTGAATTTTCGGAGTGGGCTTATGGTTAAAGCTTCTGGAATATTGATTTTTATAGCCCCCGCCCTAAAGGACGGGGTAAAAAGAATGACATATAATTAATTATTCAGGTTAGTTAGCCGCCAACGTCTGTGTAAATGCAATATTACATTTATTTCCTTATTATTACAAACGGTCTGTTGCGGAAACGTGGAGATCTTTTCAAAGTTCAAAAGAAAATTCGCACAGGATCAGATTTTTTATTTTTCTTTTATCTTTGACGGGAAATGACCCGCAATCCGTCCACTGACCTTTACCTGAACCCGGAGCTGAAATTCCGGAGAGAGATACCTTCCGGTAGCACCGGCTGGAGAAGCCCGTCCAACATTGCGCTTGTGAAATACTGGGGTAAAAAACCGGTGCAGTTGCCGCAAAATCCGTCAATCAGCTTTACACTTATAAATTCCTATACGGAAACCGTAGCGGAATATATGCCGGCGGATAAAAAGGGGCCGGAAGTCACTTTTTATTTCGACGGTGAGCGGAATGAGCCATTTGAAAAGAAAACAAAAACCTGGTTTGAGGGGCTGAAAAATACCTTCCCTTTTCTTGGTCAGTTAAAATTTATCATCCGCTCGAAAAACACCTTTCCCCATTCGGCAGGCATTGCTTCCTCGGCTTCGGGGATGTGCGCCCTGGCGCTTATCCTGTGTGATATTGAACGAAAATATTTCAATACTTTCCCCGGTGACGATGAATTTTTCAGGAAAGCATCTTATGTTGCGCGGCTGGGTTCCGGGAGCGCCTGCCGGTCGGTTTACGGCGGAATTACAATCTGGGGAGAAACGGACGTCCTGCCGGGCACATCCGACCTGTATGCTTTTCCCGTGCGGCAGGATATTCATCAGGATTTTCTTACTTACAGGGATACCATCCTGCTGGTGGACAAAGGGCAGAAAAAGGTTTCCAGCCGGGCGGGACACGGGCTGATGAACGGCCACCCTTTTGCACAGCAAAAATTTGAACAGGCCCGCAAAAATCTGAAAAACCTGCTTGTAGCGATGGGGCATGGTGATCTGACCACTTTCATCCGCATAACCGAATCGGAAGCGCTGACCCTGCACGCGATGATGATGACTTCCGATCCTTACTACATACTGATGAAACCCAACACGTTGCATGTCATTGAACGGATTTTTGATTTCAGGGAAACGGGAAACATTCCCGTCAGCTTCACGCTGGATGCGGGTCCCAATGTGCATTTGCTCTACCCTGCTGCTTACCGGGATAAGGTGATATCTTTTGTTGAAAATGATCTGAAACAGTTTCTTACTGATGCCGCTTACATTGAGGATGAAGTGGGGGAAGGACCGGAGAAGATAAGATAAAAGATGAAAGATGAATAATGAGGATAAAAAGTTCAGTGGGAAGATACTGATGTTCGGCGAATACGTGCTGATGTTCGGTTCGTGGGCACTGAGTATTCCGTACAACCGGAAATACGGGCGGTTAACCTTTCATCCAGGCACAAAAAACAATACGGTTTTTTATTTTTCCGGTGAATATCTGAATAAATATTTTTCTCACCTGAAACAACTGGCAGCAAGCAATGAACTCAAATGCAAGCTCCGGCTGGATGAACTGGAACGGGATATTGTTCAGGGGCTTGCCTTTGAAAGCACCCTTCCCATCAGTTACGGGCTGGGCAGCTCGGGAGCCCTTGTGGCGGCACTTTATCACCATTATGCAGAAAATCCGATTCCTGTTCACGGTAACCTGACTACTACCGAACTGCTCACTTTAAAACAGCAATTCTCCCAACTGGAATCTTATTTTCACGGCACCAGCTCCGGCCTTGACCCGCTGGTCAGCTATTTGCAGGATGCCATCCTGATTGAGGGAAAAGACAAACTGAAAGCAGTCAGCCTGCCGGAAGAAAAAGACCGGAGTAAAGCTGCTGTTTTCCTGCTTGATTCCGGTGTTACGGGCAAAACACAACCGCTCGTCAGATGGTTTATGGATAAATGCAGAGAAGATAGTTTTTGCAATAAAGTGAAGAATGAGTTTATTCCCCTGAACAACAGTTGTATCCGGGCGTTTCTTTCCGGTGACACCGGTGATTTGTTGCCGCAGGTCAGGGAACTTTCGCGTTTTACCCTTTCACACTTTCAGCCGATGGTTCCTGAGCAGTTGACTGATGCCTGGGAAAAAGGCCTTTCTTCCGGAGACTTTTACCTGAAACTTTGTGGTTCCGGTGGCGGCGGTATGATGCTGGGTTTCACCGAAGATATGGACAAAGCAAGACAGATGCTGGAGGGGTTTGATTTGACTGTGGTGCGCAAGTTATAACCTGTCAGGTTTCAACAGGCCTGTGCGGGTGCAACCTGACAGGTTTTATTGAAAGGGGAATGGATTGTGATTAATGATTTGTGATTTTACGGACGTCTGAAGCGTAGCAAAGCCGTATGGCCTTCGACCGTTTGTGAAGGGAGTATGCCAGGGAATAATTCATTTTGAATGTTGAAGTCTTGCGGGGTGCAGGGTGCGGGGTGGCGGAAACACCTTCCAGAGTCCGCAGGTCCTGGAAGAGTGTTACAGCTCGGGATGCGGGGTACAGGGTGCGGGTTCTGTTCCTTTGAACATTTTTCATTAACCAATAACCATTTTCCAATAACAATTAACTTTAGGGGGTATAATGGTATAGGGGTATAAGGGAATTGTTGTGATAAAATTGAATTTATCGAAGTTGAATATTGAATGTTGAAGTGGGAAAAAGCATCTTCCGGAACCAGCAGATTTTAACATCTCTCAATGATTTTCTGCCCGACCGGACATTGGATGTCGGGTATTGTTCGAAAAGGCAGGGATATTTTTGCGGGGTGAAATGGGGTGAGGGAGAGTTAAATCAAATAAAGGAACATAAACCCGTTTCATAGAAAAAATAATTTTGCATATACTTAAATGTTGTGGTGTATGGAAAAAAGAAAAATCAGCAGATGAAACCAATAACTTTTATAGATACGGAAATAGGCCTGCAATCAAAAAGGATTCAGGATATTGGTTCAATAAATTCTTATGGACAAACGTTTCATTCTAATAATCTTGAGAATTTTAAGAAGTTTATTATTGATTCGGATTATTTATGCGGACATAATATCATAAACTTTGACGCTAAATATCTGGGTAAACATGTTGATTTATCAAGTTTTCTGTTGATAGATACCCTCTTTTTATCACCCCTCTTGTTCCCGGCAAAGCCATACCACCGACTTTTGAAAGATGATAAACTGCAAACGGATGAATTAAACAATCCTTTAAATGATGCAATAAAAGCAAGAGATCTGTTTTATGACGAAGTCAATGCATTCAATAATCTGGATGATGAATTGAAACAAATCTATTTTCATCTTTTACATAAACAAAAGGAATTTGCCGGATTTTTTAATTATATAGGTTACTCTGCTGTAAATGATAATATCGGGAAGGTTATATTGAGTCGTTTTAAGGATTCGATATGCAACAATTGCAATTTGCAGGCCATCATAGCACAAAATCCTGTAGAATTAGCTTATCGCCTATCGCTTATTGATGTCCATGATAAATATTCCATAACCCCGCCCTGGGTGTTGAAACAATTTCCGGATGTACAACGGGTTATGTATTTGTTGCGGGATAATCATTGTGTAACGGGGTGCGATTATTGTAATAAATCATTGGATATTCATTCCGGATTAAAACGTATTTTTCATTTTGAAAATTTCAGAACCTATAATGGAGAACCTTTACAGGAAAAAGCCGCTCAAGCTGCGATAAACCATAAATCATTATTGGCCATTTTTCCAACCGGGGGCGGTAAATCCCTGACCTTTCAATTGCCTGCTTTGATGCAGGGAGAAAGTGTAAAAGGATTGACCGTGGTCATTTCCCCCCTGCAATCGTTGATGAAGGACCAGGTGGATAATCTTGAAAGGCAAGGAATTGTTGATGCAGCTACCATTAACGGGTTGTTAGACCCCATAGAGCGTGCAAAGTCATTTGAAAGAGTTTCCGAAGGCTCTGCTTCCCTGTTGTATATCTCCCCCGAATCGCTTCGTTCACGAACAATCGAACACCTTTTGCTTGGTCGTAACATTGTCCGTTTCGTGATAGATGAGGCCCATTGCTTTTCTGCATGGGGACAGGATTTCAGGGTTGATTATTTATACATTGGCGATTTTATCAAATCGATAAAAGAGCGGAAAAATCTGGAGGATGATATCCCTGTTTCCTGTTTTACGGCAACTGCCAAACAGAATGTAATTGAAGATATCAAGAATTATTTCAAAGAAAAATTAAACATTGAGTTAGAGCTTTTCAGAAGCAGCGCAACCCGTCATAACCTTAAATTTAAGGTATATCCCAAAGGCGATGAGGAAGAAAAATACAATACTGTTCGTGATTTGATAGACTTACGTAATTGTCCTGCAATAATTTATGTTTCACGTACAAAAAAAGCAAATCAGTTGGCCGAACGGCTTTCAAACGACGGATACACGGCAAAGCCATATCACGGTAAAATGGACAAACAGGAAAAAAGTGCCAATCAGGATGCTTTTATAAATGGCGATGTGCAAATCATGGTGGCAACCTCGGCTTTTGGTATGGGCGTGGATAAGAAAGATGTGGGAATGGTTATTCACTACGAGATCTCCGATTCGCTTGAAAACTACATCCAGGAGGCAGGCAGGGCCGGACGCGACGAAAGTATTGAGGCAGAGTGTTATGTTTTGTTCAATGAAGAGGATTTAAGCAAGCATTTCATTCTGCTCAATCAAACCAAACTCAACATCAGGGAAATTCAGCAGGTCTGGAAAGCGATAAAAGACCTGACACGCTTTCGGTCAAAAGTGTCAAACTCAGCTTTGGAAATTGCACGAAAAGCAGGCTGGGACGATACGGTTTCGGAAATTGAAACAAGGGTTAAAACGGCTATTGCTGCACTTGAAGAATCGGGATACCTGAAACGGGGACAAAATATACCCAGGATTTTTGCCAACAGTATTTTGACAAAACATGAGCAGGAAGCTATTGATAAACTTAATAATTACTATCGGTTTAATAAAAAACAAAAACCAGATACACACAGGAA